>JAMXLI010000023.1 GCA_024281115.1 Terriglobales bacterium | reverse complement strand
ATAACTTCCGGGGACGCGGCGCGGCAGGATCCAGCCGTCCGCCGCTTTGATCGTGGTGCTATGATCCTGGGCCGGGCTGGGGATGCAGGCGAGCGCAGCCGCCACAAACGCCGCTGGAATTGCCGTTCGCCGCGAACACAGCCGCCAAGCCACAAGGTTCCTTGTCTTCGTCAAAGACGGGGGAGAAGGTACGCAGGTAAAACGGTGATACTTGGTATCACAATCGTGGCAGTCGGGCAACTACTTTGCAGAACTGCCTTCCCTATGTGGCGGGGGCCCATGCCCATGCGAACCATGTCTCAAGCGGAAAATGCATGATCCTGGCCGGCGACATTGGCGGCACGAACGCCCGTCTTGCTCTCTTTGAGCACGTGGATGGGGACTTGCAGCCGGTTGCCGAGCAGGTGTTTCGCAGCGCCGCCTTCAAGTCGCTGGACGAGATTGTGGCCCAATTCGTCCAATCTCACGACCACAAGGTGGAGGCGGCCTGCTTTGGCATTGCCGGACCCGTGAAGGCCGGGGTCGCGACTACGCCCAATCTCCCGTGGATGGTGCGCGCCGCCGATCTGGCCCGCCACTCTACCCCTAATATCCGCCTCATCAACGATTTGGAAGCCAATGCTCATGGGATCAGCGTGCTCCGTCCCGCTGATCTGCACCCCATCGCGGCCGGTGTAGCCGACCCGGCCGGCAATTGCGCCGTCGTCTCCGCCGGAACGGGCTTGGGCGAGGCCGGCATCTGCCGCGACGGCGGCCATTTCGTCGTGTTCGCCAGTGAGGGCGGGCACGGCGATTTCGCGCCCCGCAACGAGCTTGAGATCGAGTTGCTGCGCTACCTGCTGCGCCAGTTTGAGCACGTCAGCTACGAACGCATCCTCTCCGGCCCCGGCCTCTACAACGTGTATCGCTTCCTGCGCGACACCGGTCGAGGCGAGGAACCCGACTGGCTGCGCCAGGCGTTGGAGAGCGGCAACCCGCCGGCTGTGATCTCCGAGGCGGCGCTTAACGGCAAGAGCAGCACCTGCGCGCAGGCGCTGGACCTTTTCGTCCAGATCTATGGCGCCGAAGCGGGAAACGCCGCGCTGCGGCTGAAGGCAACCGGGGGCGTCTTCCTGGGGGGAGGAATCGCTCCCAGGATTGCCGCCAAGCTGGCCGGCCCGCTATTTCTGGAAGCTTTTCGCGCCAAGGGCCGGTTGCGCGGCTTGCTCGAAACCGTGCCCATCCACATCATCACCAACGACAAAACCGCGCTTTTGGGCGCGGCCCACTGCGCCGCCATGATGGCGGGTGCTTCCCGCAGCTCGGCGGCTGCTCGCTCTTAACATCCAAGCGGAGCGCTGGGAGCGTAATTCATGCGCCCGTTGACAGGCCCGGTATAGTATCCGACGCGAGACTTGCCAGTGCTCCCCGCCTCCAAACCGTTCGGCGGCATCCTGCTATCCCGGCGAGGGCCGGCGGCACTTGCAGGCTTGGCGCTGCTGGCGCTGGGCTTCCTGCTGATTGCCTGCGGCGGAGGCGCCAAAAACTCGGGGAGCCCGCCCCCAGCCACTTCGAGTTCCGCGCTCACCTCCATGGACGTGGGGACGGTCATCAACCACGCCGCCAATTCCGTTTCGTCGCCGTTGACCATCGCGGTGGTGGACCGCACGGGCGCGGTGCTGGGAACGTTTTTCGCCAATGGGGCGCGCCGGGGTTCGCTGGTCGCCGGCAACTTCGGCAACATGGTGGACAGCGAGGAAGAAGCCGTCTCCCTGGCGCGCACCGCGGCTTTCTTCAGCAGTGACCAGGCGCCGCTCTCTTCCCGGACGGTGCGGTTCATCAGCGGCATCCACTTCCCTCCCGGCGTCAGCTTCACCGCCAATGCCGACCTGTACGGCATCGAGAATACGAATCGCGGCTGCATCACGCGCCAGATGGCGACGCTGCATCCCGGGAAATTCATCGTCGGCATCGGCACCGCGCTCGACGGGGTCAGTCCGGGGCTGGGCATCGCCACCGGGAAGGCCGACCTGAAGGATAGCGTGCCCACTGCTGTGAATCCCGGGGGCGTGCCGCTGTTCAAGGCCGGGCACCTGGCCGGAGGCGTGGGGGTGGTCAGCCTGGCGGGGCGCTTGGACGTAGCGGAATTCGCCGCCTTCATCGGATCGCACGGCAGCACCGACCCCAACGCCTGCGCCTCCGGTTCCTGCTTCCTCGACTTTGGTGCTATCCCCCCGCCGGGCGCTGTGCTGATTGCCGGCATCGAGTTGCCCTTCGTCGATCAGCTAACGCAGCCGAGCGGCGTGGGACCGGTGGGAGGAAGTTTGGATCAGACCGCCGTCGGATTTTTCGGCACGGTGGGCGCGCACGATGGCACGCTGCCACCCGACCAATACCTGTTGGGACCGAACGGGAACTCCGAACTTTCCGCCTCGGAGGTGAACTCCATCGTCGTGAACGCGGTGAACACGGCGAACCTGACGCGGGCTGTGATTCGTTTGCCCCAGGGCACAAGAACGAGAATGAGCATCGCAGTCGCTGGCCTGGACGGCACACTTCTTGCGGTGTATCGCATGCAGGACGGCACCATCTTCAGCCTGGACGTCGCCTCCACCAAGGCGCGCAACGTGGTCTGGTTCAGCAATCCCGGCAACCTGCCTGCCGACCCCCGCCCCGGCTCCGTGGACATGACGGACGAAGTGACGGGTCTGCCGACGGTGGCGCCGGGGACCGCGGTCACGAACCGCACCATCAGCTTCGGCTCCATGCCGCTGTTTCCTCCCGGCATCGACGGCTCGCAGCCGGGCCCGTTTTTTCAGCACCTTTACGTTTTCGACACGCAACATCCCTGCACGCAGGGCTCGCAGGCGCCGAACAGCAATCAAAGCGGGATTGTGTTCTTCCCGGGCAGCGTTCCCCTGTACCGCAATGGGGTGATGGTGGGCGGCCTGGGCGTGAGCGGCGACGGCGTGGACCAGGATGACTTCGTCACCAATGGCGGCGCCCAGGGATACGAGGCTCCCACCGCCATCCGGGCCGACAACGATGTGGTGCGCAACGTGCGGCTGCCTTATCTGAAGTTCCCGCGCAACCCTACCAACTGAGCCGTAAGGCCTTTTACCCACCCAGGGCCCCATACCAGGACCACGTCCGGCTTATCCGCTTAAGGAAACTCCTTAAGAAAGAACCTTTTGTGAGCGTCCGTCAATTACCTAAGTGATGTTGTGCCGTTCGGAAGCAGCGCAGTAGCATCGCCCTTATCCGAGGCGGTAACGATGAAATCAGTAGACCCGGGCTCCAGGCTCGGGACAGTCATCCTGATGTTGAGCGGCATCCTGGCGATCGCGCTGTTCCCGGTCGCGTTCCTGCATGGTCCCTACTGCACCGTCAATGGTCCGGCAACTGACACCTTGCCGGAGCAGGCTTCCGCGTTGCTCACGCTTTTATTTCTAATCTGCGTAACTGTGACCGCAGTTTTACGGGGCGCGCCGGAGTACGCCTTGCAGCGTATCGCCCTCTCTTCCCGTTCCCAATCTCTCGAAGACAGAGATCGCGGCATCGCCGGCAGCGCCCAACGCCGCTGCTGAAATTCCCTTTATTTCAAAGATCTGAGTGCCCCGGGACAGCCCGGGTGATTTGACCTGTTCTGAAAAACTTAAGAAACGAGACAAGGAGACGAGACCACCATGAAGAAACAAAAAGGCTTTTCGCTGATTGAGTTGCTGATTGTGGTAGCGATCATTCTCATCATCGCCGCCATCGCCATTCCCAACCTGCTGCGCTCGCGCATTGCAGCCAACGAGTCGTCCGCCGTGTCGTCGGTGCGCACCATCAACACCGCGGAAGTGTCGTACCAGACTTCATATCCCGCTGCCGGCTACTCGGCTGACCTGCCCTCGCTGGGCGGCGCCTCGCCCTGCACCCCGGCCTCGACCACCGCGTGCCTGATCGACCATGTGCTGGACCAGGGCGCCAAGAGCGGCTACAACTTCGCCGTCGCCGGCGCGAACCCGGTCAACGGCGCCAACACAACCTACACGGCGGGCGCGGCTCCGGTAGCCTGGAACCAGACCGGCGTGCGTCAGTTCGGCTCCATCGAAGACGGCGTGGTGCGCTATGACCCCAACACGGGCAAAGCGACCACCGCGAACACGACCTCGGCCACGGTTGCGGCCTGGTCGGCTCTGCAGTAAACCCTGCCCTGCCGGAAGCGCGGAGGCGATACGCCTCCGCGCTCCGGCGCAGTGTCTCACCGGACGATCGTTCCCCCCGGCGGCTCCACGCACCGCGCCGCACACCGGCACAGACTGCGTCGCCGATTTCTTTCCAGCCATCCTGGCGCTGAAGTGACGGCTTCAGAGTCGCCCTTACATAACATTTTCCCTGCTGCCAGTTGCTCCACCAGCCGAGGCGCCATGCGACAGCTTGGAACAGCTCTGCCCGATGCGATACCCTCTACGTTCTTTCCCAAGGAGTCGCGTTGAGAATTTCGAGAATGATACGGCCGTATCTCGGCGGTTTGCTGGCAATGCTCATGCTTGTCAGCGCGGTCAGCAGCGCGCAGGAGCACCCCCTACAGGGTTTTACGCCATCCTCTTCTGCGGAAGAGCGCCGCTGGGAAACAAAGTTTCGCGACATCCCCAGTCCGCAGCGCATGCGCGAGTACATGCAGCGCCTGAGCGCGCGGCCACACCACGTGGGATCGCCCTACGACCGGCAGAATGCCGAGTGGATCCTGGCGCAATTCCAGCAGTGGGGCTGGGACGCGCACATCGAGACGTTCAACGTCCTGTTTCCCACTCCCCGGCAGCGGCTGGTCGAGATGGTCGCTCCTACTCGCTTTGTGGCCAAACTGCAGGAGCCACCCCTGGCGCAGGATCCAACGTCCGGCCAGAGCGCTGAACAGCTCCCCACTTACAACGCCTATTCTCTCGACGGAGACGTGACCGCGCCCCTGGTCTTCGTTAACTACGGCCTGCCGCAAGACTACGAGGAACTCGCCCGCCTGGGCGTTTCCGTCAAGGGCGCGATCGTGATCGCGAAATACGGAAATTCCTGGCGCGGCATCAAGCCCAAGGTAGCGGCCGAGCACGGGGCGGTGGGCTGCCTCATCTACTCCGACCCGCGCGACGACGGCTATTTCGAGGACAACGTATTTCCGGCCGGTCCCATGCGCCCGCGTGATGGCGTGCAGCGCGGCAGCGTCATGGATTTTCCCTCGTCCAACCCGGGCGATCCGCTGACGCCAGGCGTGGGCGCGACCGCGGATGCTCAGCGGCTGCCCTTGAGTGAGGCCCGCAGCATCAGCAAGATTCCTGTGCTGCCCATTTCCTATGGCGACGCGCAACCGCTGCTGTCCGCGCTCGCAGGACCGATGGCCCCGGAGAGTTGGCGCGGGGCGCTGGCGATTCCCTATCACGTGGGCGCCGGGCCGGCCAAGGTCCACCTGGTGATCAAGTCCAACTGGGACCTGAAACCGGTGAACGACGTCATCGCCACCCTGCCGGGATCGGAACAGCCCGACCAGTGGGTGGTGCGCGGGAATCATCACGATGCCTGGGTGAACGGGGCGGAGGACCCCGTATCGGGCCAGATAGCGCTGCTCGAGGAAGCGCGCGCGCTGGGTGAGCTGCGCAAGCAGGGCTGGCGCCCCCGGCGCACCATCATCTATGCCGCCTGGGACGGCGAAGAGCCCATGCTGCTGGGCTCCACGGAGTGGGCCGAAACCCACGGCAATGATCTGCGCCGGCACGCGGTGGCTTACATCAACACCGACGGCAGCGACCGCGGCTACCTTCAGGCCGAAGGTTCGCACACCCTGGAGCGTTTTATGAACGACGTAGCGCGCGACATCAGCGATCCGGAGGCGGCGGTTTCGGTGTGGCAACGCGCCCGCTTTCGCGCCATCGCCGATGCCAAGTCCGAGGACGAGCGCCGCAAGGTCCGCGATCGCCGCGATTTGCGCATCGCCGCGCTGGGCTCCGGAACCGATTACACCGCCTTCATTGACCATCTGGGCATCGCGGCCTTGAATCTGAGCTACGCGGGCGAGGACCGGGAAGGCATCTATCACTCCATTTACGACGATTTCTTCTGGTACACGCACTTTTCTGACCGCGATTTTGTTTATGGCCGCGCTCTGTCGCAGACAGCCGGCACCGCGGTGCTGCGCCTGGCCAGTGCCGACCTGCTGCCCTTCGACTTTGGCGATTTTGCCGAGACCATGCGCACCTATCTCGACGAACTCCGGAAGCTGGCGAGCAGCCGGCGCGATCAGATCATCGAGCGCAACCGCCAGCTCGAGGAAGGATTGTTTCGCGCCCTCAACGACCCGCGCCACCCCACCGTGGCTCCTCGGCGGGAAGAGGTCCCTCCGCACTTCAATTTCGCCCCGCTGGAAAACGCGGTAGACGCGCTGAGTCGCAGCGCGGACCGCTATGACGCTGCCGTGAAAGCGGCATGGAATCGGCCGGAGAGCGTCACCCCGGAAGTTCTCGCGCGCCTGAACCAGAAGCTGATGGAGAGCGAGCGCCGGCTTACCGACCCGGCCGGCCTGCCGCGGCGCCCCTGGTACAAGCACCTGATCTACGCGCCGGGCGTCTACACCGGGTATGCGCCCAAAACCATGCCCGGCATCCGCGAGGCCATCGAACAGAAGCGCTGGTCGGAGGTTGAGCCGGAGATCGCGCGCGTGGCCAAGGCGCTCGAGTCGGAAAGCGAACTGGTTGCCGCTGCCGCCGCGGTGCTGGAGCAACGGCCGGGGACTGCGGCCAGTGCAGCTTCTGACGTGCTGCCACTTCAGCGCGGCATGCGGTAATATGCTGCATCCATGAAAAAGGTAGTGCTCCGGGCTGCGATCGTTCTTGGCATCGTCTACTGCCTCTTTGTAGGCGCGATTGCGTGGGCAATGGCGCAACCTCCCGATACGTTCGGGCAATTCATGGCACGAATGCCCATTCTCACCTTCCTGGTAGCCCCGTTTGAGACCCTGTGGACGCACATCCGGGCGGGGGCCCTGCATCCGGGAGATGCCGCGCCCGACTTCAACCTGAAGCGCCTGGACCATACGGGCGAAGTGCGCCTGTCGTCCCTGCGGGGACAGCCGGTGGTGCTGGTTTTTGGCAGTTACACCTGACCGCCCTTCCGGCGGGAGGTTCCCGCCCTTAATACTTTGTACGAGCGCTATGCCGGGCGCGCCGCGTTTTATGCCGTATACATCCTGGAGGCGCACCCCAGCGACGTCTGGCAGATGCAGAGCAATGTTCGCGATCACGTAGTCTTCCGCAGCCCGCGCGACTTTGCCGAGCGCACGCAACTGGCCGGAACGTGTGTGCGCAAGCTGGGCATCAAGTTCCCTGCCCTGGTGGATGGTTTCGATAACGCCATCGAGAAGGCGTACACCGGCTGGCCGGACCGCATCTACCTGCTGGATCCGCAAGGGCGTGTGCTCTACAAGAGCAGGCCGGGCCCCTTTGGCTTCAAGCCGGACGAGTTGAAAGCGGGGTTGGAAAAACTGCTGGGACCGGCTTCGGCGGGCAGCGTGGCCGCCCGTTAGCTGGTGAGGGCGGGCTTGCCCTGCTGGGTTTCGGCCTGGTTGAAGACCGCGTTCGAGCCCAGGTGCGCCGGCACGGGCGCCAGCAGTTGCTCCTTGCGATAAACCAACTGGGTAGCGTCGGTGGAAGCAATCTCGAATCCGTGGCCGTGGGTGATGGCATCGGTGGGACAGGCTTCCACGCAATATCCGCAAAAAATGCAGCGGTTGTAGTCGATGTTGTAGACCTGGGCGTAGCGCTCCGCGCCCGAGATGCGGTTCTCCGCCGTGTTCTCCGCCGCCTCGATGTAGATGCAGTTGGCGGGGCAGGCCGCGGCGCATAAGAAACAGGCCACGCACTTCTCCAACCCGTTCTCGTCGCGCTGCAGAACGTGAACGCCGCGAAAACGCTCCTGGAACTTTGCGCCCTTCAGCGGCCCCGGCCCGTCGGGGTAATTCTCCACCACGGTGGGCGAGAACATCTCCTTCAAGGTCACCGACATGCCCTTGGCGATGGCGGCAAGATCTTTCACGATGGGCATACCAGGCCAGTATAAATGCGCCCGGGCACGCGCGTCAGAGGGGCCCCCCCCGGCGGCTTACTCCAGTCCGAGGTCCTTCCACTTCTTGTCCACAATAGCCTTGATCCCGGGGTCCATGACGATTTCCTCCGGCCAAGGCCGGGTGACGCCTTCACTGGTCCACTTGCGGGTAGCGTCGATACCCATCTTGGAGCCGAAGTCCGCCAGGCGCGCGGCGTGGTCGAGCGAATCCACCGGCCCCAGCATGAACTGCACATCGCGTTCCGGATCAATGTGGTTCAGCGCCTTCCAAACCACTTCGCGCGCGTCCTGCACGTTCACGTCTTCGTCCACCACCACGATGCACTTAGTGAACATGGCCTGGCCCAGCGACCAGATGGCATTCATCACCTTGCGGGCCTGCCCGGGGTAAGACTTGCGGATGGAGACAATCATCAGATTGTGAAACACGCCCTCCACCGGCAGATTCACGTCCACCAGTTCGGGGATGGTCAGCCGCATAAGGGGCAGAAAAATGCGTTCCACGGCTTTGCCCATCCAGGCATCCTCCATGGGCGGCCGGCCCACGATGGTGGTCGAGTAAACAGGGTCCTTGCGATGGGTGACGCAGGTGACGTGAAACACGGGATACTGGTCGGCTAAAGAGTAGTAGCCGGTATGGTCGCCAAACGGGCCCTCGGTTCGCAGCTCGTCCAGCTGAACGTAGCCCTCCAGCACGTACTCGGCTGCGGCGGGGACCTCCAGGTCCACCGTCTCGCACTTCACCAGCTCCACCGGCTTTTGCGGCAGGAAGCCGGCAATCATGAATTCCTCGACTTCCGGAGGCGCGGGCACAATGGCGGAGAAGGTGAGCGCGGGCTCGGTTCCAATGGCGACCGCCACCTCCATGCGGCCGCCGGGGCGAGTGCCTTCGGCCAGGGTCGCGCCCCCCGAGGAGCGCGCCATGATGTCCACGGCCGGGCTCCGGTCCGCCGTACCTGCGCCGGCGGACTTCCGCAATGCTTCACGGTAGTGCTCTGCTCCCACTTTCTGCCGCTGCCAGTGCATGCCGGCGGTGCGCTCGTCGTACACCTGCATGCGGTACATGCCGACATTGCGCTTGCCCGTGCCCGGGTCACGAGTGATGACGCACGGCAGCGTGATGAAGCGTCCGGCGTCCTTGGGCCAGCATTGCAGCACGGGAAGATCGAATAGCGAGAACCGCTCCCTCCGCACCACTTCCTTGCAGAGCCCCGTGCTGACGGTGCGCGGGAAAAATTTGCCCATGTCGGCCAGCATGGGCAGCATCTTCACCTTGTCCAGAAAACCCTGCGGACTCTTAACGTCCAGGAAGCCGCGAATGCGCTCGGCGATCTCGTCGAGGGAATCTACGCCCAGAGCGAGGCACATGCGGCGCGCCGAGCCAAACTGGTTGATGAGCACCGGAATCCCCGGATAACCTTTCACGTTTTCAAAGAGCAGCGCCTTGCCGCCGGCCGCGCCCCCCGCTTTTCCCTTGCTCACCCGGTCGGTGATCTCGGCGATCTCAAGAATGGGATCCACTTCGGTGCGTACGCGCTTCAACTCGCCGGCTTTGTCCAGCGCCGCTATCCACTGCCGCAGATCGTCGTACGCCAAGAAGGTCCTCCGATGAACGCCGTCCGCCCACCCGCTTGCGGCGAACCGGCGATTATACTGGGCCAGTTTCCCGCACCCGCCCGAGTACCGCGGCCCGAAGCTGCCCGGTAATTCTGCCTCCTCGCCCGCCTCCCGCTTCCTGGGCGCTGCTACACTTTTGCGCGTGATACATCAAGTGATCGTTTACTCCCGCGAAGGCTGCCATTTGTGCGACGAGGTGAAGCAGTTGCTGGCCCGTCTGGAGAGCACCGCCCCCTTCACCTGGCGGGAAGTGGACATCGATCAAAACCCTGAGTTGCGCGTCAAGTTCAACGAAGAAGTTCCGGTGGTGTTTATTGATGGCAGGAAAGCGTTCAAGTACCGCATGAGCGAACGCGAATTCCTGCAGCGGCTGGCCCGGTCAGGAGGTTGAGGCCGACCCGGCTGGGGTGGGAACCACGCCTGTTCCAGGCGGCCGTGCGCGGCGCAGTGCCGGACCTGCCTTACTTGTAGATGGAATATTGGCCCTGCGGAGGTTTGAGCTTGATCACGATCTCCTGCTGCGGCTGATTGACGATGTAATCGTCGCCAAACGTCTGATACCCCGGCGCCAGGACCTGCACGCGCAGCTTGCCGTAAGGCACGCCTTCGAACGATGTTTTGCCCTCGGGATCGGTCTTCAGTTCGTATCCGCCCTTCGACTGCTTCCCGTCCTCTATCGCATGCAGCACCACCGAAGCGTTGCGCACGGGTTTCCCGTTGGTTTCCTTCACTACCACAAAGCTCAAGGCCGAGGACTCATGTTTCTTCTTGCCCCGGGCCAAGCCGGTCGAGACCAGCAAACCGCCTACCAACATGAGTATAAGAGCGTGCTTCATGGGTACATTGTAGGCAGCGGCCCGCAGTTTGTCATCGCGCGCGGGAGCGTTCGCTCCTCCCCGGCTCACTTTTTTGCCGTGACCCGATCGGCGATCCGATCGAACTCGCGTTGCGTGAGGATTCGGCGATGTACCAGTTCATCGGGCGCGCTATAGGGACGATTTTCCACGATGCGGTCCGCTTGCGCCGAACTGATTCCCGGCAGGCTCGCGAGTTGCGCCCGGGTGGCGTGGTTGAGGTCCAGGGGCTGGTCGCGGCTCCAGCCCTCGCGCACGCCGGAGGCAACCGCCCGAGCGTCCTGCTTCAGGGCCGCGGTGGTTCGCGCCGTCTTCTCTTTCAACTGGTCGGGATCCTGGTTCACCGAACAACTCATGCAGCCCGCCAGGACCAGGGAAAATCCAACGGCAGCCGCCAGGGCGCACCGCTTTGCGATCCGCATACCCGCTTGGATGCGAACTCCCGCCCCGCTGTTCTCCCAAGCTCCGCCGGCGCCCGGCTCGGGCTATTCGTGTCCGAAGCTGTACCCCAGCGACACGCCGTAGCGCGTGGCGTGATTGGAGCTGAACTCCACGTTGTTTCGCACCAGGTAGAGCTTGGCTTCGGGGCGGACGAAGAGCCCGCCGTGAACATAGAAACGCAGGCCGCCACCGAAATCGCCGACGAAATGATTGCTGCTCACGTAGTTGGTGCAGGAAGTAAAGCTGCAGGTCTCAAAAGGCGTGTAGAAGCGCAGGTTTTCCGCGCCGATCCCCGCCATCAGTTCGGCGGAAAGATGAGCTCCCAGCCGGGGCGCCCAGACGCCATTGAAATTGTAAAAGACGGGACGGTAGGGTTGGACCCCCACATTCGCCCGGCTGGCTCGCCAAAACACCTCGGCGCCAACGCCGAATTGGCGATCGAAGAGGAACAGATAGTCGCCGCTGAATCCCACAAAGGCGCCGCCCCCCAGCGATGCCACGGGGACGCCGGAAGAAGACAGAGTGGCCGACGGGGAGCTGATCGCATTCACTCCAAAAGCAAGGTCCACTTGCTGCGCCCAGGCGCCGACGCTCGCCCACAGCAAAACTGCCCCAACAGCCGCCAAGGTTCGATTTTTCAAACTCGTTCTCCAGGGTCGTTGCCGCACAATGCGGAACTCCAGTCAGATGCCCGCGCACACAGCTGAGTTTCCGACCTGGAAGATTGGATTCCCGGTAGCTGCGCCTGGTTTTGTAAGAAGACGTAAATTGCGCGCGATATTGCCGGATGCCGAAAACGGTTCGTTGTCCAACAGAAAGCCCCCGGCGGGTTGCCGGGGGCAGAGCTACAGTGCAGCTGGACTTAAGACGTCAAGGTTAAGTTCCGGTGCCGCGCTTGGCGGCCGGATCGGGCGCCGCGGTCCGGTGCACACGGCCCTCTTCCTTGTAAGAAGAGGCAATGCGCGCGTGGGAGATGGCGACCGCAGCGCTTGATCCCGGATGCGCCTGCAGTCCCGGCTGATAGCGAAAGCCGGTGGCAATGACCGTCATCTTCACTTCGTCGTCGAGAGTTTCATCCAGCACGGCGCCGAAGATGATGTTGGCGTCTTCGTCGGCGGCCTCCTGCACGATGCTGCAGGCCTCGGTCACCTCGTTCAGCTTCAGGGAGCCCGAGCCGGTAATGTTGATCAGCACTCCGCGGGCGCCGAAGATGCCGCCGTTGTCCAGCAGCGGCGAGGAAATAGCGCGGCGGGCCACCTCGGCGGCGCGACGTTCGCCTCGCGCCCGCGCCGTGCCCATCACCGCGTATCCCATGCCTTCCATGGTGGTGCGCACATCGGCGAAGTCGCGGTTGATGATGCCGGGGATGGTGATAATGTCCGAAATTCCCTGCACCGCCTGGCGCAGAACATCGTCGGCGATGCGGAAGGATTCGAAGAAGCCGGCGCCGTCGGCGACCGTAAGCAGCTTCTCATTGGGGATGACGATGACCGTTCCCACCGAGCCCATGAGTTCCTCGATGCCGCGCTCGGCTTGCGTCAGCCGCCGCTTGCCCTCGAAGCCGAAGGGTTTGGTCACCACCGCCACGGTGAGCGCTCCCAGCTCCATCGCTAGCGAGGCGATGATGGGGGCCGCCCCCGTTCCCGTGCCGCCGCCCAGGCCGGCGGTAACGAACACCATGTCGGCGTCTTCCAGCGCCTCGATGATCTTTTCGGTATCCTCCAGGGCCGCGCGGCGGCCAATTTCGGGATTGGCGCCGGCACCCAGTCCGTTGCTGAGCTTGGTGCCGAGCTGGATCTTGACTGGCGCGCGCGACAGGGCCAGCGATTGCGTGTCGGTATTCGCCACCAGGAATTCCACGCCTTCCAGCCGCGCCTCGATCATGCGGTTCACAGCGTTGACGCCGCCGCCGCCCACCCCGATTACCTTGATGTTGGCGGGTGGACGCGGTTTCTCTTCGAGATCAATGCGGAAGTCCGTAACTTTGTCGGTCATCTGCCCCTTTTGTGTTCTGTGGGTGTTTGAGGAGAGCCTACCTTGACTCTGGTCCACCGCAATAAGGGAATCGGCGTAGAAAACCCGGCCGAAATGTGGAAATCAGGGAACGAGGTAGAAATTCCGCAAAGGTGACGGAGGGAAGTTCGCCGTGGTGAAGACGCTTCGGCAGGAAAGAGGCGGTTGGATCGGAGCGAGGCGAGGATTTTGTAGGGAAAAATTAAAAGGGCTGCGACATTGGTTATGCTCTAGCCGCCGGCTTTTTGCGAGAAAGCCAACAGCGTGGATGCATGCACCGTCACAGCCCCTGATGCAATCACTGCTTTCGCAGTCCCAAAC
>JAMXLI010000022.1 GCA_024281115.1 Terriglobales bacterium | reverse complement strand
AGGTGTAAATGATCGCCACGGGCCCGCTTTCGTCCCCCGCAGGCTCCGCTAATTGCTGCGCCGGCGGGGCAACGAATGCCTCGTCGAGCAAGAGGGTCGGCGGATGGTCTGGCCAGTGCTCAGCCACGGAATGCCGCAGTGCCTGGTCGCCGCAACAAACCAGCGCGGGGGAACAGTCGCGCATCATCGCGACCAGCTCGCCGGTGGCCTGCCGGGCGTACAGCGGGACCACGAGCGCGCCTTCGGCCATAACCGCCAGGTCAAAGGCGAGCCAGTGCGCCGAATTGGCGGCGATTAATGCAACCCGCTCTCCTGGCTGTATCCCGCGCGCACGCAGAAACTCGCGCGCCGACTGCACGCTGGCGGCCAGTTGCGCGGCCGTGGTCGAGACAAACTGGCCGTCGCGAATTTCCTGCAGCAAGACCGCTTCCGGCCACTGCCGCAGACGCTCGAAGATGGTCCCCAGGAAGTTCATGCGGCGGCGTAAGCTTCCAACAGCTCGCCCAGTTGAGAGTTGATGGGCGGCAGGTAATCTTCCCAGGAGCGTACGCCGCGCCGCAGCGGGAAATCAGGATACAGCGTGTGCACGTGCTGTTCGAGATACATCCCCATGCGCGCCATCATCCTCAGGTTGCGGACCACGGTGTCCCCGATTCCAGCGGCAATTCGTTCGCGTTCGCGGTAGAGGGTTTCCAGGATGGGAAGCAGCTTGCTTTCCAGGTCCGGGTCGTCCACCTCCAGCAGCAGGTCGGGGTGCCCGCGCTCACGCATCAGGTTTCGAATGCGTTCATCCATGGTGATGCCGGCGGAGGGCACCAGCCCGGGCATGGAAGTCACAATCCCGTGATAGCGGGAGGAAACCATCATGTGGCAGGCGCGAAGAATGCTCACCAGCTGGTACATGTCGTAATCGTGCGAACTGAACACGGGCGCGCCGCCCAGGCGCTGGGAGATGCGGCGGCAGGCATCGGTATCCAGCCGCTCGGTCGCGGTTAACACTACAAAAACGTCGCGGCGTTGGCGAAACGCCTGTACGGCGTTGCCCAACCCGCCGAGATAGCGCTGATACGCGGCGTCCACCCCCGGGCCGGAGTTGTGGAAGTACACGGTGCGGTAATGACTCTCGCGATAGGCGCCGGTTAATGCGTGCAGCAGGTACTTCCCCACGGAGGCGGTCACCGGCCAGAAAAATGGGTTGATGGGACAGACCACCAGCACCGGCGACGTGCCATTCCAGCCATGGTCGCGCAGCACCTTGCGGCCATACTCCACGGGGTGAGGCTCGAAGGTCCAGGCCGTGTCTGTGCCTTCTTCAGTAGGAACGCCCAGCTCGCGCAGCACCTGTCGCGATTCTTCGTTGCGCGTGATGATCAGCGAGTCCCGGCAGTAACGTCGGCACATGCGCGCCAGCATCGGGTCCATGTACCCCGCCTCTGCGCCGTATCCGACGGAAAGCTTGTTCTCGGCGGCGGCGAGGGCCAGGGAGCCGATCATCATGGTTGCCAGCGCATTGGCAAACTTGCTCTTGAACATCGAGCCTTCGCAGGCAATCACGCCGTGGTGGCGTGGCACCTCGCGCCCCAGGAAAGGAGGAAAAATGTCGGGCAGGTGCACCTGGCGAGCGTCGCCGAAGTATCCGCGGGAATACTCAAAGTTCTGGCTCATAACGCTGAGTTCCAGGTTTTCTGCGCCCAGGATACGGCGGACCTGCCGCATCATCTCCTCGACGCGCACATCGGAACCCGTATTGCGCGTGCCGTTGTAACCGGCGAACAGCAGCTTCAGCTTCTCCCCGGGACGCCATGGGGTACCGCCGCCCAGCATCCATCGCAATTTCGCGCGCTCGATGAGCAGGCTGACCCAAGCCTCCAGCGCGAAGTCCATCATGCGGCCGAACCTCCGGCGTTCGCCGGCCATTCCTGGTAGGCGTAGGCAAAATGGTTCTGGCGGCTGAACTGCAACAGAGGATAGCTGTACTGGGAAAATGGAACCGGATGCCGTCCGGTTTCGCTGACCACGCGGCTGTTGTCGAAGACCGTGTTCCAGGTCAGGTAAGGCAAGAACACTTTCATCAGCGACGCGCTGTGGCCGATGCCGCCGCGCCGCCGCGCCAAGCGCTCCACCGCCGCGCGAAAGGGGCGTTCCAGTCCGGGCGCATACAGGGGACCGCTCTTCTGCCTGGCTCCCGCCAGCGCATTGGTCAACTCCCGAAAGGTCTGCGACTCGACGCCGGAAGACAGGTGATAGATGCTGTGCGCAGGTTTCTCCTTCTGGTGCAGGGCAACGATGGAATCGGCGACAAAATCGACGTTGACGATATCCACCCGGTCGGTTGGCCGAAAGGGCAGCACGGGCAGCCCGGCCAGAAACACGAAGGCGCGCACCATGTCGAATTGCGTGGTCTCCGCATGACGGCTGTCGCCCAAGACAATGCTGGGACGGAAGATGGTGTGCGGCACGTCGGGCAGCAGTTCGCCGATCATGTGCTCGCAGAATTTCTTGGTGCGGGCGTAGGGATCGTAGTCGGAACGGGCCCAGTCAATGGCGTCGTCTTCCTTCACGACTTCATCCTGCCGGTGCCCTGCGACCGCCACCGTGCTCACGTGGCTGATGCGGCGCAACCCATGGCGATCGCGCGCCCGCATGGCCAGCTTTACCACTTCCAGGGTGCCCCGCAGGTTCACGTTCAGGCAGCTTTTCTCCGACTTGCGGTTCAGCGAGGCCGCGCAGTGAACAATGGAATCCGTGCTCTCCGTCAGTCGCCGGTAGTCGCCCTCGGAAAGTCCCAGCTGCGCCCCCGTGAGGTCGCCCAGGAATATAGCGATGCGCGAGTGCAGGTAATCGTGAAAACGGGGAAAATCCAGATGCAGTTGCAGCGCGCGCCACAGCCGCGCTTCCGCTTCCGGGACGTGACGGGCACGGACGAGCAGGTTCAGCGGCTCGCGGTGCTGCTCCAGCAGCCCGGCAGCGACATGGGCTCCAATGTACCCGGT
Organism: Terriglobales bacterium; assembly: GCA_024281115.1. Taxonomy (GTDB): domain Bacteria; phylum Acidobacteriota; class Terriglobia; order Terriglobales; family Acidobacteriaceae; genus JAMXLI01. The sequence goes on along the minus strand of JAMXLI010000022.1, from coordinate 10,553 downwards.
CGCTCCGGTCAGGAATATCGCCACGTGCCTCCTGTTCCCGTCTTGACTGCTTCGCCGGCCTCGCCCCGCCCCGGCGCACTGGCCGCTGGTTCACCCCCCGGGTGGAGACTGCGACGGGCGCGGGCTTCCGGCGGACGGCTTTCAATCAGGGGGTACGTCCACCTGCGCAGCGCCGGGATGTGCACATTGATCCAATACTCATACCAGTCCAAAGAACGGGTGTCGTAGCCGAATTCGGCCCTTTCCTCGGCAGGCAAAGCGCGGGAAAGCTTTTCCACGTTCTCCGCTTCAAAATCGTGTTCATTGTGCAAGATAAACGGCTCAAACAATTCGATCAGCTTTTCTACCCTCTCCAGGCCGCGCTCGGTGCGCACCAGGGGCGGCTGGAGGAAGGGGAACGGGGCAGTAATCTTCTGCAACGACTTGATGAGGGCCTTCTGCGCCGGCGCGGACAGCCGGTTGTAGCGCTCCTTGGAGACGGGAATGGCATCGAAGCGCATTTTGAACTGATGCTCCAGCCCGTTTTGCGCCCGGTAATAACGGCGGTGGGCCAAACAGGTCAGCTCGATCGAGCGCGCCATATCACAAGGATTACTGACCGAGGTGGCCAGCTGGTACAGCGGGTCGTGCACCCCGCGCACCAGCGCCGCCGCGATCAGGGTCATGCCGCGGCAAACCGTGTCCACGGGCACGATATCGAGGCGCTTGCGGGCGTTGCTGGGCAGCTGCCGAAAATAGGTGCCCAGCAGGTAGGAGAGCGAGGCCGAGGTATTGATGCCTTCGTTCCAACCCTGGAACGGATCGGTCACCGAGGTCTCAACGATGGCGGGACGCACGATGGCCACGCGCAGCCCCGCGGCGCGCTTTAGGATGAGCGATTCTGCCAGGCTCTTGGTGAACGTATAGGTGTTGGGCCAGCCTAGTTCGTGCGCCCGGCGCGTGCCTGCCTGCGTGAGGTGCGTCTTCAGCCAGCGTATGCGGTTCTTGCGGACCTGATGTTCAAGAGCGGTCCCGTGCAGGTCGCGAGCCGCATGCTTGCGCGTCCGGGCCTGCTGGCTCAGCGTTTCTCCCAATTCCGCGCTCTCGGAGTACCGCTCCGCGCCATGAATGATTTCCCAGAGCGAGCGCAGTTCCTTTTCCGCGTCGAAGTCTGGAAGGCCGCAGGGCACATAGTTGGGCACCAGCTTTTCCGGCACGCGTCCGTCGCGCGCGCCAGCCACGTAGCAGGTGGAAAGATGCAGGAGGCCGGCATGATCGCAGCCGCGAACGAACTGCACGACGTTGAGTACGCCTTCCACATTCGCGGCCAGCGCATCGCGCAAGTCGGGATTGAAGTCTGTGAGCCCCGAGCTGTTGACCACAACGTCCACTTCGGCCTGCAGGCGCCGCAGTACGTCGGGCGCAAGACCCAGATCGGGCTTGCCCGCATCGCCCTCCAGCACCTCGACCTTCTCGGCGAGATAGGCCGGCAGACGGTCGCCTTGAGCGGCCGCTAGCGGATCGAACAGCGGGGACTCTTCGATCATCTTCTCGAAGCGGCGCTGGGCAGAGGCTGATTTCTGGCGGCGCACCAGCAGGTAGATCCTGCCCACCTCGGGCAAATGTTCCAGCACCTGGGCCAGCCAGACCTTGCCGATAAATCCGGTGACTCCGATGAGCAGCAGTTGTTTTCCCGCAAGCGTCTTACGCACCGACAGGCTGTCTACCTTCCTGCCGTTCTCGAAAAGGACGGTAGGGGGGCTGGCCTGCGTGGCTTGCCGCCGCGCCGGGAGGATGGCTGCGAGCACCGACTCCGGGCTGGATTCCAGGCCCAGGTCCCTCAGGAGTTGCTCCAGGGACCGTTGCCCGTCGGGACTGCTTCCGGTGAGGCGAGCCAGCGCTCCACGCGGCCGGATTACCGGCTCCAGCAGACGCCCAGTGGCGTAGCCGTCGCGGAACTCCAGGCGGTTAGCAAGCAGGCGCTCCACCCCCAGGTGCTGCGCCAGCGGACGCATTACGTGTTCCAGTCCCTGGCTCACCAGCACTACTTCCGAGCCGGTTGCGCGCGCCGCCCGCAAAGCTTCTACTCCGCGTTTCCTGAGCTGCGGCTTCAACACATAATGAAAGTATTCCTCGCCCAGGAGGTCGAGGCGGTCGCGGCTGATCCCGCGCAGCATGGTATGAACCACCCGCGTAGCCAACACCCGGTCGCCGGCATAGAGCAGGGGGCGCAGCAGGGCCTGCAGGAAGATCGCGCCGCGCCGCAACCAGCGCTCCGCAAAAGTCTGCGCGTTCCAGGCAAAGAAGGCGACCGGGCGCACGGTGGAGAGATTCAGCAGGCTTCCCTCGACGCGCCAATACACGGTTTTGCTGTCGCTCACGTTCATGCGCTGCGCTGGGGGGTGAGACGGATAAAGCCGCGAGCAGGGCAGCCCCGAGCGCAAATATTCTATCAGCGCGGGGGGCGAATGCCGCCCCGCGTGCCCTGGGAATCACTAAGAAACGGCGGCACTTATGGCCGGAGCAGGGCGGCCCGCAACCGCGTCCTGGGCGGTGCCTCAGCGCACGTGGAGATACACCCAAACAAAATTAAGGCCGCCGAGGACTTCGGCGGCCTTTTATATATAAAGCGGACTAATCGCCGAGCACTTCCTCGGGAACGGGCGCCGCAGGCTTGGGCTTGGCCAGAGTCTCCAGCGGGATGAACCCGTTCTCTGCTTGCGCTGGCTTCTCTTTGAGCACCACTTCGCGGTACAGCTTGGCCATGCGCTCGTTGTAGGCAGGATCGTTCTTCTGCCGCGCGTCGCGCGCCCGCAGCTTCTCCTCCCGGGCATTCTTGGCAATTCCCAGCAGGTCCAGATCCTTCTGCTCTTCGTTGGTGATGATCTCGTCCTTCAACGTGAGCACACCGGAAGCTTCGTTGGAGATCTGCACACGCTTGCCGCCGGCAAAAATCTCGTGGCGCCCGTGCTCCTCGTACCACTTGGTGAGGGTCGCGGTCATGTGCATCTTCTCGATGATGTTGCGCCACCCGATTCCGGTGTTGTAGGCGCAGAAGGAGATCTCGCCTTCCTGAGTGGCGTAGGGGATGATGCACTGCTCGGTGCGGCGGAAATCGTAGTTGAACAGGTCCTGGAACCACATGCCGGCAATAAAGAGCATGTTCCAGCGGTCCTGGCGGCGGATTTTAATGTCCTCGATGGTGCGATCGCCCGTCACCTTGCCGTAGCCACCGCTCTGCGCCTTTTTGCTCACCCCGAAGCTCTTGTCGAACTTCTTGAGCATGTCCATGAGGGTGAAGTGCGTGGTGGTCTTGAACGGGTTGTAGTTGCGCATAATGGCCAGGGCCATGCCCAGCGACGACAGGAACTTGCCGCGGCCAGCATCGTTGATCTTGGCCACGTCCTTGGCCAGGCGGTCAGCATTGAGGAACGCGGTAACCGGCGTCGCCTCCTTGGTTTCCTTGTCAATCATGATGGCCATGCCCACACCGCAGTTGGGGTGGCAGCCGCAACTGAGCTGGCCCCATTCCGCCTGCGGTCCGTGGACCAGGTCGGAAAAGTCGGAGAACGGACCCATGAAGGAAAGCGGGAACCAGTCGCGCGCGGGCTCGCCCAGCCCGGTCTGCTTTTTGACGTCATGGGCCAGGTGGGAGAGGGTATAACGCTGCGCCGCCCGGCGTTCGTCGGTCACAGCTTCGTCACGGCCGGTGAATGACACCGGCTGGAACGAGCAGAACGACATGATGCGCGGGTTGTCGAGCGCGAACTGGACGATGCGCCCCACCTGCTCGTTGTTGATGCCGTTCACGATGGTGGTGACGGGAACGATCTCGACGCCCGCCTCGTGCAGGTTTTCAATCGCGCGCAACTTCACGTCGAACAGGTTGCCCACCTTGCGGTGCGCATTGGCGGCGTTGCCGATGCCGTCGAACTGCAGGTAGGCATAGCGCAGCCCTGCTTCGGCGGCTTGCCGGCAGAATTCCTTGCTCTTGGCAAACTCAATGCCGTTGGTGGCCGCCTGCACGCTGGTGTATCCCACCTTGCGGGAGTAGCGCACTGCGTCCAGGAAGTAAGGCGAAAGCGTGGGCTCGCCACCGGAGAACTGCACCGACATCTGCCGTTTCGGCTTGATGGAAATGGCATTGTCGAGCATGGTCTTGATTTCGTCCCAGGTGAGCTCGTGCACGAAACCAACCTGGTTGGCGTCCATGAAGCAGGGATCGCACATCATGTTGCAGCGGTTGGTCAGGTCGATGGTCAGCACTGCGCCGCGGCCCCACTTCACCGTGCTGCTGCCGTGATGGTGCAGGTGCTGGTCGTTGTGCGAGCGAATGTCGCGCCCCGGGAAGGTCTCTTCCAGGTGGCGGAAGAAGGCGGTGTCAATCGCCATCACGTCTTCAAAGTGCCCGTGCTTGGGGCAGTCCTTGACCATTAGGATCTTGCCGTCCCGCTCGATGATCTGCGCTTTGATCTCGCCCACGCGCTCGTTCAACAGGATCTCCTGCGGCAGTTTGCCGTCGAGGATCTGCTGCCGGATTTCCGGAACGCAGCGCGGGCACAACGAGTCGGTGGTGCGCGGCCAGCCCAAGGGAGGCTTGGACTTTTCGTAGGACTTCAGGAGAGGCTTGTCCGACCATTTCGGCGTAAAGGCCGCGTTCGGACGGAGACGGTTCAGCCGCTCGAACACGAACCACGCCCCATTGGCGGTAACGCTGAGAGCCTTCTCCACATACTTCACGGGCTTGTGCATTGTTTTATTCGCTCCACTCAAACTGGGCCTGGGTGCACGGTACCTGGTAAGCACCCGGTTCGGATCACCATCCGCGGGCTGCCGTTTTCCCAACAGCGCCAAATCTCATTCAAAATCACACGGATACGTACCACGCTATGGTAGGAAGGCAACCCCGCCACGCTCAACCAAATTGCACGAAAAGGGGTATTTGGGGGTTTAGCTGCCGGAATTCGACATTATATTGCGTAAGCCATTGAAAACTAACGAACAACTCTGGCTTCAGAGTGGCGCGTCCGTTACGTAGTGGGTTAACGAAGTAGAGACGCAGCCGGGGGTGGGCCACGTCTCTACTCCTTTCGCGGAACTATTGGCCGCGGCTGGCAGGCGGCACAATGTTGTTGGATCGCAGGTATTCCACCATCTGGCCGTAATGGTCGAAGCAGTGGCCGATGATCAGGGTAGCCATGCCCAGACGAGTGGCCTGCCCTTCCCCGAACGGGTTCTTGATGGACTCGACCAGGTTGGCGTCCGTAATGGTGCCAACCGCCTTGTGGGCATAGGCAAAGGAATCTTTCAGGAACTTCGAAATATCGGCTTTGCTCTTGACCGCATCCGGCCCGTTCTCGCTGCCGGTGTCAACGGGCGGCTTTTCCCCCAGAATGGATGCCGCCACCAGGTAGTTCACTGCGGCTACGTGCTTCACCTGCTGGGCGAAGGTGCGTACGCCCTTGAACTCCCCCTGGGTGGGAGCATAGGCGTATTGATTTTCCGGCATGGCATCGGCCGCCCCCACGAATTCCTGCTCCACCTGGCTCAAACCGCGGTCGAGCACGCTGGCGGGAGTTCGCTTGGAGCTATCGGCCGTGCCCTGCTGGGCCGACAACGCCAGGGAACACATCAGAAGCAACATCAGCACTACGGCAGTCTTCTTCATGCAGTCTCCTCCGGTTGGGTCAAAGTTTCAGATCAAGATCAGTTCAACAATCGCTTTGGCGGTCCGCTTATACCTGAGTAATGCCAGCATCGGCAAACGGAACCGGCTCGGGAACCCTGGCGCGCAAGCGGTGCCAGCGCATGGTCACCAAGCCCGCCGCCAGGCCCAATGAAGCATACAGTAGGGCGTCGGGAACACCGGCGCGATTAGCGATAGCGCCCCAGATCGCGCTACCCGCCGCCATGCCGCCCTGCAACAACAGCACATACATGGAGAGCGAGCGCGCCAGCACCCAGTTGGGCGACATCGTCTGGGCGGTCACATTCAGGCACGCCAGCACACTGATCCAGGCTCCGCCACCCACGAACAACAGGGCGCACAGGAGCTCGAAATGATTTATCCGTCCGGCCCCCAGGGTGACCAGGGCAAAGACCACGGTCGAGGCTGCGACCAAGCCATCCATGGACAGGCGCCGGCGCAGCCCGGGAAGTATAGCCGCCCCGGCCAGCGCTCCCAGCCCGAAGCAGCCCAGCATCAGGCCATAGCCGATGGCGCCGTGGGGGCGGGCGATGACCGGAAGCAACGCCAACAAGGCGCTCGCCGAGAGGCTGAACGCCAGCGTGCGCACCAGCACCGACTGGACCGCGGGCGCCTGCCTGACGTAGTTAATGCCGACCATCATCTCGCGCCACAGGCGCGCGCCACGGATTCCGTTGCTGTGCACACGCCGCCAGCGGTAGAGAACAAAAATCACGCCAAAGAAGGAAGCCGCATTGATGAGGAAAGCGACTCCGGACCCGGCGGCCGCAATCACGGCGCCGCCCAGCGCCGGCCCGATCGCGCGCGCCATGTTGAAGCCGGCGGAATTCAGGGCCACGGCGGAAGCATGCTGCTCACAAGGGATGATCTCCGGGGTGATTGCCTGCCAGGCGGGGTCGTTCATTACCGCACCCAAACCCAGCACGAAGGTAAAGCCAAGCAACAACCAGGGCGTCACCCGGCCGGCAATGGTCAGCACGCCTAGTCCGGCGGCGGCCGCCACCATCCAGCTCTGCGTCACCAGAAGCAAGCGCCTGCGGTCCAGCATATCGGCCAGCGCGCCTGCCGGGAGCGCAACCAGGAACACGGGCAGGCTGGAGGCCACTTGCACCAGGCTGACCATCAGCGGCGACAGGGTCAGCGTGGTCATCAGCCAGCCGCTGCCCAGATTCTGCATCCAGGTCCCGATGTAGGAAACGACTGCCGCCACCCAGATGGAGCGGAACAGCGGCTGGCGCAAGGGGGCCCATGGCGAAGCAGATCTGGGATCGCGGGCCGTGGACATAGCGGCTGGATTCAACCGTGAATTCTCCTCATGATCCATGCGCGGCTGGACCCGCGGCAAATCCGGCTGGGCGGAACGGCCACATGCGTTCGCGCGCCGCCCGCGCCAGGTAAAGCACGATGCCCACGATCACGATAACGGCAGCGTAGCGCACCTCGCGCAAAAAATTGGGACGCGCGAAAAGGATGAAGGCGAAACCGGCCGCGGCCAGCAGCGCGGGCAAGGGGTAAAGCCACATGCGAAACGGGCGCGGCAGGTCGGGACGGCGCACCCGCAGCACGATGAGCCCAATCGCCTGCACCAGGAACTGGACCAGGATGCGGATCACCACCAGGGCGGCAATCACATCAGCCAGCCGCAGGAAACAGGCGGCCGAGGCCGCAATCCCCAAGGCCAGCAGCGACACGTGAGGAAACCGCTTCTCCGGGTGCAGGCGGGCGAAGATGCGGAAGTAGTTGCCGTCCAGCGCGGCCGCGTAGGGCACGCGCGAGTAGCCGAGAAGCAGCGAGAACACGGAGGCAAACGCCGTCCACATGATCAGGAGCGCAGCCAGATAAGCTGCGCCGGTGCCGTAAATGCGCTGCATAAACAGCGAGATCACGTAAAAACGGGTCTCCGATTTTCCGGCGAGGGCCAGTTCCTGCCAAGGCACCACCCCGAGAATGCTGACGTTCATCACCAGATATAGACAGGCGACGAGGACAATTGATAGGAGAATGGCCCGCGGAATTGTGCGGACTGGGTCCTTGATCTCGCCAGCGAAGAAATTGACGTTGTAATACCCCCAGTAATCGTAGGTGGCGATCAGCATGGCGGATCCCAGGCCGGTGAAGAAACCCGCCGACCAGCGGAATGCGCCCGGGGGAAAGCTGAAGGCGCGGGCGGCATTGAAGTGGCTGACCCCGGAGACGATCACCCACAAAATGGTGGCAAGCACGCCCAACCAGAGAAGCTTCGAGAGCCGTCCGATGCTGGTGATGCGGCGGTAGAGCAGAAGTACGGCCAGCAGGCAGATGCCGATGGCGACGAAGGTACCCGCCATGACCGACAGGTGCGCTTCCAATTTGCCCAGCAGGGGCACGCTTAACGACAAGTCGCGGCTGAAATAGGGGGTGGCGAGCGCGGGCCAGATATAGGCAGCGTATTGCGCGAATCCGAGACAGCCGGACGCGATGGAAAGTGGGGCGCTGAAGGAAAGCTGCCAGATAAAGAGGAACGACAGCAGCCGGCCTAGCCGATCACGGCCGTAGATCTCGTTGAGGTAGCGATACGAACCTCCCGAACCCGGCATGGCCGCGCCCAGTTCGGCCCACACCAAGCCGTCGCAGACGGCGAACAACGCGCCCAATATCCATCCCAGCATCGCCTGCGGACCACCCATGGCGCCGATGATCAGGGGAATGGTGATGAAGGGACCCACCCCGATCATGTCAATCATGGTGAGCGCCGTCGCGCTGCCCAAACCGATGCCGCGGATCAGGCCAGAGTCATGCGCGGAAGAGGGACCGCCGGGTTGTTCGGTGGGCACCAGCATCTAGGGCCGGCCGCTAAGGCGCCGCAGAGTACAGCGCAGCTTCCGGCAGCTCACGGCTGCGCTTCCGTTTCATGCCCGGCGCTTACCAGGTTCACGAACAGCCGGATGGCGCCCGGCACCCCTTCCGGCAACTGGCGGAAAAAGGCGTAAGCAGCGTAGATGTAAGTTCCCTTGCCATAGTGCGCGCGGAGCAGGCCACCTTTGCGTTCCGGTTCCCCCGGATCGGCGGAAGAGAGCAGCGGCTGGTAGTGATCGTCCCAGGTATCGAAAAAATACAGGCCGCGCTCCTGCACCCAGCCCTCGAAATCCTGGGGGGTGATGTGGTTGGGATAGCGAAAGACGCTGTCGTCGGGCGCAAGAATGTGGACCGGCGCTTGCTCGACCGTGACGCGGTCGCGGCTCTCGTGCGCCGGATAGGGCAGGTAGTTGCCGGCGTTGAACTCGTTCCACTGCTGGTTGTACTGCACGATCAACGTGCCGCCTCGATTCACGTAGTCGAGCAGGCGGCGGTTATCAGCTCGGACTTCGTCGCGCGCGTCATAGGCGCGAATGCCGGCCACGATGGTGCCGTAGCGGCCAAGGTCGCCCTGGGCGAGTTCTTGCGGCGAGATCAGGCTGACCTCCATCCCCAACTGCTGCAGCACGGCGGGTATTTCGTCTCCGGCGCCCATGATGTAGCCAACCTTCAGGCCCGGGGGAAGCTTTACGTTGACCGCGCTGAGGTGCTGCACCGCGGGCTGATAGTAGTAGAAGGTTCCCAGGTCCGGGCGGGTCACCGGGGTGAATCCCTCGTTATATTCCCGTCCGCCGGAAGTAAAGACCGCCTGCACCCGCTCGCGGCCTTCGTGCAGGGCGGCCGGCGTGAGCGTGAAGGCGAACTCGCGTTGTTCCCCCCGCCGAGCGAAGCTGGCGGGCTGCTCGTGAGGCTGCACGCGCCAGCCCGTGGGCACACGCAACTGCACGCTCCCAACGGCTTTGCCGGCGACGTCACTGCGAACCGATACGTTCACGTGGACCGCCGAACCAGCATCGGCGCGCAGCACCTGGGCCACCGGATCCAGCGCCACGGAGAAGTCCGGGCCCACAGCCAGCATGGGGTCGTGCGTGCCTCCTTTTTCGTCCACGTAGGGCACGCGCACCGGCACGGCGATGCGGCCGCCGGGTTCAGGCTTGTCCTTCTCTCCGACGGCGATGGGCTTCTGCCACAGGCGGAACGTCATCCCGCCTTTTTCGCGCGCGATGAAATAAGACGCGCGCACGTGCAAGGGTGGAGGCGGGAAAGGACGCGTCACATAGCGCGGCTCGCTCAACTGATAGATGGCCTGCTCCGGCGAATCGCGCCGGAAGTAGGGGCGGGTGTAGGCCGCATCCTGCGGCACTTGCATGCGGAAGTTAGCGTAGTAATCCTCGCCCGGCTTTAGGAGCGTGACATCACTGTTGTAGGTCTTCTTGACCCACTCGGCGGCATCTTCCACGCGAACATTGGCCACCCGGAGCGTTTCCTTGGATCCGTTGTGCAGCTTGGCAATCACCGTAAACCACTGTCCGGGCGAGACCACCGTCAGCGCATCCTGCTCCTTCGGAACCGTGTTGGCGGGACCGCCGGGAGCCGCCACGCTGGCCTCCAGGGTAATGTCCAACGCCAGGTTCACGGCCGCCGCGCACTGCTGTTGCTTGTCACGCAGCGCGGTTTCCAGGTCGAGCTTGGCGGTCGCGCTTAGAGGCGAAGTCTCCACCCGCTCCACCAGCGAGTCCACGATATTCAATGCCGCCAAGAGCGGAGCGGCGGCGCGGCTGGGGTCCTTACCGGCTTCTCCCGTAGCCTTGGCGACGTCGCGGGAAAATTCCTGCAGGGCCCGCTTCAGGAAAGGAACGCTTCCCTGCTCCGCGCCCAACCTGTCGGCGAGCGACGGCAAGCTGGTGTCGATACCGTCAAAAAAGTTGGCTTCGTGCTTTCCTGAAGCAAGCGGGGGCAACACCGAATCCACCAGCTTGTAATAGGTGTGGTGATCGCCGGGCTCAATGTTCCAATTGCCCGCCCCCTGCGA
>JAMXLI010000021.1 GCA_024281115.1 Terriglobales bacterium | reverse complement strand
GCAACTGATATTGCTCGGCAAAGGTGGGGGTAATCTCTTCGGCGGAGTCGTACTGCGCAAGCTCGATCCGCATCCCGCGCTGCCGGATGATCCCCAGGTAGCGGGCCTCGGCGGGGCGAAAGGAGGGGCCCACCGTCACCGACTCACGCGTGGAGCGGACCACCGATCCCGTCGTGATCATGGCGTAGCAGCGGGTAGCCTCCGCGGGCCATTGGCTCAATTCCGTTTCTAAGCGATGCGCCAGCCGGCCGCTGCGCACCAGCGACTCGATGTAGCCAGCGGGGTACAGCGGGTGATCCACCCCGAAAACGAAAGCTGCGGATTCCAGTTGGCGGTTGTAGAGGGGCAGCGAACGATCTTCGCCCATTTCCCAGGCGCGCCGTTCCCCCCAGCCTTCCGGCAGCGTGACCTTGACGAAGCGGTCGTAAACGATTTGTTGGGAGTAAGAGGGGGTAGAAAGAGTTCCCAGCCAGAGCAATGCCACTAGTGCCGAGAGGCCGCGACGAGAACCGCCCATAGGTACTCCTTGAGCCGCTAGCCTGGGAGAGTCGAGGGCGATGGTGACATAAGGAGGCGGGCGCGCCAAGTACCAAGGTGGCAACGGTCACGAGGGTGCTAGCACGCCGGTGCGGCGACGACGGGTTCCTCGCTGTTCCACCGCCATTACAATTCCGGAAGCGATCCGGGAAGCGAGTTACTAGAGTTCCGGAGCGGTTCCGCGCGCCCGCAGGAGCGGGTAGCATAGTCGAGCAAGGTCGTCCGCACTCATGAAATTGCGTATAAAAAAGATGGTCGTGGTGATGGCGCTGGCTTGCCTCGCGGCCTGGCCCGCCCGGGCGCAATCAGAGGGTGAAGATCGCCCGCTCGGGGACGTCGCCCGGGAACTGCGCAAATCCAAGGCTCCGCCCGCCGAAGCGCCGGTGATCACCAATGAGAACATGGAGAAGATGCAAGCGCTGATCCGGCAGCGCGAACAGCAGGCCGTAGCAGCCCGTCCGCAGGTGGAGATAAGGACGGCGCAGCCGCAGGGTCCGCAGGTCACGTGCAACTTTGCCTTCAACGCGCAGGCGCCTCCGCTGGTGACGAACAACGGCCCGGTGCAGCAGGACTTGCCCGATTCCGAACTGATGAAACTGGATGGGCCCGCAGTAATCGCGGGAGACACCTTGCAGCTTTCGGTGTACAACGGCACCAGCTTCCACGTGGAGGAGATTACGGTGGGCCTGACGATCGTGCGGCATTCCGACCGGGAGTCTGCCAGCCTGGGTTCGGCGCGCCTGTTGCCTGCCTCGGACAGCAGCAGTCCGGTCCCCATGCTGAAAAAACCCGATATCACGCTCCTGTATCACTTGAAGGGATCGGCCGCGCCGGGCGCGACAACCGCCTTCCAGCACGGTCTCGGCATCAGTCTCCGCGCTGACCAGGAATGGCATTGGGCCATCCTGCAGGCCAGGGGCACTCCGGGAAAATAAAGCCTCTCAAACTTTCGAAATCCGCTGCGCTATCTTCCGCACCGCCCTCGCGCTGCATCTACGACTCCCGAGATCATTCATCAATGGTCACAATCGTGCCGCTCTCGGCACTGCGATAGGCAGCATCCAAGACCAGCTGGTTGCGCAGGCCCTCCTCGCCGGGGACTGGAAATGGGGATTGGCCGCGAACCGCGGCTGCGAAGGCATCCACCTGCCGGGCATAGGCCATGCGATTGGACACCTCCTCGGCAGCAATCACAGCGCCTCCTCGGCGTAGTTCGATGCGGATGGGATGTTCGACATTTAAGGCATCATCAGCAAAGAGCACGCCGCGCTCACCCACCAGTTCGAGGGGAGTGCGGTACTCGGCGCGGGTAGATACCAGCACCGTGGCGAGGGTCCCGCGGCCAAATCGCAGGTTGATCACGGCCGCCGCCTCGACCTCCTTCGAACCCAAGTCGGAGTGCGCCAGGGCGGAAACGCTCACGACCTCGTCTTGGAGAATGAAGCGTAGAGCATCAATGGCGTGCACTCCTACGTCGGCGATGGGTCCGCCGCCGGCCACGGACTTGTCGGTGAGCCAGGTGCGGGCGTGGTTGCGTCCCACGTAGGAGAATTCCGCGCGCGCGAAAACACATGGGCCAATATCGGGCAGGCGCTCGCGTAAGCGCGCCGTGCTCTCCTCGAAGCGGAACACCTGCGCCACGCCCAACGGCAAACTTTTCTGCCGGGCGGCCGCGATCATCATCCGGCACTCGCTGGCGTTCATCCCCATCGGCTTCTCCACCAGAACGGGCTTTCCGGCGTCCAGCGCCAGCCGAACATCGTCCAGGTGGCGGGAGTTGGGGGTGGTGACGAAAATGGCGTCCACCTCAGGGGAGTGGCACATCTGTTCGGCGGAATCGAAGGCCAGCGGGATTCCGTAGGCGCGCGCCGATTCTTCGGCCTTCTCTCGAGTCCGGCGGCTGAGGGCAATCACGCGGCAGCCCTGAGCCAGGGCGAAACCGGGCATAAGGCGTCGCACGGCGTGCAGTCCAAAACCTAGGATTCCGAAGCGAACCTGGGGACCAACCATAGCGGGTAAGGTAACGGATGAATGACCGCAGCGCGAGCGCTCGCCCCTGGGCCCTAGAGGGAAACCACATGCGCACGTCGTCAAGACCTAAGGTGAAAAATTCCGGGCTGATGTAAACGGGTGACCCCCAGCCTGTTCAAAACTGGCGCAAGGCTTGCGCATCATCCTAAGGGCGGGGGGAGCAAACACCTTAGGAGACCTTGTGGAGCGAGGACGAGTGGCGCGACTCAGGTCAAAACCTTAGAGCTGTTCCTCCAAAACGGTATCTTCCGGACCGGCGGGGCGGTTTGAAAATAGTTAACTGCTGAGTATCGTTTTCTTAGCTCTTGACGCATCTATAAGCGAGTGACTCAGCTGCCGCGCCGCACGGGCGGCCGCAGGGCACGCTTGTCAAGGGCGATTCAGGAGGAGACTCAGGTGAAGTGGCGCGTGCTGTTCCCGGTTGTGTTGGCAGGCATGGTAGCAACGCTGAATGCTCAGACGCTCTCCGCGGTGAAGTACCCGGGCGCCGATCAGACCTATGTAGTGGCTATGAATAATCTTGGCCACATTATCGGTGAAGCCTACTTCAACAATCGACAGACGCCGCTGTCGTTTCTTTGGGCCAACGGGAAGTACACGGTGATCGCGGTTCCCAATGCTTCGGGTACCTAC
>JAMXLI010000020.1 GCA_024281115.1 Terriglobales bacterium | reverse complement strand
GTGCGCTGGGTGGAGCGGCAGCGGCTTCCGGACTACGATTTCCTGGAAGCCGACCAGGCGCTGATCGGTCAAATTGCGCAGGGAAAAATCATCTAGAAGGCCGCGGGCTGAAGGCGGCGGCTCCGCCCTTCCGGTAACAACACGGTGGAGGCCGCTCTTTTGCAACGGCCCTGTGGGACGGGGTTTAGGAGCCATCGGGAGCAGCGGCATTGCCTCGAGCCGCGAAATAATGAAATCCAGGACGGAGGTTGCGATGGGGCACGAACCCGATTCCGAATTCGAGCGCGACAAGAAACCTGGCGCCAGCCAGGCGGCTGAGCACGTCGCCGGGGCGCATCAACTGCTCCAAAGCGTGCGCCAAAAGCTCGCCGGCCTGGAAAATCAGCACCCCGAACTGGACGAGGCTATTACCAAGCTGGAGCTTGCCCTCAGCATCCTGGCCACCAAGACGGGAGGGATGTTGTAGCACGGGCATTTTAGGGACCGTAATTCCCGGCACCCTGACTTCGGTAACTTGGACGCCCGCCAAGTCCTGCTTAGGATGCTGCTTACGGATCAGGAAGACCGTTCTTCATGTCTCATAAGCGGGAGTCGCGCGCCGACATCGCGCTGCGCGTGCAGCTCTGGGGCACTAACGCCAATGGCCGCGCCTTCATCGAAGCTGCCTGCACTTTGAATATCAGCAACAAGGGATTTCACTTGCAGAAGGTGCGCGCCCGCCTGCAACCCGGCGACCGCGTGCTGCTGGTATACGCCGGCAAGAAGGCCCGCTTTCGCGTGGTCTGGGTGGGCGAAGGCGATACTCAGCGCGAACATCATGTGGGGCTGCTGCTCGACCAGCCCGCGCGCTCAATCTGGGGACAGGAGATAGCGTCGGCGTTGGAACAGCCCGAGGACGCTCATGACGAGCGCCGCCGCTACGACCGGTTTGAATGTTTTGTGGGCGCGCTCTTGCACTCTGAGAGCGGGGGACCGCCCACAAGCTGTCAGGTACGCGATCTGAGCCTGGGCGGGTGCTGCATCAGTCTGCCCAAGGCGCCTGCCATCGGCTCCCACGTCACCCTCGATCTTCTGATGAACAACGGCACGTTGCGGGTAGAGGGCACATTGCGCAGCGACCATGGCGCCCGGGGCATGGGTGTTGAATTTAACAACATGTCTCCCGAGCACCAGGCGCAACTCCGCCAATTCCTTAAGTGGCTGGGAGAAACCTGGCTTTCCACAGAAAAGAAGGCCGTGCCGGCCGGTGCGAACCCTGGTTCCTAAGCCCATTCGAATCTGCAACACAGCGGTCCCTTCCATGCCCCCAGCCTTTGCGTTTTCAGCCTGATCCGGGGATATATTCACGCCTTCGATGGGAGCTTTTTGAGCTCCCCTACTGCGCGAGGAACCACGTGCTTTTCCATTGACTTACGCGGAATTGTCGGATAAAGTACTGGGTTTTGCCTGAGTAAATAGGCCCGTCTGTACGCAGTAACCAGCCGGGAAAATCTTTCCTGACATTGAATCCCCGGTTGGCAGTTCCGAATCCAAATTTGTACACGCCTTTCACTCTTACTTGTTCGAGGGGTAGGACTTATTATGGCCAAGCGACGCGGAAATCCGAACTGGGGGAAGCCTGAGCCGATCGGGCCGATCACCCCGACCATTACTGAGTTCGAACAGGTGGTGCGGGAGTATAAGCTCCAGCCTGACCAATATTTGCGGTCCACCCGCTTACGCGAATGGGCGCGCCGCAATAAGAACTCCAAGTACATCCCCGAGCCTCTGCTGGAGGCGTGGGGCTTCGAGATCGAGTCCACGCTGTAGGGCTCAAGCCGGATCCGGGAGGGTCGCCCAAAGCGGGCGACCCTTTTGCATTTGGGCATAAGGGGGAACGATGAAACTCCCGGCGCTTGGACCTGGGGAATTGGCGGCCCTGCTGGTGGCCACCAGCTTCGCCGCTGGCCTGAACGTCTATGCCACGGTAGCCACGCTGGGGCTGCTGGCGCGTGCCGACCTGGTGGCCTTGCCGCCGGCCCTGCAGATGCTCGCCAGCTGGTACATCATCGGGGCGAGCGGATTCATGTTCCTGGTGGAATTTTTCGCCGATAAAATTCCGGCGTTTGACCTGGTCTGGAATGCGCTGCACACCTTCGTGCGCGTCCCGGTGGCGGCGCTTCTAGCCTATGGAGCGACCGCGCAGCTCTCGCCGGGCATGCAGATGCTGGCAGCGGTGGCAGGCGGCGCGATTGCCCTGGCGGCTCACGGCGGGAAAATGGCGGCCCGGGCCGCGGTTACGCCCTCTCCCGAGCCCCTGTCCAACTTTGCCCTCAGCGTTGGAGAGGACGGGCTGGCCGTCTTCCTTACCTGGTTTGCCACTCGGCACCCCTACTGGACGGCAGGCATTGTGCTGGTGGCGCTCGCCGCGATCGTCATAATGGTGCGCTGGGTGGTGCGCGCCCTGCGTTCTTTGTTCCGCGGGGCCGAACGGGAGCTGAGCGCCGGAACCTGAGGTAGCGGCTGGTATTCTTACCAGGAAGCGAGGAGCCAGGCTTGAGCCCCCATCCGCCGTTCTGCGATGTTGAAACCGCAATCGAGGAAATTCGCGCCGGCCGCATGCTGGTGGTGGTCGATGATGAAGACCGCGAGAACGAAGGCGACCTGACGCTGGCCGCCGAGAGGGTCACGCCCGAGGCCATCAACTTCATGGCGCGCGAGGGCCGCGGCCTGGTGTGCCTGGCCATGAGCGAGGAGCGGCTGGAGCACCTGCGCATCCCGCCGATGACGGCGGAGAACACCTCCAACTATGGCACGGCATTTTGCGAATCGGTGGATGCGCGCGAAGGCGTGACCACCGGCATCTCCGCTTACGACCGGGCGCGCACCATCAGGGTGGCCATTGATCCGGCGACCCGGCCCGCGGACCTGGCCCGGCCAGGGCACGTGTTTCCCCTCCGGGCGCGCAAGGGGGGCGTGCTGGTTCGCGCCGGGCAAACGGAGGCGTCCGTGGACCTCGCCCGCCTCGCGGGGTTGGTGCCCGCCGGCGTCATCTGCGAAATCATGAAGGACGATGGCAGCATGGCGCGCGTGCCGGACCTGATTGAATTCTGCCGCAAGCATGACCTGAAGCTGCTGACCGTCGCCGAGCTGATCCGCTACCGCATGCAGCACGAGCGCTACATCCAGCGGGTGGGCGAAGCCGCGCTGCCCACGCCGTTCGGCGAGTTCCGCATGATTGCCTATGAGAGCGCGGTGGACGGCGGCGAGTCGCAAGTGGCGCTGGTCAAGGGCGACATCGAAAACGCGGGCGACGCCGCGGTGCTGGTGCGCATGCACTCTCATTGCCTGGTGGGAGACGTGTTCGGCGCCACCTGGTGCGAATGCCATCAGGTGATCGCGCGCTCGCTGGAAATCATCGCGGGCGAGGGACGGGGCGCGCTGATTTACCTCCACCAGTCGTCCCGCGGGTTTTCGGTGGAGAAAATCGGCGATCGCCGCGTACTGTCGTTTCACCGCGAGGCTCGCCTGCCCGCGCTACCGGAGAGCGAGCGCAGAACCCAACGGGAGATCGGAATCGGCGCCCAGATCCTCTCCGACCTGGGGTTAAAGCGGATTCGTTTGCTGACCAACCACCCGCGCCGGGTCGCCGGGCTGGAAGGGTTCGGCATCGAGATCGTGGAGCAGGTGCCCGTCGGCGTGGTGAGCAGCCTCTAGGAAAACGCGCGAGCGGAAAGAAGAGAACGGATGGGCAGCCTTGTGGACCGAAGCACGATTCAGCGCCTAGGAGGGCTTGCGCGGCACGATATTGGAATCGTTGATAAAGAATTGCGCGGAGCACTCGCGCGAGCCGCAGATCACGGGCAGCAGGCCTGCCATCTGTTTGCGCGTGATCAGGCCCAGGGTGCCGCAAGAGGGACAGGAAAGCACCGCCCAGTAAGGATCTTCCTTCTCGCCGATGTCGCCGGCATTTTCCAGCACGAATAGTGTGCCCGGGCCCATCTGCTCGGGAATCCACTCGCTCAAGATATTCAGCTCAGCGACCATTCGTTCTCTCCCCGTTGGTTATGAGGCCGTCTTGCGCCTACCGCGTCCCGCTGCTGCCGGTTGCGCCGGTTTTCTGTGCCGCAGATGGCTGCGGATGTGACGCAACTTGTCGCTGAGGCACACGCTCAACATGGGCTGGCGGGCGCTCTTCAGGATGTCGAGCACCTGGCGCGCGGAGGTTTCCAGGAACAAGCGCTCGCCATCGGTGAGCAGGTGATACTCGGAGTTGTCGTCCACAATTTGCGCCAGGCGCTGACCGAAATCGCGCTGCAGAAGGCGTACGATCTTGCGCACGCGCTGCAGCGAGAAACCCCGTCTGCGCAAATCGCAGATGACGGCAACCTCCGCCAGGTCTTCCAGCGAGTACAGGCGCTGGTGACCTCGCCGGCCGGGTACGACAATGCCCCGCTCGTCCCACCACTGCAGCTGGCGCGCCGTGATGCCGGTCAGCGCCATCACCTGTCGCGACGAGAATGCCTCCCCGGAACGCATCGCCTTCCCTAGCCTCATCCCTCAACGATTGAAAACGTTTAAAACATCTTAGGCGGGAAATGTTTTGCGTCAACGCAAAGCTGCGGTGGAAATCGGGAAAGCTGTTGACCAGCAAGGTGCAACGGGGGGATGGCCCCCGGCTCGCCGTTGGCGGATGCCTTCCGAAAACGCGCGCCGAAAGGCTACAATCGCGCTCGCCCCATGGTACTTCGCGAAGATATCGCCGACGTTCCCACGCCGACAGGTCCCATGCGCACCTACGTGCTGCGCCCCGCCGCGGATGGCCGCTTTCCCGGCATTGTTCTTTATTCGGAAATCTTTCAAGTTACCGGCCCGGTGCGAAGGATGGCGGCGATGCTCGCCGGTCACGGGTACCTGGTGGCTGTGCCCGAGGTGTATCACGAACTTGAACCCGCGGGCACCGTTCTGGCGTACGACCAGGCGGGCGCCGATCGGGGTAACGCCCACAAGTACGGCAAGGCAGTAACCGCGTTCGACAGCGACGCGCGCGCCGCGCTCGACTATTTGCGCGCGCTCGGCTGCTGCACCGGCCGGCTGGGCGCCATGGGCATTTGCCTGGGCGGCCACCTGGCGTTCCGCGCCGCATTGAATCCGGACGTGCTGGCGGCGGCTTGCTTCTACGCCACCGACCTTCACAGCCACAGCCTGGGCAAGGACAAGCACGACGATTCCCTGCTTCGCGCCGCCGATATCCAGGGCGAGCTGCTGCACATCTGGGGACGCCAGGACCCGCACATCCCGCTCGCCGGACGGGAGCTGATCAAGGCCCGCCTGGAAGAAGCGGGCGTGCGCTTCACCTGGCACGAATTCAATGCCGCCCACGCCTTCATGCGCGACGAGGGTCCGCGCTATGATCCTGCCCTGGCCCTGGTCTGCTGGAACCTGGTGCTCGAGCTGTTCCATCGCTGCCTGGCGACGGGTGCCTAAGCGGGCGCGCCGCGCTCGAGCGCAGCCGGCTCATACTGCGGCTGGCCTATAATCGGCCGCCCACAACATCGCGCACCCGAAAGCGATCTGCACAATGGATGCAAGCCGTGTGAACCGCAGTACCGCAGCCGTAAACAACGCCAACCCCGCTGGGGTAACCCGCAGGGAATTCATGACCTCCGCCGCCCAGCTTTCCGGGACCGCAGCAGCGGCCTTGCTCCTGGGAAACACCGATCGCGCCACCGCAGCGCTCGAACCTGCGGGACGGGTCAGCGACGTGGTGATGATGGACGCGGCAACGCTCTCCCGTGCGATCCAGGCAAAGCATATTTCCTGCAAAGAGGTGATGGCGGCGTACCTGGAGCACATTGGCCGTATCAACCCCCGGGTCAACGCGATTGTCTCGTTGCAGCCGCAGGACGTGTTGCTGCGCCAGGCGGAGGAGCGCGATGCGCAACTGGCACGCGGCGAGCGTCTCGGCTGGATGCACGGCTTTCCCCATGCGGTAAAGGACCTGGAGGCCACCCGTGGAATCCGCACCAGCTGGGGCTCGCCGCTGCTGGATACGCTTCCGGACCACGACGCTCTTTTCGTGCAACGCGTGCGCCGCCAGGGTGTGGTCCTTATCGGCAAGACGAATGCGCCCGAATTCGGGCTAGGCTCACAGACTTACAACTCGGTGTTCGGGCCAACGCGCAATGCCTACGATCTCTCGAGGACCGCGGGCGGAAGCAGCGGCGGCGCAGCCTGTGCTCTCGCTCTGCGCATGCTGCCCGTGGCCGACGGCAGCGACATGATGGGATCGCTGCGCAATCCGGCCGCTTTCAACAACGTGTTCGGATTCCGGCCTTCCTACGGGCGTGTGCCCGAAGCGGAAGGCGAACTGTTTCTGGGCCAGTTGAGCACCGCCGGGGCCATGGGCCGCAGCGCCGGGGACGTGGCCATGCTGCTGGCGGTCATGGCCGGCCCCGATGCCCGCTCGCCGCTTTCCATTGAACAGGACCCAGCCGTCTTCACGCGCCCGCTGCAGCGCGACTGGAGAGGAACGCGAGCCGGGTGGCTGGGCGATCTGGGCGGGCATCTCCACTACGAGCGCGGGGTCGCAGACTTGTGCCGCAACGCCTTCCCCGCTTTTGAGTCAGTCGGCTGCCGGGTGGAGAAAGCCCGGCTGGATTATCCGCCGGAAAAGATGTGGGACACGTGGCTCACACTTCGGCACTGGCTGGTTGCGGGAAACCTGGCGGCGCTGTACCGCGACGCAGCCAAGCGGCAGAGGATGAAGCCAGAGGCGGTTTGGGAAGTCGAAGGCGGCCTTGGGTTGAGCGCGCTCGATGTATTCCAGGCTTCGCGCGCACGCTCCGACCTTTACCGCGCAGTGTTGCAGTTGTTCGATACTTACGACTTTCTCCTGCTGCCCAGCGCACAGGTGTTTCCTTTCGACGTGAACACACACTGGCCCCGCGAAATCGGTGGCGCGGCCATGGACACCTATCATCGCTGGATGGAGGTGGTCATTCTGGCGTCGTTAGCCGGATTGCCCGTCATAGGTGTCCCGGTAGGTTTCGGTGCGGGTAACCTGCCCATGGGGATGCAGATCATAGGCAAGCACCACGCCGACCTCTCCGTCTTGCAGATGGCCCACGCCTATGAACAGGCGACGGGATGGGTGAGCCGCCACTTGCCCCGGCTTCTCACGTCGTAAGATTTAACACTGTAGACCCAAGGCGACGCTCGGAAGGGCGGTACAACGGCGACTTAGTCGTTAGCGCTCTCCGGGCTTTCTGCGGGAGCAAAGAACACGAGAACCTGGAGCCGCTCGGTGATGTTATAGAAGGAGTGCCGCACGCGAGCGGCAACGAAGATGATTTTTCCGGGGCTGACCTCGAGCGTTTGCGTCGCGCCATCTTCTTCCAGCATCAACCGGGCGCGTCCGCTGGCTACAAAGTACACCTCGTCCTCAGAGTGCGGAGTCTGATAATCGACAGCTCCAGCCTCCAGCACATAAATGCCGGCGCTGAGCGCCGGAACCCGAAAAAACTCCAGGTAGCGCTTCGACCCGCTGGACTGCTCAGCCAGCAGTTCCGCGATGGTGAATTCAGTCCTCGAACGTCGCCCCACAGCACCACCCTTCTGACTGGCCACCGGCACGGGTCTCTGGGCTAAGTGCGGCGCGCCTCCTCAGTAGTCGCTGAGACTAGCATAGTCCGGCACTCCCCGTAATTGAGCGAACACCGCGATAGACATTGCGCCTGCGCGCAGAAACAAGCCGCTAGGCTGCGCGGCGCGCACGTGCTCAAAAACCGGCTCGCGCGGTAAACTCTTGAAGCAGGAATCTTGGAAACGCCGCCCAACTCCCAAATAGTTGGCGTGCGTCATCCCAATCGCACCAGGTTGCCGTTCGGTGGCGCCCAGGAGAGATTCTTATGGGAAATGCGGTTTCACAGGCAGACACGGCAGCCAGCACGACCGACCATGAACTTCCCATCGCGTTGGCCAAGACCGAGTTCCGCGATGCCTGGAACACGGGCGACGCGGGCCGCCTGCTTGAACTCCTGGACCCGGGATTGGTCGATATGAGCGAAGGCTTTCCCACGCGGTTCGGCGCGGAAGCTCATGCTGCCTTGGCGGCGCGTATGGAAGAAACCTGGGCGCGACATAGGGCGGAGCTGACCGTCATTATCATTGCCATTCGCATTGCGGGTGACTACGCCTGCGACTACGGATGGCATAAATGGACTTTGACGCCCAAATCTGGGGGTGACCCACAAGTGCGCCGCACGCGCTACCTTGAACTCTGGCGTCACAGCGCAGGCTCCTGGAAACTGGCCAATTATGCCGAAAGCGATGAGTTGTCGAAGTGAATCCGCTTTGCCAGAAACTACGTTCCTTCCATTAGAACGATGAGCGCATCCCCCAATCCCGTGCAGCAGCGCGCAAGCGAAGAGGAACTGATCCGCCGCATCCAGGCCGGGGAGAAGGAGCTCTTCTACGACCTGATTCAGCCCTATGAGCGCGGCCTGTACCTGGCGGCTTTGGGGATTTTGGGCAATGAGGCTGATGCCGAAGAGTCGGCGCAGGAAGCGGTGCTGAAGGCGCTTTCCCACCTGGGGCAGTTCCGCGCAGAGTCGAAGTTCAGCACCTGGCTGATCCAGATTGCGATCAACGAGGCGCGCATGCGGCGGCGGCGCGACCGCAAGCCGCTGTACGATTCCCTGGATGCGGGCCAGGAAACTGAGGATGGGGACTACATGCCCATGGACTTGGCGGACTGGCGCGAGATCCCGTCGGAGGCCCTGGAACGGCGGGAGCTGCGCGACGCCCTGGCGGGCGCTCTGGCATCGCTGAAGCCGCAGTACCGTGAAGTGTTCATAATGCGCGACGTGGAAAAGCGCAGCATCGCGGAGACATCAGAAATTCTGGGTGTTACCGCTGCCACCGTAAAAATGAGGCTGTTGCGGGCGCGCCTGCAAATGCGCGATGCGCTGGCGCCCGGCTTCGACGGGAGCTGGAGCGCGGGCGAGACCAAGTACCGGCGGGTGCGGAATGCAACATTCTATTGAGATCAGCTGCGAGCACGTGTGGCGCGAGGTCTCCAACTACCTGGACCAGGAGATCGACGCCAAGCTGCGCGCCCGCATGGAAGCGCACTTCAAGGTGTGCGCCCACTGCGCGGCGGTGCTGGACGGGGCGCGCAACCTGGTGGCAATCGTCGGCG
Organism: Terriglobales bacterium; assembly: GCA_024281115.1. GTDB lineage: Bacteria > Acidobacteriota > Terriglobia > Terriglobales > Acidobacteriaceae > JAMXLI01. Next base: position 2,087 of record JAMXLI010000020.1, on the reverse strand, counting down.
ACGGACGCGCATTCGAGCTGCCGCGGGGATTCCGTGAGCGCCTGCGCGCGCGCATCGCCAAGCAACTGTCGTCCGACCAGGAACCCCCGGAAAAGCTTTAGTTCCGCCGATACTTCTTCCGTGCTGCGGAATCTCACCTCCAGGCCGGAGTTCGTCCCGCTGCCGTGCGTCGCGGACACTGCCCTTCAGTCATGGTGGTATTGATCAGTTGCGAAGAGGTGTTTCGCGCCCTCTCTGATTACGTGGACGGCGAGTTGGATGCGGGCTTCCGTCGTCGCCTGGAGCGGCACTTTTCCGAGTGCGCGCACTGCACCGCGGTGCTTGACGGCACGCGCAACCTGCTGTCGTTGGTGGGGCGCGAGGATGCGATCCGGGTTCCGGCCGGATTCAGCGAACGCCTGCGCCTACGGATCGAGCGGCAACGACAAAGTGATCACCCGCTGAAGTAAGTCTGCGCATCTCGCCGATCCTCATTCTCCCGAGTCATTGCTTTGGCCGCAGCCCGCGATTTGATGTTTTCCTTCAAGGGCTGTTACTTCGTCCACGACAGCGCATCAGATGGCCGGCCATGAAGAGCGTGCACAGTCGCGAAGCGTTGGTCGAGGTGCTCCACGATCCGCGGGTGGATTTTCGCGCCAGGTCTCGCGAGCAAACAGCAACCGATGCGCCGCTCATCGGCCCGAAGAGCTGCGCGAACCTTGCGTTCCGCTCAACTTGCGGTATCGGTGAGCGCCGGCACCTTCGACTGCCGCCACTCGGAATTCGTAGTGCCATCCCACTATTCAGGAGACACCTTGTCATGAAGAACCGCACGCTGTTGATCCTGGTCGTTGTCGTCGCCGCCCTGGCCGCCTGGGCCGCATTCCGTCCCGAGCGGCTGTTTATCAACGCAAAAGTAAATGAGTCGCTGCCCAGCGCCAGCGCTAGCAGCTCCGGCGTCGTGCTCGCCTCAGGCAGTTTTCACGATGTCGCCCATAAAGGCGCGGGTACTGCCACCGTCTACAAGTACTCGGACGGCAGGCGTGTCCTGAGATTCACCAACTTCGAGACCTCGAACGGCCCGGACGTGCACGTGTACCTGGTGGCAGCGGGCGACGCCGGCGACAGCGACACGGTGAAGAAAGCCGGCTTCGTGGAAGTAGGAGCGCTCAAGGGCAACGTCGGGGACCAGAACTACGATCTGCCGAAGGACCTCGACCTTGCTAAGTATCGCGCCGTCACCATCTGGTGCCAGCGCTTTGGGGTCAACTTCGCGACGGCGCCGCTGGCGCCCGCGCAAATGGCGCAGCGGTAAAGCTTGCACATTGTTTCTTCACAGCCGCGGTGAGGTTAGCCAGCCTCCCCGCGGCCGTTGCTTTTGCAACACGAAAGTTTGCGGACTCAGAGTGTGACTTTCCCCTGACCTTCGAATCCCATGCGCAGATCATGAGAGCAGCCAGAGCAAACCCGAGCGACGTAAGCACGTTGCCGGGGCTACCCGCGGCCGAAGCCGCCCTCGAGGCGGGCCGTCCGGTGGGGGCCGTGGGCTGCCTGCGCGCCCACTGGCCAGAATATGCCATGGAAGCCGGCCTGCTGTTCGCATTCCTGGCGGCGGCGTGCCTGTTCGGAGCGCTGTACGAATTCCCCAACTCTCCCCTGCACCGCGCGATCCCCTCGCAGCTGCTGCGCCGCATCCTGATGGGACTATCGCTCGGCCTGACCACGGTTGCCATCGTCTATTCGCCTTGGGGCAAACAGTCGGGCGCGCACATCAATCCATCGGTCACGCTGACCTTCCTGCGGCTGGGGAGCATCAAGGGCTGGGACGCATTGTTCTACGTGCTCGCGCAGGTGAGCGGAGCGGGCGCCGCCATCGCGGCGATCGCGCTGGCCTTCGGCAAAATGACTGCCGACCCGGCCGTGCGCTATCTGGTTACGGTTCCCGGCGCGGGAGGATTGTGGACAGCGCTGGCAACCGAGTTCGTCGTCGGCCTGGCACTGATGTCCATCGTGCTGTATTTCTCCAACCATCATCGCCTGGACAACTTCACTGGGGTGTTCGCCGCGCTCCTGGTGGCGGCCTACATCTTCGCCGAGAGTCCATTCAC
>JAMXLI010000019.1 GCA_024281115.1 Terriglobales bacterium | reverse complement strand
CGTGCGCCGCCGCTTCCGTCCGCCCCGCCTTGATCACGATGATGGGCTTGCTGAGCGAAACTTCCCGCGCCGCCGAAAGGAAGGCGCGCGCGTCTCCCACCGATTCCATGTAGACGATGATGCTGTGCGTCCGGGGATCATTGCCCAGGTAGTCAATCAGGTCGCCCCATCCCACATCCAGCATGGAACCGAGCGAGATAAAGGCGCTGAAGCCCACCAGCTCGCGCGCGCTCCAATCCAGGATGGCGGTGCACAGCGCGCCGCTCTGGCTCAGGAATGCCACGTTGCCCGGACGCGCCATCGCCTGCGCGAAGGTGGCGTTCAGCCCGCTCAACGGGTTCATTACGCCCAGGCAATTGGGTCCGATCAGCCGCATCCGGCTGCCCCGCATGCGCTCCAGGATTTCGCGCTCCAGCCGCTTCCCTTCCTCGCCGTGTTCCTTGAAACCGGCGGAGATGACGATGGCCGCGCGTACCCCCGCGGAGACGCATTCGCCGATGATGGCAGGCACGGTCGCCGCCGGAGTAACTATGACCGCCAGGTCCACCGCTTCGGGCACCGCGCTTACCTTCGGGTAAGCGTGAATCCCGAGCACCCCGGCGGCATGCGGATTTACCGGGTACACGGTTCCGCCGAAGGGACTGCCCAGCAGGTTCCACAGCACCGTCCGGCCTACGCTGCCCGCGCGCTCGGTCGCTCCGATCACCGCCACCGAGCGCGGCTGGAAGATGGCGTCCAGGGGATGCCCTTCCGAACGCAGAACATCATGCACCGGATCGCGCGTCAGTTCCGTTACCGGCTTGCCGCTGGCAGCCATGAGGGTGCGTCGAGTATAGTCCACGACCCTGCTTGTGTCTGTGCGTGCCCTCCGGCAGCTGGGAGGCTACCGCGTCTCCCGTCCCAAACCGGGCTGGACCGGCGCCTTTGTAAAGTTATGTATAGCTGCTCGGCTGCCTTGTTGAGCTCGCAAGTTGCTGAGATAGAAAAGCTTGTTCACGGCAGCAACTTTTCTCCCGGTATTAGGTTTACATCTTCAGGACAAACACCCGCCCGGGAGCCCCGCAACGGTCGTGCGTCCTGAAAAATACGGTCATCACCTCGAAGGAGAGTTCACGAAATGAAGAAACTTCTCGCAATGCTGTTCGCGCTGGCCCTGACGGCTGGCGTGGCCGTCGCCCAGGAAAGCAGCTCCACCGCCGCCCCGAGCGACAACACGGCCAAGGCCACCAAGTCGGAAAAGAAGGCCAAGAAGCACGCCAAAAAGCACGCCAAGAAGGCCAAGAAGGAAGCTGCCAGCACCCCGCAGAGCCTGTAATCTCGTCCGTCTCCACCCACCCCGGCCGTCGCGCCGGGGTGATTTTTTGCCTCCAGCTACTCTCGAATTCGCCTCCCCCGCTTTTCAAGCTGTAGTAGACTTGCCCTGTTGTTGCCGTCTCCGAGGCGCACCGGGTATTCATTCGCCGCAGTTTTACCGGGCCCCTTATAACCAGCTTCGGCTGGAGTTTGTCGAACCAGTTACCTCGGGAGGCAGCACATGATTCAGCAGACTACTTCTGTAGCTCCTGCTGCGGGAAGTTCAGCGAACCAGGACCACCAGCGCAAGGTTTGGATCCTGACGGGCTATGCCGCGTCGTTTCTCGCTCTCTGCGGCGTGATGGCGTACTACTTTTCGTGGTACATCACCCAATAATTAACCGTCCTGCACCTTGAGGGCCGCGCGAGCGGCTGCACTGGGCGTGTGTTCCGCCGTTCCCGGGCGCTGTAGCGCGCGTGCCGCGGCTTCCCTGCGCCAGCCAGGCTGAAGCCTGCGGGCGTTTTGCACTCCAAGTGCCGTGCTACAATGCGCGTTTCCCGGCGCATTTCTGCTGGATTTCACCTCTTCCACCCACGGGAGCCCTGACTGATGGCCCAGGAGCCAGCCGCGAGCCCGACGGTCACCTACGCGGACGCCGGGGTGGACATTGACCGCTCCAACCGCACCAAGCAGCGCATCAAGTATCTGGCCCACAAGACTTTCTCCCGCAGCGTTCTGAGCGATATCGGCAGCTTTGGCGGCCTCTTTGCCCTGGGCAAGAACTTCCGCGACCCGGTGCTGGTCTCCAGCGTGGACGGCGTGGGCACCAAGCTCAAAGTGGCCTTCCAGATGGATTCCCACCACACCATCGGCGCCGACCTGGTCAACCATTGCGTGAACGACGTCGCCGTGCAGGGCGCCACGCCGCTGTTTTTCATGGACTACCTGGCCACCGGCAAGCTCGACCCCGCCATCGCGGAGAAGGTCGTCGCCGGCCTCGCCGATGCCTGCAAAGCCAATGGCTGCGCCCTCATCGGCGGCGAGACCGCCGAGATGCCCGGCTTTTATCCCGACGGGGAATACGATCTGGCCGGCTTTATCGTCGGCGTCGCCGAGCGCGACCGCATCATTACCGGCAAAAACGTGCAGCCCGGCGACGTGCTGCTGGGACTGCCTTCCAACGGTCTCCATACCAACGGATACTCGCTGGCCCGCAAGCTGCTCTTCGATGTGGCCGGGTACTCGCCCGAAAGCTACGTGAACGAGATCAAGAATAAAGTTGGCAACGAGCTCATGCGCACCCATAAGAGCTACTGGCCCCTGCTGAAAAAGCTGATTGATGCCGACCTGCTCTCCGCCATCGCCCATATCACCGGCGGCGGCATCACGGAAAATCTGCCTCGCGTCCTGCCCCGCGGCACGGCGGCGGTGGTGGAGATGGGCTCATGGCCGGTGCCGCCCGTTTTCGAGCACCTGCGTACCCTGGGAAACGTGCCCCAGGCCGAGATGCTGCGCACCTTCAACATGGGCATCGGCATGGTCCTGGTGCTGCCGGCGGCGCATTTCAAGAAGGCGCACGTCATCATTGAGCGCGCCGGCGAGAAGGCTCTCACCATTGGGCGCATCGTCAAGGGGGAGCGCAAGGTCCAGTACGCCTGAACGCCTGCCGCCCCCGCGCGGCAGCGCTCTGCCTCTCCAATGCGATAATTTCCGCGTGCACACCAGCAATCTGGGCATCCTGCTCTCCGGTCGAGGCTCGAACTTCGAGGCCATCGCGCGTAACCTCGAGGCCGGCGCGATTCCCGGAGCGCGCATCAGCGTGGTCATTTCCAACCGCGCC
>JAMXLI010000018.1 GCA_024281115.1 Terriglobales bacterium | reverse complement strand
TCCTCATGTAGGTCTGCATTTTAAGCTGCAGCTTGACGGTGCCGCCCTTGGCGTCGCCCAGGTTGATGCTGTTGACGATGAACAGCATCTTGTCCCGTTCCAGGGCATTGATGAATTTCACGATGTGCAGGTAATCCCCGGAAAGCAGCGACTCGATGCTGATGGGCCGCAAACCGCCGCCTTCCTCATCCTCCAGGTGATATTTCACCTGAGCGATGTTGGTGCCGTTCTGGTCGGCCACCTTGCCCATTTCTTCCGCGATGTCGGAATAGTCCGAGGGCAGCCGGTAGCGGTAAAAATCGGCGATCTGCTGCTTGGCTACAAGCACCTTTTTGTCCAGGCCCCGCAAGGGTTGCACCTGCTGCGTCTTCAGCCGGAGTTGCGCCTGCAGCGCCTCGATATCAGACTGGCGGGAGCGCCCCAGGGGCGAGAGCAGAATCACGGCGCAGATCAGGTCCAGGCCCAGCAGCACAGCCAGAACCACGGTCAGCCGCTTGCGCAATTGCCGCACGTCGTTCATCAGAAGCCTCCCTGCGACGCCGACGCTGGCGTGCCGGAAGAGGGCGCCTGCTGCGTAATTTCCGCTGCGTAGAGCGCGGTGATATCGAATTGCACCCGGTCACCCGGATCCTGCGGCTGTTCTTGCCGGGCTTCGGCCACGATTTGCGGCTGCCGGAACCGCGGCGACTGTTCCATGTGGCGCACCAGTTCCAGAGCGCGCTCCCGCGATTCCCCTGCCACCATCATGCGCAGCGCCAGCTGGTTATCCGGCGTCAGTTCCGGACGAATCGAAACCACGTGCAGATGCGGCGGCATAATGCGCTCCAGGTCGGAGAATACCTCCGTCCAGGAGAACGCCTTGCGCGCGATCAGGTCGTTCAGGATAAGCGACTTGTCGCGCGTGTCGCGGTTTTCCGGGCGGTTGAGGAACGCTTCCGCCTGCCCGATTTCACGATCGCCCTGCGCCAGTTGCGCCTGCAGATCGTGTATGCGGCGCTCTTCCACGCTCCAGGAACGCAGCCGGAGCACAGCTCCGACCACCAGCACCAGCGTCAGCAGGCCCACCAAGCCCAAGGTGAGGGTCCATTGGCGCACAAAACGCTGCGCGTCTTCGAAAGGCTGGCTGGCGAGATTGGTGGTGATGCGCATGGCTTACGACAACAAGGCTCCGGAAACCCCCGCAAGTTGTGACGGCGACCCGTCGAATCCGTTTACCGGTTCGGCGCCCGCCAGTTCCTGCACTTCCACCCCGGTTTGCGCGTGCAGGCTCTCGAGCGCCACTTCGGAATGGGGCAAACCGGCCACGTAGACGCGCTCCACGTCCAGCTTATAGGTGTCCTGAAAAAAGACGACCGAAGGATAAACGTCTTCGGCCAGTTGCTCTCCCGTGATGTTCAGCCCGCGCGCATTCTCCAGGGTCCGAAACAGCAGGAGCTGCTGCCGTTCCATGATGGCAATGCTGGTGGTAAGCGGGTCTACCTTCACCACCAGGGTGGGGCGGGCGGCATCCACGGCGCCCAGCGCCGCCAGCATGGAGGGCAGGACCACACCCGGAGCATAACCGCTGTCGCGAAAGGCGGCTTCGTATTCGTCCAGCACGCCGGCCAGCGCCACGGCCGCAATCACCTTCAGTTCCTTGCTGGAACTGCCGGGCTGCACCTGGTAGGAAACGCGGGCTTTGTCCACATCAAAAGGCAGCGACTTTTTCAGGCGGAAGCGCACTACCGCCTCGGCCTCTTCGCGCTTCTCCGGCAGCGTCTCGAAATCCAGCAGCGCCACGCGCACGGCAGCATCGGGGAGAATGGTGGCCACATCGCGCTCGCGTCCGGCAACTTCGTCGAGCACCGTTTTGATCGTGTCACGCAGGCAGTCGTCACGCTGCACGTTGGCCTCGGTCAAGCTGGGCAACACCGCGCCGTGCGGCAGTTCCCTGGCCGTGTACGCCTCAAGCTGGCCATGCTGGTTGGCTCGCGCGGCGACCACCGCGTCCGCGGAAATTTCGCAGGCCACCTGCAGGCGGTTTTTGTTCAAACTCCGGCTCATACGCTGTTCTTATTCTGGCCCTTGACGCTCCATCTTACTGGTATTGCGGCTGGTTCCGGGGCAAAACACCTTATGGCGCGCCTCCCGCCCGCAAAGGAAGTTAGCGCGTCGTTTCGATGAACGTAACTTTGTTGATCTCCTTCAGGGTAGTCACTCCCCCGCGCACCTTATCCAGCGCCGATTCGCGCAAAAAACGCATGCCTTCCTCACGGGCAGCGCGGCGAATCTCCGAGCTCGGCCGCTTGTCCAGAATCATCTCGCGAATCCGGTCAGTCAGGTCGAGCAGTTCATGAATGGCGGTGCGGCCGCGGAAGCCCGTGCCCGCGCACTCGATGCACCCCTCCCCTTCATAGAACGGGATTTGACCCCATTGTTGCGGGTCCAGGCCGCTGGCTTCCAGCACGTCGGGTGTGTAGAAGACCTGCTTGCGGCAGTTGGGGCAGATCACGCGCACCAGGCGCTGCGCCAGGATGCAGTTCAGCGCGGATACAAAGTTATAGGGTTCCACGCCCATGTTCAGGAAGCGCCCGATCACGTCCACCACGTTATTGGCGTGCACCGTGGTGAACACCAGGTGTCCGGTTAGGGCGGACTGGATGGCGATTTGCGCCGTTTCCGTGTCGCGGATTTCGCCCACCATGATCTTGTCGGGGTCGTGGCGCAGGATGCTGCGCAGGCCGCGGGCGAAGGTCAGCCCCTTCTTTTCGTTCACCGGAATTTGCGTGATGCCGCGAATCTGGTATTCGACCGGGTCTTCAATGGTGATGATCTTGTCTTCGTCGGTCTTGATTTCATTCACCGCCGCATAGAGCGTGGTCGTCTTGCCGCTGCCCGTGGGCCCGGTCACCAGCACCATGCCATACGGCTCCTTGATGTAGCGGCGGAACTTGCGCAGGTCGTCGTCGCTGAAGCCGACTACATCGAGCACCAGCGTGTGGAACTTCTCGCTCATTGACTCCTTATCCAGCACGCGCAGCACGGCGTCTTCGCCGTTGATGGAAGGCATGATGGAGACGCGGAAATCAATGGGCCGCCCCTT
>JAMXLI010000017.1 GCA_024281115.1 Terriglobales bacterium | reverse complement strand
TTGCGGACCGCGACGGTGGCGTCCTTCACGACCGCGCCCTTGGGGTCCTTGACGGTAACGTGCAACTCCGCGGTAGCTGCCGATTGCGCCATTGCGGCCGCCGCCAGCAACGTGACTACGCTCGCTACATACCCCAGCCTGACCAGCGTTTTCATGGGAACTCCTGTCGCTACGTTGTTGGGTCTTCCGGACACCAGGACAAAATTCGGCACCCCTCGGGCCTTTGTGGCCCGTCAGCGTGGCGGGAGCCGAAATCGGACGTTGGAATGTGAATTCCGCTGGTTTTTACATCAGGTAGGTTCTAAAGGCAAGCCCGTAAAGGGGAAATAGACGTGACCAGAAAGGGGCGGGGTACAAGTGGGGGCGTGAGCCCTTGCTCGACATGACAGGCGTGTAATGAGCAAGGCCCTGTCGCCCCAAAAAGAGGCGAGCTGCGCTCGCCACGGACGGGCGGAGCCCCGTCCCCACACGTTAATCTGGACTACCTCTTAATCCCGCAGGCCTGCTGCCCCGGCGTGGCAAACCCCCAGGCCATGCGTGGCGTGTTGTGGGCGATACCGAGGCGGCCTTGGGCGTCGATCACAATGATGCCGCCATGGCCGCTCAGTCGTTTTTGCAGGTAGTTTATGGCTTCGCTGGCAGCCTGCTGCGGCGGCGTGCCCGCGGCCACGCGGTCGGCCGCCCACTTGCCCAGCACCAGCTTCATAATGGCTTCACCCCAGCCCGTGGTGGAGACGGCCGCGCTCTGGTTATCGGCATAGCAACCGCAGCCGATAAGGGAGGAGTCGCCCACCCGTCCGGATGTCTTGTTGAGCGTGCCCCCGGTGGAGGTGGCGGCGGCGAGGTTGCCGTTCTTGTCCAAGGCCAAGGCGCCAACCGTGTCGTGGGAGGCAGAGAAGACATCGGCCGGCGATTCGCCTTGCACCTGCAGCCGGCGCAGGCGCTCCACTTCGCGCTCAATCACCAGCTCTTCATTGGCGATCAGCGGCACGCCGTGTTCTTCGGCAAAGCGCTCCGCTCCGGGGCCCACGAAATATACGTGCGGGCTGTCTTCCAGAACGATGCGGGCCAGGTGAATGGGATTGCGGATGCGCTCCACGCAGCCCACGCCTCCGGCGCGCAGCGTGGCGCCATCCATTATGAGTGCGTCCAACTGTACGCGGCCGTCACGATTGAGGAAGCTGCCTCGACCGGCGTCGAAGGCTTCATCATCTTCCATTACAACGACCGCGGCTTCGATCGCATCGAGCGCCGAGCCGCCGCGTTCCAGTGCATGCCATCCGGCGGCCAGGGCGGCGCGGATACCGTTCAGATGCGGCTCCACCATGTCGTCGGGAATGGCCCACCCGCCGCCGTGCACCACCAGCGCCGGTTTATGCAATGGCTTGAGCTCGCATGGAAGCAGTGACCCGCCAGTCTAGCATTCGCTGGATGGGGATGCGGCGGAGGGAGGTTTCACAGGTTTCAAGGTTTTGCGGACTGCACCTCCTGTTCGTGAAACTTTGAAGCCTCAACGGAATGTCAACACTCGTTTGCGGAGATGACCATGCGATACACTGCCGCGGCGAAAGGAACCTACCATGACCGTGTACCGCAAGCTGAGTTGGTTGAGCATCCTGACCGCTGTGCTGCTGTTGACGCAAATTCTCGCCGCGCAAAGTCCGGCGGCCGACACGGTCCTGCTGCACGGCCACATTCTTACCATGGACGCGAAGGACTCAACAGTGCAGGCCCTCGCCATCCGCGACGGCGTTATCGTGAAGGCCGGGAGCGACGCCGAAGTTCTGCAATTTGCCGGCAAGGCTCCGGGCATGCGCACGCTTGACCTGCGAGGCCGTACTGCCACCCCAGGCCTGATTGACACACACGCTCACATTGCTGAGGGAGGGGTTGCGGAGCTATATGGTGTGAAGCTTTCGGACGCCGCTTCGGTCACCGAAATTGTGGCGCGGGTGAAGGCGAAGGTAGCCCTGGCCAAACCGGGTGAATGGGTCACCGGCTCCGGTTGGGACGAAGGCAAACTGGCTGAGCACCGCTACGTCACGGCCGCCGATCTTGACGCCGTCGCGCCTAACAACCCCGTCTGGCTCATTCACACTACCGGCCACTATGGAGTGGCCACCTCGCTGGCGCTGAAACTGGCGCATATTACTGCCGCCACGCCCGACCCCAAAGCCGGCACCATTGACCGCGACCCGCGGGGCAATCCCACCGGCGTTCTTAAAGAAGAGTCCGCCATGGAGCCTGTCACCCGGCTCATCCCGCCCACCACTCCGGAGCAGATGCGGCAGGGCATCCTTTACATTCAGAAGGTGCTGCACAGCGAAGGCATGACCGCGGTCAAAGACCCCGACATCCAGCAGATCCAAGGGACAACTCAAGGAGCGCATCTGCGTGCTGTGGCACGCGGGGTCGACCCTGGAGTCCGCCCGCAAGGCGCTGGCCGAGATCAACGCCGTTCCACGCCTGCCCGCCACTCTGGGCAAGGACCGCCTGCTCTCCTGCGGCGCCAAAATTTATATGGATGGTTCCGGGGGAGCGCGCACCGGCTGGGTGTATGACGACTGGCTGCGCAATGGCACCACGCCTGACGTCTCGAGTTCGGGCGCCGGCAATCGCGGCTATCCGCAAACGGACCCCGCGGTTTATCGCGAGATGGTCCGCCTCTTTCACCAGAATGGCGTTCCCGTGGGCACGCATGCCGTGGGCGATCGCGCCATGGACTGGGTGGTGGATACCTACGCCCTGGTCGAGCAGGAACAACCTCACCCCGGTTTGCGCCACAGCATCATTCACGCCAACCTGCCCACGCCGCACGCGCTCGACGTAATGGCCAGGCTGCAGAAGGCCTACGATGCCGGCTATCCGGAAATGCAGCCTGAATTTCTGTGGTGGATCGGCGATATTTATGCCGGCAACTACGGTCCTAAGCGCGATCAGCACCTGGAGCCGTTTCAAACACTGCGCGCGCGAGGCATTATTTGGGCCGGCGGATCGGATTATTCCGTTACGCCGCTGCCGGCCCGCTACGGCCTGTGGGCGTCGACAGCGCGGGAAACTCTCAAAGGAACCTACGGCCCGCATCCTTTTGGTACGGCAGAAGCGGTGGACATGCACACCGCCCTGCGCGCCTATACCGCCTGGGCAGCGCGGCAGATGTTCCTCGAAAACAAAATCGGATCGCTGGAAGTGGGCAAGAGGGCCGACATTGCGGTCTGGGACCGCGACCTGTACACGGTTCCCACCGAGCAGATCAAAGATCTGAAATGCGTGATGACGGTGCTCGAGGGAGAAGTGGTGTACGCGGCGCC
>JAMXLI010000016.1 GCA_024281115.1 Terriglobales bacterium | reverse complement strand
CGCTGCCGCGTGTACGTGCTGAATCCGCTGAGCGAAGAACAAATCGTTGCGCTGCTGCGGCGCGCGCTGGTGGACCAGGAGCGGGGGCTGGGGGGCATGAACCTGGAGGCGGAGGAGGAGGCCCTGGCGCGCATCGCGGCTTACTCCAGCGGAGACGCGCGCAGCGCCTATAACGTGCTCGAAATCGCAGCCGGCCTTGCCACGCGCACCGCCGATGGAGGGCGGGCGCCGTCCGGAACCATCACCCCGGAAATCGTGCAGGAGGCTTTGCAGCGGCGTGTCCTGCGCTACGACAAATCCGGGGAGGAGCACTACAACCTGATCTCGGCGCTGCACAAGTCGGTGCGCAACAGCGATCCCAACGCGGCCCTGTATTGGCTGGGGCGGATGCTGGAAGCGGGCGAAGACCCGCTCTATGTCGCCCGGCGGCTGGTGCGCATGGCAGTGGAAGACATCGGGCTGGCCGATCCCAACGCGCTTTCCTTGACGGTGGCGGCGCGCGACGCGGTGGACTTCATCGGCATGCCGGAAGGCAACCTGGCGCTGGCGGAAGCGGCCGTATACTTGGCCCTGGCGCCCAAGTCGAACGCGCTCTACACCGCTTATGGCGCAGTGCAGCAGGACGTGGAACGCACCGTGGCCGAGCCCGTGCCCCTCCACCTGCGCAACGCGCCCACCGGCCTCATGCAAGGCCTGGGCTACGGCAAGGACTACCAGTACGCCCACAATCTGGAGAGCAAGGTGGCAGACATGCAGTGCCTGCCCGACAATCTGAAAGACCGCGTCTACTACCGGCCTAGCGAGGAGGGCGTGGAGCGGCGCATCCGTGAGCGCATGGCCGACATTGAAAGGCGGCGCGCCGAGGCCGCAAAGCTGCCTCCGCCGGCGCCGAAAAAAGAGCCCAAGCGGCGCTAGATACATCCAATTAAGCCGAGCTGATCTGTGCCTGGCCCGCTGCGAGGACACCTATGGCCACCACCAGTTCACGTCCGATGAGCGCCAACCGTCGCGATGCGCTCTCGCTTTCCCAAGGGCACGTTTCCGAGTTGCTGAAGCTGCAGAAAGCTGCCCAGAGAATCAATTCCATCCTGGACCTGGAAGAGCTGATCGAACTGGTAGCGCACGAGATCATGCAGTTGTTCGGCTGCAACGAAGCCAACATTTACCTGCTCGACGAGGAACACAACGAGATGGTGATCGCTGCCGTGCAAGGCTGCACCTTGCATGGCAAAGGCGCGCGGCTGAAGGTGGGCGAGCAGGGCATGGTCGGGCATGTGGCGCAGACGGGCAAGATGCACTATGCGCCCGACGTCAGCAAAGATCCGTACTACATCGGGTGCGAGCCGCGGACGCGCTCGGAAGTGGCCATCCCGCTGCGGCGCCAAAGCCGGGTGATCGGCGCTGTGACCGCCTCGCAGGAGCGGGAAGACGGTTTCTCGCCCGAACAGTTGCGGCTGCTGCAGGCGCTGGCGGGGCACATCGAGGTCGCGGTGGACAATGCGCAGCGCTTTCAGCAGGAGCGCGCCCAGCGAGAGCGCATGAGCCTGGAGGCGCAGGAAGCACGCCTGATTCAAAAAGGTCTTTTTCCGAAAGTCTCGCCGTACATGCCCGGATTTGCTGTCACCGGCGCCTGCGAGCCCGCGGGAGCGGTGGGCGGCGACTGGTACGACTACATCCCGCTGAGCAAGGGCCGCTGGGGACTGGTGCTGGCGGATGTTTGCGGCAAGGGAATGGGGGCGGCGCTGCTTATGTCGGCGGCGCGCGGGATCGTACGCTCGCTGGCAGAAGCCTGCAGCGGACCGGGCGAGGTCCTGGCCCGGCTGAACCGGCTGCTGCTCGACGATTTTCCCACCGGGCGCTTCGTCACCATGCTGTATGGGGTGTTCGATCCGGCTTCGCGCACGTTGAGGTTTGCCAACGCCGGCCACCACTGGCCGATATTCGCCGACGGCAGCGAGGTGCGGGTTCTCGAAGGCGAAGGGGGCCTGCCCATCGGCTTTGCCCAGGAGAGCTTCGCTGAAAACACCGTCACCTTGCCCCCGGGTTCGCGGCTTCTTTTTTACAGCGACGGCATTACCGAGGCCGCAAATCACCAGGACGAGGAATTCGGCAGCGAGCGGGTGAAACAGTTGCTGCGCGATCCGGAAGTTTGCGTGGATTGCATGCTGGAAGAAGTGAAGCAGTTTGCCGGTCCCATGCCGGCGAGGGACGATGCCACGCTCATCCTGTTGAAGTCCGCCTAATCAGGCCAAGCGGGCGCGGTGCTCCTTCAGAATGCAGCTGTCCATTACCACCAGAATGCCGGCGTGGCGGGCCTTCTCGGCCGCCGCTTCGTGCACCACGCCTTCCTGCATCCAGATGGTCGGCGCCTTGATTCGCAGCGCCTGATCTACAACTTCGGGGACGAATTCCGAGCGGCGAAAGATATCGACGATGTCCACTCGCTCCGGCACTTCCAGCAGTGAGCCATAGGATTTTTCTCCCAGCACCACGTCCACCTCGGGATTGACGGGGATGACCCGGTAGCCGTGGCTCTGCAGGTAGGCGGCGACGCCATGACTGGGGCGAAGAGGACTGTTCGAGAGCCCGACCACGGCGATCGTTCTGGCGGTCTTCAGGGCGTGGGTTATGGGATCGGAGGGCGGGCCGGGCATCGAGGCACCTCCCGCCGATTGTAACCAAGATGCAAGCGGCGCGTGGCGGCTCAACGATGCAAGCGGCGTGTGGCGGCTCAACCGCGGCGCGTCTCAGACTTCTGCATGAATAACCGCATCGCCTGCTTTTTGACCGTCTCGGGAACTTCCTTGTTCATGGACAGCGATTTCAAGTCGCCGAGGATGAGGTTGCCGCACAGGTGCAGGGCGACATCAATGGGGCACTTGGGATTGAACGCCAGGTTGCGCTGAATGCGGTAGTTGCGCGCGAACTTGCGCTTGCTGGCCAGCCCGCGGAGCACGACTTCCTGCACGTTCTTCATGCTGGCGAACATCTCGGCTTCCGTGTCCGTAAGCTTGGGGGACTCCAGGACGGCCTGCGCTACCACCTTGGCGCCGTCGCGGATGAGAATGAAACGCTCGTCCTTGTTGCCCTTCATGGCCAGTTGCACGCGGTCGCCCACTTTGAGGCCGGCGATCTTCTGCAAGGTGCTGAGGTGCTCCTTCACCTTGGGAGCAGGCGCGGGCGCCGCGGCCGCAGCCACAGGTAAGCCCGGGGGAGGCGGCGCCTCGCCCATTTTCGGAAGCACAAAGGGCTTGGTGGGCTGGTAGGTGAGAGCGTGAGTGTCGGCCACCACCTGGTTTTCTTCTTCCGTGCCTCCCACCAGGTGAAAAGGCTTGCCTTCTT
>JAMXLI010000015.1 GCA_024281115.1 Terriglobales bacterium | reverse complement strand
AGTTTGTGGTGCGGGCGGCAGAATTTCTCGGCTTCGGCCGGGCTTACATCGCGCTGCTGGAAGGCGAGAGCTGCCAGGTGCGCTGGGTGGCGGAGAGCGGGGAAGCGCATCCGGTGGAGGTGAGTTTTCCTTCCGACACAGCATCGCGGGTTCTGGGCTCGAAAGAAGTGTTCTGGACGGACGACATCCACCAGGTACCCGATGCTGACCAGGAGAATGCGGCCCTGCACAACGTTCGCCAGGTTCTGACCGTGCCGCTGCTGAGCTCCGAAGGGCGGACGCTGGGCATGTTTGGGGTGCTGGACCGGTTGGACGGGGAGGGCATTTCTCCGGAAGACATTCGGCGCGCCCGCGCACTGGCCGCCCCAGTGGCGGTGGCGCTGGAGGCGGCCCGCAATCTCCATCTGGCCAAGGAGCACGGGCGGCGCGCGGAAGACCTGACGGCCATGGCGCTGGAACTGAACTCGCTGCTGCGCCTGCCGGAATTTGCGCAAAGCTTCACGGCCCGGGCGGCGGAGATGCTGGGAGCGGCAACGGCGGCTCTGGCGCTGCCGCAAGGGCAGCATTTGGAAATCGTCGCCGTGCGCGGCTCTCACCCGGCTCCTGACAAGGGGGTGCAGCGGCGGCTGGCGGTCGCGCTGAATGACGTGGTGGCCGAGCGCCGGGAAGCGATCATCAGTGGCGGGGCCGCCGATTTGCTGGGCCACGTAGCCACGAGCCTGCAGTGGGAGGATGTAGCTGTGGCCTGCCTGCACGGGGCTGACGGGGAGCTGGTAGGGATCCTCTGCCTGGCCAACCGGGGCAAGCCGCTGGCCGCCGAGGACCGGAACCTGCTGCAAGCCTTGGCCGGGCATGCATCGGTGGCGCTGGAAAACGCCCGCCTGTTTACGCGCATGGACCAGGCCAACCGCCACTGGATGGAGATTTTCGACGCCATCAGCGACTTCATCGTGGTGCACGACACGCAGCACAAGGTGCTGCGCGTGAACCGTTCCATGGCCGAGTTCATCGGGGCGCGCCCGGGGGAACTGATAGGCATCGGCATGCGGGCGCTGCTGGCCACGACCGCGGAGCCAGGCCCGCAGTCCTGTCCTTTTTGCCGTCCCGGAGGAGAGACCGCTGACGAGTTCATCCACCACGTGCTGGAGCGCACGTACCTGGTCTCCACCTCGCGCATTCACAGCCCCAGCAACGAAGGGCTGCAAACCATCCATGTGCTGAAAGACATTACCGACCGGCGCGAGGCGGAGCGCCGCTACCGCGAGCTATTCGACAACATCCAGGAGGGCCTCTACTTCACCAGCCGGGAAGGCCGCTTCATCGAAGTGAACGACGCGCTGGTGCGCATGCTGGGCTACAGCAGCCGGGAAGAGTTGCTGCAGGTTGATATCCCCAGCCAGCTCTACTTCGATCCCGAGGGGCGGGAGCGCTTCCGCAGGCGCATGGAAGAGAGCGGGGTGGTGCGCAACTATGAAGAGACGCTGCGGCGGAAAGACGGAGCTCCCATTCAAACCCTGCAGAACGCTTTTGCGGTGCGTGACGCCAAAGGACAGGTGACGCAGTTCCGCGGCCTGATCCTGGACATAACCGAACTGAAAAATTCGCAGGCGGATTTGCAGCGCGAGCGCGACTTCAACAACAAGATACTGAACAACACGCAAAGCATCATCCTGGTTACGGACACGGCGGGGCAGGTCACGTATGCCAACCGGCGCTGGTACGAAAGCGGCGCCTACAATCCGCAGCAATGGCTGGGACAGCCGCTGGCGGAGATGGTGATGCCGGCGCGCCGAGCCGCGCTGGAAGCGGCTCTGGAAGCGACGCTGGCGGGGCAGCAGGTGGACAACCTGGAGCTTCCCATCACGCGCGCCGACGGACGCGCGGGGCAGTTTTCAGTGAACCTGAGCCCCATGCGCGACGAGCAGGGCGATGTGACCAGCATCGTGGTGGTGATGACCGACATTTCCGATGTTGCATTGATGCACTCCAAGCTGATGCATACGGAGAAGATGGCGGCGGTAGGCCAGTTGGTGTCAGGCGTGGCCCACGAGGTGAATAACCCGCTCACCGCTATCCTGGGATTTGCCGACCTGCTGATGGAGAATGCCGAGCTGCCGGAATCGGCGCGCAAGGACCTGCGCGTGATCCTGCAGGAGGCGCAGCGCACCAAGCAGATTGTGCAGAACCTGCTCAGCTTCGCGCGCCAGATGCCGCCGCAGCGCAAGCCGGTGCAGGTGAACTCCATTTTGCGGCGGACGCTGCAGCTCCGCGCCTACGATTTCGCCAGCCATGGGGTGGAGGTCAGCGAACGCTTTAGCGATCCTCTGCCCGAAGTGGTGGGCGATTCGCACCAGCTGCAGCAGGTGTTTCTGAACATCCTGAACAACGCCTACGACGCGGTGCGGGAGAGTGGGCGGCCGGCTCGTATTGAAATCGAAACGTCAGTATCGGGGGGGTGGGTGCAGGTGCTGTTCCGGGACAACGGCAATGGCATACGCACCCCGGAGCGGATTTTCGATCCCTTCTTCACTACCAAGGAAGTGGGCAAAGGAACCGGACTGGGGCTGAGCATCTGTTACGGCATCGTTCGCGAGCACGGGGGCGAGATTGTCTGCCACAACAACGCGGGCCGGGAGGGCGCGACCTTCATGGTGCGCCTACCCCTGTCAGCCGAGATGGCGGATGCCGCCCTTGCCGCAGGAGCCATGGAATCATGACCAACGCTTGTGTGAATAGCGCCAATCTGCCGCTGCTGCTGATTGAGGACGAGCCCTCGGTAATGGCTTATGTGCGCGCCGCACTGGAGCGGAGCGGCTATCCGGTGGTGGCCGTCAATTCGGGAGCCGAAGCCCTGCGCCTGCTGGCCGATGGCTCGTTTTCCGGCGTGGTTTCCGACATGCGCACGCCGGGCGGGGTTGACGGCGCCGATGTGCACGCCTGGATCGCCGGCAATCGCCCGGAACTCGCCTCGCGGCTGGTATTCATTACCGGCGACATCGCCAACGAGGAGACCGTGGCTACGCTGCAGAAGACCGGCGCGCCCTGCGTGGAAAAACCGTTTCGCGTGCAACAACTGCTGGAAGTGGTGGAAAAAACCATAGGGAAGGCCCCATGAGTGAAGATGGACGCATTCGCCTGCTGATCGTGGATGACGAGCAGAGCATTCGCAAGCTCTGCGTGAAGATCGGAGAATCGCTTGGCTTTTCCTGCGGCGAGTCAGAAAACGCGGAGGACGCGCTGGCCCGCCTGGAAACCGAGGCGCCGGACCTGATCCTGGTGGACCTGCGCATGGCGCAGATGTCCGGGCTGGAGTTCCTGGAGACGGTGAAGAAACAGTCGCCGCGCACCGAGGTGGCCATCATCACCGGCTACGGCTCGATTGATAACGCGGTGCAGGCGATGAAGTTGGGCGCCTACGACTACATTACCAAGCCCTTCCGCCTGGAGGAGATGAAACTAATCCTGCAGCGCATGGCGCAGAAGGTGCGCCTGGTGCTGGAGAACCGCGCCCTGCGCGAGCGGGTGAGCACGGAGATGGGCGGGATTGTGGGCACGTCTAAAGAAATTCAGGACGTGCTGGTGCTGATTGACCGGCTGAAGGACACGCGCACGCCGGTGCTGATCAGCGGCGAGAGCGGCACGGGGAAGGAGTTGGTGGCGCGCGCCATCCACTTTCGCGGCGCGCTGGCCAAGAAACCCTTTGTAGCCGTGGACTGCGGCTCCCTGGTGCCCACGCTGATCGAAAGCGAGCTGTTTGGTTATGAGAAGGGCGCGTTCACCGGGGCGTTGCGCTCCAAGGAAGGACTGTTTCAGGCGGCAGACGGAGGAACCATTTTTCTGGACGAGGTGGGCGAGTTGCCGCTGGAAATGCAGGCCAAGTTGCTGCGCGTGCTGCAGGAGAAAGAAGTGCGGCCGGTGGGCAGCAACCACAAAAGGAAGGTGGACGTGCGGGTAATGGCGGCCACCAATCGCGACCTGGAAGCGGCATACAAAGCGGGCACTTTCCGCAAGGACCTGTATTTCCGGCTTAATGTGGTGACGGTGCACCTGGCCCCACTGCGCGACCGGCGCAGCGACATAGCCGACCTGGCGCAGTGGTTCCTGAGCCGCTACGTGCCCACCCAGCCCATCAAGGTCACGACTGCGGCCATGAAGTGCCTGCGCGCCTACGACTGGCCGGGCAACGTGCGC
>JAMXLI010000014.1 GCA_024281115.1 Terriglobales bacterium | reverse complement strand
GGTAACAACGCAACAGCCCGGTGCGTTTCTCGATGTCTCCCTGAGACATTCCCTTGTGCAACCGGAGGCTGCGAATCGTTTCACCAATGTTCATGTGGGTTGAACCTGCGCGGATATCAGCGGTGACTGCATAGTAACCAGAGTAGTAACTTCTGGCAAGAAGATTCTGGCCGCAGATGGGGAGGAAAAAATCCTCTTGCGCCCAGAGCGGATCGGGCGTTCATTGCTTAATCCCCACCGGCGACGCAACCACGGCTGTCGCTCATTTGTCCTTCAAGTTGGCGGCGAGGAACTTGACGGTGCGTTGCCAGGCATCCGCGGCATCGTGGGCGCGATAACCCTCTTTGTTGTTCGGATTTTCAAAGGCGTGGCCCGCGTCGGGATAGATGACGATTTCCACTTTCTTGTTCAGCTGCTTCATCTGTGCTTCGAACTTATGGACGTCGTCGGGAGTGATGCCGCGGTCCTGTCCCCCGAACAGCCCTAGAATCGGCGCCTGAATTCTGCCGAGCGCGGCGCTGTCGGTGGCCAGGTGGCCGTAGTTGATCACATCGGCTGCCAGGCGCGGCTCGGCCAGGGCGAGGTCGAGGGCGTAGCCGCCGCCCATGCACCAGCCGATGCCGCCAATGCGGTCCGGTTTGACATTGTTCTGGGCCTTGAGGAAACCGAAGGCGGCGCGCAGGTCGCGATCGGCGCGGTCCGCGGGCACGCCCCGCATGAGTTCGTGCGCCTCTTCCGGATCCTTCGCCACCTTGCCGCGGTACAGATCAATAGCCAGCGCAACGTAACCCAGGTCCGCCAGCTTGCCGGCCTGCTCTTTGACCCAGTCGTTCAGCCCCCACCATTCGTGCACCACGATGATTCCGGGAAACGGCCCTTTCCCAGCCGGTGTGAACAGCATGGCATGCACGGTTTCGTCCCCGCTCTGATAGGAAACATCCTTGCCGCTGGCGGCGAAGGCGACCGTGGAGGCGAGCAGGAGCAAGGCGGCGAGTTTCATGGGTGTCCTCCCGGGGACGCTGCGCAGGCCACTGGCGCGAGAGTGTGCCTGCCGGCGTGCGTGCTTTCACGATAACAGCTGCGGGGCTGGTAACGCTCGCCGGTGAAGGCATACACCGTGACCGCGCTGCTTTCGACCGACTGGTTGGCGAAGAGCACAATGGGGCGCCAGCCGCCCTCGGCTTCCATCAAGCCGAGGGCATCGCCCACGGCGTTGGACAGCAGAAGCCTGAGTTCCCCGGCTTGACTGTGGAAGGCCCACACAGGGCAGTTGCCGGTCGCACCGCAATCCACGGGCGCAATAGAGCGCACCAGGATGTCCTTCCCTCCGCTTGTGGACAGGGACACTCGCCTGAAACGCAGCTGGGAGACACGCGCCGCGTCCCAGTCGGAATCGGCGTCCCCGGCGAGTGCCGCGGCAATGCGCTCCACCTCGGCGGCGCCGATCAGCGCCTGCCGCGAGGTTTGGTCTACAGCGACCGGCGTGGATTGAAGGCCAGCGGTTTGCGCCATGGCGAAGCAGCTGCCCGCCAGAAAAACTGCAGTCGCCATCCATCCTGTTGCCCGTCCGCGGATCAGGTCCTTGCGTCGCATCCTAGAGTTCCCGTTCCATGTAGAGGGCGCCGGGAATCGGGTTGGCGCGGTAGGGAGCGATCTCGCCAAAGCCGAGGGCGCGGTACATGCGCACGGCATCGCGCATGATGGGCGCCACCGTGTCCAGTCGCATGCGCGAATAACCCGCCGCTCGCGCCTCAGCCAGGATGCGGTCCACCAGGGCGCGACCGATGCCCAGGCCGCGAAACTGCGGGCGCACGTACAGACGCTTCATCTCGCAGACATCAGCTTCGAGTGGGTGGAGAGCCACGCAGCCCGCCGCAACGGCGGCGACGTAGGCCAGCAGCAGCCGCCCGCGCGGCGGCGCGTAATCTCCCGGCAGACTCGCCAGTTCGTGATCGAAATTCTGGAAGCACAGGCTGAAACCGAGCGACTGCGCGTATTCCAGGAAAAGCTCGCGGGCAGCCTCAAGCTGTCCGGGGGAGGCGCAAACGATAGAAAAGCCGGCAGGTGCGGGAATCACCCCATGAAAATGCCCCCGTTGACGTTCAGCACGTGCCCGGTAATGTAGGCGGCCTCCTCGGAGGCCAGGAAGGCGACAGCGTGGGCAACGTCCACGTCGGCCCCGGCGCGGCCGAGCGGGATGCTCTGCAGGATGTTCTGCTTGAGTTCAGCGTTTAACCCAGCGGTCATGGGAGTTTCTATGTAGCCCGGCGCCACGGCGTTCACCGTGATATTGCGCGAAGCCACCTCGCGGGCCACCGCCATCGTAAGTCCGATCAGCCCGGCCTTGGATGCGGCATAGTTGGCCTGACCCGCCTGCCCGATCTGCCCGAAGATGCTGGTAATGTTGATGATACGTCCCCAGCGCTGCTTGATCATGGAGCCGAGCGCCTGTTGCGTGCACAGGTATGCGGCGGTCAGATTGGTGGCCAGCACGGTATCCCAGTCGGCGCGTTTCATGCGCAGGAGAAGCTGGTCGCGGGTAATACCGGCATTGTTAACCAGGATGTCAATTTTGCCGAACTGCCCCATCACGGCCTTGATCGCCGACTTGATCTCGTCTTCGCTGGCCACGTCCATGGGGAAGACCGCGCCCTGCCCGCCAGCAGCAGCGATTTCTGTCCTCACGTGCTCCAATCGCTCCTGGTTGCGCGCCGCCAGGGCCACGCTCGCGCCAGCCTGGGCCAGGCGCAGCGCGCAGGCACGGCCAATGCCCTGCGAAGCCCCGGTTACCAGCGCTACACGCCCCTGTAAGCTCATTCGACCTCCCAGCACGCGCGTCCGGCGGGCGCGCTGTGGATGAAGAGAGCCGGATTATAAGCGATGCGGCTGGCGTAAACGCCTCATCCCACGTGTCCAACCCGCTCCAGGCTGCCGCTGTTCAGCACCCAGCGCAGGGCCAGCGGCGCGGCCAGCGTGGTGATGGCGGTCATGAAGATCACGATGGCGTAGGCCGACTGGGAAATCACGTTCATCTGCAGCCCAATGAGGGCGATAATGAGCGCAACTTCCCCGCGCGGAACCATGCCGATGCTCACGCGCAGCGCCGTTGGCCAGCCCTCATTGAGCACCGGCAAGCCGCACCCGGCCAGCTTCGAGATGATGGCCAGTACGGTCACGACGCAAGCGGTCCAAAGCACCCCGCCGGAAAACAAACCGATATCGAGCCGGGCGCCAATGGCAAAAAAGAAAAAGGGTGCGAGCATGTCGTGGATGCCGCGAACCGGTGGGCCAAGTTCCCACTCGGGAGCGTAGTCGGCGAGCACCAGCCCGGTGAAGAAGGCGCCGATGATGGCCGCCATGCCGATCCTTTCCGAGGCCCAGGAAAACATCAGACAAAGGGCCAGCGAAAGCGCCAGCGGAGCGTTTTGCGTGGACAGGCGCCGCAGGCCGGGTCGCATATGGTGCACCACGCGCGGGCCCACAAAAATCATGAACAGGGTGAAGGCGAGAGCTTCCAGAAAAGTGATGCCCAGATGTAGCCAGCGCACGCCCCCGGATGCCATCCCGACTACGACGGCCAGCAGCACCATGCCCAGGATGTCGTCGAAAACGGCGGCGCCCAGGATGATGCGGGAAAAGCGGGCGTGCAGCACGCGTAACTCGTCGAGCACCCCGGCAGTGACGCCCACGCTGGTGGCTACCATGGCGGCGGCCACAAACACCGCTTCGTGCAGGTTGGTGCCGCGGATGCGCAGGTAAGCAAACCCGAGTACGAACGGAACAATCACGCCCGCCAGGGCGACACGCAGCGATTGCTGGCCCACCCGCACCAGGTCCTGGGGATGGATCTCGAGGCCTGCCGTGAACAGCACGAAGATTGCGCCTAGCTCGGCGAACGCCTGGATATTGTCCGTGGGCGCGATCAGGCTTAGCGCGTGCGGCCCGAGCAGCACCCCGGCCGCGATTTCGCCCAGTACGGCGGGAAGCGCCAGGTTGGCGAACAGCTCTCCGCCCAGCTTGGCGGAGACGAAGATGGTGAACATCTCCAGCAGCAGCTTGTTCGCGCCCTGTGGCATTCGTCCACTTTCCCGCTGCACGCAGGTGCTGCGAGTAGTTCTAGGGGAGGCCTGTCTGGAGAATAAACGGCGCCCTTTTCTGCTTCCAGCACTATCGAGAGCTGCCGGTTGGGTTCGTCATCAAACCCGACGCAACGGCCAGACCAGCACGTCCTGACGCCGGGAGTAGTGCACCAGGGGAGCAGTGTCGGGGAGCCGAATGCCGGCGGCAGCCGCCATGGTATTGCGCTCGAGGCAGGCTTCAGCGTCCTGCAGCCGCCATTGTGGGTGGTGTATTTCAGCGCGAAACACGCTGTTTCGGGTGGCTGTGTAGAGGCAATAGCGTTCGGTCAGCCATTGCTCGAGCGTTCCGGCGGGCGCGCACTGGGCGAGATCGACCGGCTGGTAGCGGGCCAGGAACTCGGCATTGGCAGGTACCCGCCTGCGGCACTGGTAGCGGGAAACACCGTCGGCTTCTATTTGGAGCTCGAAAGCGGCGTAATAGTACGGAAGGCGATAAAAACTCCGGGCCGCAAATACCGCGCTCAGCAGCCCGATATCCAGGCTGAAGAAGTACACGCCGGGTTTGCCGCCCAGGCTTACGTAGGTTCGAACGTTGATTTCCGGGGTGCGAGAGAAGCCGGGCAGGCGGGGCAAGCCGCGGGCGCGCAGGTTGTCCATTTGAAAAGGAACCACGCCGACCCAGCACTGCCCCTCGAAGGTGTCGAGCGGCAACGGCGAGGGCACTAGAGGCCGAAGAACGTCGTGCGCCACCGGCCAGTGCAGGAAGGCCAAGTCCAGCCAGCTCTGAAACATTATCCAAGGCCCGGAAGGCAGCGGCCAGGGCCGATGTTCAATATCGGCGAGGATGGAATGCGGTGTCACCGGAAGAGTGTACTGGCGGACTGAGCAGAGGGCGAAGCGGCGTCAGTTCCCGCCCGCGACGCTGGCCGCGAGGGCGGGCGTGCTGTCGGCTGCCACCGGACGATACTCGCGGTTGTTCACGTCCACGAGAACGCGCCCGATCAGCCGGACGCGCGCTTCCGAGTGCAGGCGGGCCGGGAACATGAAAGGACCGGCATCCGTGAAATCCTGCGTGAACTCGATGTTCTTGATGAAGAGCGAGGGCGGCTTCACCATGCGGCCTTCGGCGCGGACGATGCTGCCGGTGAAGCCGTCGAGGTAGATATGTCCCTTGAAGAGCCCTGTGCGCCGGGTGCGCGGCTTCAACTGGTAAACGTGCACCAGGCGGCCGTTCACGTAGTCCGTCTTTTTGTACGCGACCTTGTAATTCTTGCGGTTGACGGCCACGTCCGCGTACGTATCCTTCTGCTCCCGCTCAACTTCGGATTGCAGCAGCCGGCCAATCACATTCACTTTGACGAAATTGTCGCCCTTGAAGCGGACGGACTTGAACTTGAGGATGTGGGGCGCGGTGAACTGCCGGCTGAGCTCGAATTCGCCGCGCTGCTTGCTGTCGGGCAGCGACGCATCCACCGTGGTCACGGCGGTATAGCCGGCCAGCGTGGCATGCTGGAGGGCGCTGCGGTTCACATAGACTTCAAAGGCGAGTTCCGGACCCATGCGCGGGTAGGCGACGGGTTTGAACAAAGGTTCCGGCAGGCTACGCTCCCGCACGACGGAGCTAAAACTGGGAGCGTCGGCTGCAGGAACAAAGGCTGCCCGAACGGGATACACGTTCTGCGCGGCGGCGACCGAGGCAAGCATCGCCAACAGCAAGCAACTAAAGAGTTTTTGGATTCTTGCGAGCATGCCCGGACGTCCTGCTTTTATATCCGATTCCGCAGCCTGGTGAAAAGTACCAAAAGTCGTACGCCCTCTCTGCCGAGCCGTGCACCCGGATACGGGGGTCGGGTTGTGGAAGTTCACTGCATTCTCCTGCGCTCACCCAGTGACGCGACACGGCACAAGTTCAGGGGTCGCAGGGGGGCAGTCTCGCTTCCGTGACTGCAGAATTGCGCCTGTTGCCGGGGCGCAGTAGTATGCGATTTCCATGGAAAGTAAAGTTTCCGAACCGGGCGTCCCTTCGCTCACCTCTGCCGCAGCGAGTTCCACGGAGGTCTTCGCCGTGCATGGCGCCGAGCCCGAGGTGCAGGCCTATGCCATGGCGAAATATTCGCGTTCCGCGCTCTCCATGAAGGAATCGCTGCGCGAGATCAGCGCGCAGAAAGCCGAGAAGTTCCTCAACACCTTCTACTTCCAGTACGGCCATCGCTCCATTGCGGATTTGGCGCACATAGCCCTGGCGATCGAACGGCTCTCGATCCTGGCAGCTATTGCGCTGGTGGACGAGCAGCGCTGGGACGGCCAGGAGCGCTCGACGCGCTACCAGGATTTCCGGCGCAGCGGTTATTACGTGCCGGACTTCGGCGAAAATAGCGATGCCGAGCGTTTGTACCGCGGCAGCATGGAGGTGCTATTCCGGGATTACGAGTCACTCTCTGAGCGCATGTGGCGTTACCTGGCAGAGCAAACTCCACGGCCCCAAGAGATGAAAGTGGAGGCCTACGAGCGCACGCTCAAGGCGCGCGCCTTCGACATCACGCGTTACCTTCTGCCCCTGGCGACCAACACGTCGCTGGGTCAGATCGTGAATGCGCGCACGCTGGAGACGCAGGTCTCGCGCCTTTTATCGCACACCCATGCCGAAGTGCGGCGGCTTGGGGAACTGATGAAGCGTGCCGCCACCGAACCCGCCTACAACGTGAACCATGATGCCTGGAGCCGCTGGCTGGAGCGGCTGCGCGCCTGCGAGCCTGGACTGGCAGAGGAGCTGGCCGGCGAACTGCTGCGGCCGGTGCGCGTGGCGCCCACATTGATCAAGTATGCCGATCCCAATGATTACGAGATCCAAACCCGGCGCGCGCTGCGCCAGGCGGCAGCAGAGACCATGCGAGGCGCGACCATCGAACGCGCCGGGCCAGTGGAGTTGCTGGA
The DNA here is from genome assembly GCA_024281115.1 of Terriglobales bacterium. Classification (GTDB taxonomy): domain Bacteria; phylum Acidobacteriota; class Terriglobia; order Terriglobales; family Acidobacteriaceae; genus JAMXLI01. Next base: position 2,026 of record JAMXLI010000014.1, on the reverse strand, counting down.
AGACGATCCGCTGGAAGTGGAACTGGCTTGCACGCTGCTCTACGCGCACTGCCATTATCCCTACCGCCAGATTCGTAACGAGGTGGAAGCGGCCGACGGAGCGTGGCGGCGCGAGATTGTGGAGTTAGGGACCCGCCACCGCGGGCCGCATGACGAGCTGGCGCGCGCCTTCCAGTGCGGGCAGAGGTTCCGCTTCGACGTCCTGATGGACATTGGCGGATTTCGCGACCTGCACCGGCACCGGCGCTGCGTGCAGATCGAACAGGGATTCACCACCACACACAGCTATGAAACTCCGGAGGAATTTGAAGGCGCAGGTGAAGCCCGGGCTTATCACGCGGCCATGCAGCGCAGCGCCGAAACTGTGTGCTCATTGACGGTGGCCGGCGGCCCGGAGGCGGAAGAGAATGCGCAGTACGCCATTCCCCTGGGATTTCGCAAGCGCACGCTGTTCAAGATGGATTTCGCGGAAGCCGTCTACATCGCGGAGCTGCGCACCACGCCCGCGGGACACATTTCCTATCGCCGGGTCGCCTGGGCCCTGTTTGAGGAAGTGGCCCGCCGCTACCCCGGGTTAGCCTCTTATTTCCGCGCCCAGGACGTGCGCGAGCCGGTGGACCTGCTGAAACGCTAAAGCGCGGAGATCACATCGTGGAGGCCGAATCCAGCGGCTCCATGCGCGAAACCATGCAGCCGTCGGGAAACACTTTGGCCTGGTAGGAAACCGGCACCAGAGCGCCGGACCGATGGCGCAAGACAATCTTCCCCTCCAGCGCTCCGCGGTTAAGGAAGCGATGCCAGCGTTCCGGCACCTCGTTGGGGGCGGCCGCGACCTGGTCAATGCGCATCTGCAGCATTTCCTGGCGGCTGTAACCGAGCAAGCGGCAGAATCCGTCGCTCACCTCGACGTACAGGCGCTCCGGATTGGCGAAGGCGACATACTCGCCCTGCCATCCGGCATGGTAGTGCGGCGAGCCGATCAGGTTACGAAGTTCGGCCAGCAACACCGCCGGGGACTGGCCCTTGGCGACGAACGCATCAACGCAGCGCAAGGCTTCCCCCGAAACGGACAGGCAGGCGGAATAGAGGAGGATGGGGACGCTGGGGCGCATGCCCCGCAGGCGGGCAGCCAATTCCCCGCCATCCATGCCCGGCATCCGGTAATCGAGCACCACCGCGTCCACGGGGTGGAGCGCAAACAACTCCAGCGCGCGCCCGCCCTCGGGGGCAACCAGCACGTTGTAGCCGACCGACTCGAGGTACGCCTTGCGGACGTTCAGCCCGGCAATCTCGTCGTCCACGCAAAGAAGGGTATGTGCCATGGGTCCCAGTCCGATATTTCAGATGGCGCTTTGACGATTATCCAGCCAGAGCGGCGGTCCTTGTCGAGTAAACTTTTGGTAAACAGAAATGCGAGAGCACGCAGCGATTTTATTCGCTTTTTGTTCGCTTTAACAGTATTCTCCCAAAACGACATCCTGTGGAAGCTGTGGAAATTCGCGGGACTGACCTCCGGGGATGCGGCGGTGTAGGCTAACTTGTACTCATTCTCCCAGCGGATCGGAGCACATATGGCAGACGAGCGGACAGAAAAAACGCGCGCCATCGACCTGGCGCTTTCGCAGATCGAGAAGCAGTTCGGCAAAGGTTCGATCATGCGCCTGGGCAGCAAGGAAGCGGTGGTGCCCATTTCCGTGATTCCCACCGGGGCGCTCTCTTTCGACGCGGCGCTGGGCGTCGGCGGTTTCCCGCGCGGCCGGGTGGTGGAGATTTTCGGCCCGGAGTCGTCCGGCAAGACCACCATTGCGCTGCAGGTAGTGGCGGAGGCGCAAAAAGCGGGCGGCATGGCGGCATTCGTGGATGCCGAGCACGCCCTCGATCCCGTCTATGCCCGCAAATTAGGGGTGGACGTGGACAACCTGCTGGTCTCGCAGCCCGACTACGGGGAGCAGGCGCTGGAAATCGCCGAAGCGCTGGTGCGTTCCAGCGCGATTGACGTGCTGGTGGTGGATTCGGTGGCGGCGCT
>JAMXLI010000013.1 GCA_024281115.1 Terriglobales bacterium | reverse complement strand
GTCCTGGCCGGTTTCCTTCGCGACGACCCGGCCAGCACGGAGTCCTCGCTGAAGTACTTTCTGCTGGGCTCTTTCGCCACCGCATTCTTCCTTTATGGCATCGCCTTGATGTTCGGGGCCACCGGCTCAACCAGCATTTCCGCTATTTGCGCTGCGCTGCGCGCCGCCCATCCCCCAGTAATTGCCTTTGCGGCCATGGGGCTGATGTTCGTGGGCCTGGGCTTCAAGATCGCGGCCGCGCCTTTTCACGTCTGGACCCCTGACGTGTATGAAGGCGCTCCAGCGCCGGTGGTGGGATTCATGTCCACCGCGCCCAAGATGGCCGTATTTGCCGTGCTCCTGCGCTTGCTGTTCGACAGCCAGGGACCCGTGCTGATGATGGGGGCTCGCCCGGTGTGGTTCTGGTGGGTGTGGCTGGCGGCCGCGCTCTCCATGACCCTGGGCAACCTGGGCGCCCTGGTGCAGACCAATGTCAAGCGGTTGCTGGCCTACTCGGCGATCGCTCACGCCGGCTACCTGCTGATCGCTTTTGCGGCGGCGCCCCCCGCGGGCATTTCCGCGGCCATGTTCTATGCCGCCTCTTACACGGCCATGAACGTCGGCGCCTTCATCGTGGTCAGCCACTTCGCCAATGCCGGGGAGCGCTACGTGAAACTCGAAGACTATACCGGCCTGGGACGCCGCGCTCCGGGGATGGCCGCGGTGCTCACCGTGTTTCTTATTTCCCTGATCGGCATTCCTGCCACCGCCGGCTTCTTCGCCAAGTTTTATGTTTTCAGCGCCGCGCTGCAGGCGAACCTTGTCTGGCTGACCCTCATTGCAGTGGTCAACAGCGCCATTGGGGCCTACTACTACCTGCGTATCGTGGTGGTTATGTACATGCGGGACCCGCGGGGCGACCTGCCGGTCATGCCGGCTTCACCCGGCGTGAAACTCAGCCTGGCCGTTAGCGTTCTCCTCACGGTTTACCTCGGGATCCTGCCGGGACGGGTGCTGGACTATGCCTTGCAGGGTGCGAAGGAACTGGTGAAGTAGCCGCCGCGTCTCCTTCGTCTCATTCCACCGCGACTGTGATGTCCTTCCTGGCAAAGGCCCACGACGCCGCCCGCCACACCACCACCGACTCCAGCACGCCGCAGACGAGGAACGTCCAATCGGGCAAGTGCGCCCCGGCGCCGGAGAGATGATAGAAGCCGTTCAGCAAGGGAAACACCGGCAAAACAAACTGCCAGGCCGGGCCCGCGGTTTTAGCCAGCACGGCGGGCAAGCCCAGCAGGCCGAAGGTCGCCGCGGCCGCCAACAGCGGGTGCAGGAACACCGAGAAAAACAGCGTCACCGCTCCGGTGAGCAGGCAGGCTACCAGCAGCGCGCTCATGAGGAAGATGACTTGCGCAGGGGCGTAGCCGAAGTCTTTTAACACTGCCAGTCCGGAAAACACCAGCGCGCCGCAAAAGATGGCGGAGGCCGCCACCATCCCCGCCAGCAACCCCCCGATGTACTGGCTGCGGCTGATGCCCTTGGCCAGCACCATCAGGATGCGGCGCGACTTGCGCTCATTGCGGATGGCGGAAATTCCGAAGAACACCACGAACACCAGCACGTAGGTGGCTACCTGCTGCAGCAGGAAAAGCAGGTCGTCGCGCGAGCGCGCCAGGTCGGAAACCAGGTGGGCCGCCGCCAGCACCAGGATCCAGGCCAGCAACACGACAATCGGCCAGCGTTGCTCGCGGACGAAGTTGCCGGCGATCAGCGCTACCGGCTTCACGAGGGCGCCTGCGACTTGTCGGAAGTTACTTCCAGAAAAACCTCTTCCAAGGAGCGGCGCCGCGGGTTCACGCTCAGCACTTCGCCGCCCAGGGCCCAGATTCGTTCCAGCGTCGCGCGTTGCGCCGAGGCCAGCACGCTGAAGGTGACGCTGCCGTTCTGCGCCTGGGCGCCGGGAAAATCGGCCGGCGCGATGTTGCGGGCCACCACCTGCGACTCATCGCGCGACTCCAGCAGCTCCGTGGTCCGTCCCATGCGCGCGATGCGTCCGCGATGCAGAACGGCCACCCGGTCGCACACCAGCTCAACCTCAGAGAGCAGGTGCGAGCTCAAGAACACTGTCTTGCCGTGGGCGCGGAAATCCAGCAGCAGCTCGCGCACCGAGACGCGCGACTCCGGGTCCAGCGCCGACGTGGGCTCGTCCAGGATCAGCAGGTCGGGATCATTGACCAGCGCCTGCGCCAGCCCCACGCGCTGCAGCATGCCGCGCGAAAACTTGCCCACATTCCGACCTGCCTGCGCGCCCAAATGGACGCGCTCCAGCACTTCCCGGGTGCGCGCCCGCAGATACCGTCCTCCCATGCCGTTCAGGCCGCCGTAGAAGCGCACCAGGCGGGTGGCTGGACGGTGGTACAAGGCCACGTTTTCCGCCAAAAAACCCACCCGCCTCCGGGCGGTTGGATCGCCAAATGGCCGGTTGAGCATGCGCCCGAACCCGCTGCTGGCGCGCATAAATCCCATGGCCAGGTGAATCGCGGTGGTCTTGCCCGCGCCATTGGGGCCCAGGAAGCCGAAGATTTCCCCCGCCTCCACGCGCAGCGTAAAGCCGTCCAGCGCCCGCAAGGTGCGGCGGCGAAACGGGCTGCGATATTCCTTCGTAATTGCCTCGAATTCAAGAACGGCGGGCATCGGGTGCGATCAGGAATGCGGAACAGTGAACGGGGCGCGCACGCGTTGGTTGCGGCCGGTAGCGTTCCTGGCGGGCAAGCTCAGCCGCAAAAGATTATAGCGGCCCCAGCGGGCGGGGTTGACCACAAAGCAAAAGGCGCCTCACGATCGCGAGACCGTGAAGCGCCAAGCAGCAGCCCTCCCCCAGAACTGCTGTAGGCAACATAGTCGGAGCGCCCCGGGGTGTAAATGGCACTTACGTGCCATCGGGGTGAACTTCCGGGCCATTCCAGCCGTCGCGGCTCGGGGCTAACGTGTACTCACCCCAGGAGTTCTCCCATGATCCCATCCATCGGGTGCTGCGCCTCTGACTGCGGCCCCTCGGACTTTGCCAGCCTTTCCCGGCAATCGCTGGACACGCAGGAAGAACAGGTCTGCAACCTCTTTGCCGAGGGTTTCACCCCTGAGGAAATCGCGCGCGAACGCTGTACCACCGAGGGGGAGATTCAGGAACTACTTGCCGGCATTTGCCGCAAGCTCCGCCTTTCCGGCATGTTGGAACTTCTCCTGTACCGTTACTCGCTGGCGGCGCGAAAGCACGTGTAGCGCCCCCGCAACCCACGCCTAAAGCAGCTGTCGCTGCGGACTCATAGGCATTCCCTTGCCCTGCGCTGACCCACCCACTTACAATCCCCGCGGTACCCCCCGGCACAACACGCGACCAAGGCCTGTGGCATTCCCTTCAGCATCCGGGCGTTTGTGGTGGCGCTTGCGCGTTCCCGCCACCGTAGAGGAGACCCGCCGCGTAGAGCGCGTGCTCGCCACCTCCCGCGTTTTCCTGGCTACCTGCTTTCTCGCGGCGTTGTACCTGGACCGCTCGCAGCCCGGACACCGCGTACTGCTGGCCTATGAAGTCGTGCTGCTCTACCTGGTGCATGCCATCATCGTCATGTGGCTGGTGCGTTTCCGGCGGCAACCCACGCGCTATTTTCGCCTGATGGTGCATCTGGGCGATATCGCCTGGCCCGCCGTCATCGCCATCTTTGCCGCCGGGCCCAACAGCCCGCTGTTCCTGTTCTTTATTTTCGTGCTTGTCGCCGCCGCCTATCGCTGGGCCCTGTGGGCCACGCTGGCCACGGCCCTGGCCAGCATAGCCGTGCTCCTGGCCGAAGTGGTGGCGGCCAGCCGCTGGGCGGGTTCGCTCATCGGCATGCCGGTGAATACGAATCCCCAGCAGCTCATCGTGGGCTGTTCCTATCTGGTGGTGATGGGCCTGCTGCTCGGCTATCTGGCGGAACACGACAAGCGTTTGCAGAGTGAGCGCGCCGTGGTGGCGCGGGTCATGTCCAAGGCGCGGGTGGATCTGGGGCTCACCGGCACGCTGCACGGCATTCTGCGGGAACTGCTCGAGCTTTGGGGCGCGGAACAAGCCATTGTGGCCGTGGAAGAAACCCACACCTCGCACTGCATCATTTGCCGGACGGAAAGGGAGAATGACGGCGAACTGACGGTGCGCTGGCTCGATCCAACTCCTGCGGATCGCGCCGCCTACCTGTTCCGCTGCCCCGCGGATGCCTGGTACACGCGGCGGCGCTCCACCCGGCGCGGCTACACGGTCAAGGCTGTGGATCCGAAGGGCGCGCGCCTGCTGGTGGCCCCGTCCTTGTTCGAGCGCATGGCCGAACGGCGTCCCTTTACTTCCGCCCTCGGCGTCTCGCTCAGTTCGGCCCAGGAATGGTCGGGGTGGCTGCTGCTATTCGAGCCCGCTCGCCTGGGCGAAGAAGGCCTGCGCTTCCTGCAGGAGCTGGCGCGCCAGGCCTCGCCGGCGGTTTCCAATGTTTACTTATTGCGCCGCTTGCGGCAACGCGCGGGGGCCATGGAGCGGGCGCGAGTGGCGCGCGAGCTGCACGACGGCGCCATTCAATCCCTGATCGCCGTCGAGATGCAGGTGGACGTCCTGCGCCGGCAAAATTACGAGAATTCATCCGGCCGCTTGCAACAAGAGTTGGCCCGCATCCAGAAGCTGCTGCGCGAGGAAGTTCTGAAACTCCGCGACCTCATGCAGAAAACCAAGCCGCTAGCGGTCGATGGCGGCAACCTGGTCTCGTTCGTGGAGGACACCGTGCGCAAGTTCGAGCGCGAAACCGGCATCGCCGCCCGCTTCGTCTCTGAGGTGCAGCAGGTCGCATTGCCCCCCATGGTGTGCCGTGAGCTGGCGCGCATCGCGCAGGAGGCGCTGGTGAACGTCCGCAAGCACAGCCAGGCGCATAATGTGCTGGTCCAGATGGGACATAACAACAACAGTTGGACGATGGTGATCGAGGACGACGGCCGGGGGTTCGATTTCGCCGGAGGCCGCCTGCTCGAGGACCTGGTGCAGTCCTCAACCGGCCCGGCGGTCATCAAGGAGCGGGTGAAGACCATTTCCGGAGAGCTGCGCGTGGAGTCCACTCCCGGCAAAGGCGCCCGGGTCGAGGTGCGTGTGCCCATGCGAGCGCAGGTGGCCCAACATGGCTAGAACAGAGCAGCAGCCCGTACGCATCGCCGTGGCGGACGACCACGCCATGTTTCGCGATGGCCTTAAGCGCCTGCTGGAAGCGGAGCCCGGCCTGCAAGTGGTTGGCGAAGCCTCGGACGGGGCTGAGGCGGTCAAGCTGGCGCGGCGTATCCGGCCCGACATCCTCCTCCTGGATTTGGCCATGCCCAAGCATCCCGGCCTTGAGGCGCTGCGCGAGTTGAATTCCCAGACCATCAGCACCCGCATTGTGCTGCTCACCGCTGCCATCGAGAAGAACCAGATCGTGGAAGCCCTGCAATTAGGCGCGCGCGGGGTAGTGCTGAAGGACTCAGCCACCCAGGTGCTGCTCAATGCCATTCGCGAAGTCATGCGCGGCCAGTATTGGGTAGGCCGGGAGACGATCTCCAACCTGATGCAGTACTTGCAGTCCATGACCGCAAGCGCGCCCCCGCCGCCGCCCGCCAAGCGCTTCGGGCTCACCCCGCGGGAACTGGAGGTGGTTTCCGCCATCGTGGCCGGCTATACCAACAAGGACATCGCTTCGCACTTCAACATCAGCGAAGACACGGTGAAGCATCACTTGAGCAAAATCTTCGACAAGCTGGGCGTCTCCACTCGGCTGGAGCTGGCGCTTTTTGCCGTGAACCAGGCGCTGCCCCTGGTCAATCTGCTGAAATAAAGGGAGTTCGCGACCTATCGACGCCGGATGGCGCATCTTGCCCTATGGCACCTCCGTGCCATTGGCGCCCTACCAATGGGCTATTGGGCCTTTTCCGGCTTCAGGTTAAAGTGTGCTTGCCTGGGGTACGAACGGGCCGAACTTGGAGGAAAGACCAATGCACTTGATCCATCAGATGTGGAATGACAACAGCGGTCAGGACATTGCGGAATATGCCGTGATGCTGGCTGTGATCCTGGTTATCGTAGTCGGGACCGTGAAGTTGATCGGCGGCAAGTCGAACAACATCTTCTCCGAAGTTGCCAGCTCGATCCAGTAAGTCCCCCTGGACGATCTCGAACCAGCTACGCCGCAGAAAAAGGGAACGCAGTGAAGGGTGCCAAGTCGTTTTGCCTGATGTTCAGTGTACTGCTGGCGTGGTGGATTTACAGGCACCGGCCCGAACCGGAGAGTCTCGTGGAGCGGTTACGGGTCGGCGGTGCCTTGTAGATCCGATACGGGGCAATTCTCCTCATTTCCTGGGTAGGGGCGGGGCTGCGTCCAAACGCAGCCGTGCGCATCTAAAGAATTGACTTCCAAGGGTCTACGACCTAGATTGGAAGCGGTTCTTTGATCACGCTGCCTTCGCGCTCACCCGCGCGAAGTCCCGCATGGGGGCGTCACGGCTTCGACGGAGATGCTTGCGGCCAAGAGGCATGCCGGGGTGCACACACCCGTAATCGCGTGCAAAA
>JAMXLI010000012.1 GCA_024281115.1 Terriglobales bacterium | reverse complement strand
CTGCAGCTGCAGCAGCTTCTGATGAAAAACGCGGTTACCCGCAACCTGAGTGATCCCTTCGTCGCCGCCGCGCCGGTGGTGCCCACCGACACCATGTATGTGCCGGAGAAGGAGCCGGTGCAGCCGGTTCAGGATTTGCTTCAGGACGCCTATTCCCACCGTCCTGAGCTGGCGCAGGCACGCATGGACCTGACCAATCGCGAAATCAGCCGCAAGAGCGCCAAAAATGCACTCTTGCCTACCGTGGACCTGGTGGCCTGGTACGGCGCCTCGGCGCTGGCGGGAGAGCAGAATCCCGCTTTCACCTCCGCTCCGGGGGTGGTGCCCAACCCAAACTCCATCCAGTGCCTGCCGCCGGGAGCGGTGTCCCGCACGGGATATGGCAATGCTTTTTCCAAGCTGTTCCGCAACGATTTTCCCGATTACGCGGTCGGCTTCCAGGTCACCATTCCTTTCCGCAACCGCGTGGCCAAGGCGGACCAGATCCGCTCCGAACTGGAATACCGGCAGGCGCAGATGCGGCTGCAGCAGCTGCAGAACGAAATCGGCATCGAGGTGCGCAATGCGCAGTTCGCCCTGCAGCAGAACCGGGCACGGGTGGAAGCGGCCACCACGGCCCGCGACCTGGCGCAGCACACCTTCGAAATCGAGCAGAAAAAGTATGCCCTGGGCGCTTCCACCAGCTACCAGGTACTGCAGACGCAGCGCGACCTGGCGCAGGCGGAATCGGCGCGGGTGGGGGCGATGGCGGCTTATGAGAAATCGCGGGTGGAACTGGACCGCGTAACCGGCCTGACGCTGACGCACAACGGAATTGAAATCGGCGACGCCGAAAACGGGCACGTGCAGAAGGCGCCGGAAATTCCGGGAGTGATGCCGCGCACCGATTTGACTGACCAGAAACCCGCTCCCGTCGGCGACTTGCCCGGTCCCTCGCTGTGAACGAGGAAATGACAGAACGTATACAATCCTCGGGGAAGGCCAGGATGATCCCCGGCAACCAACCCGCTCCGCGCGTACTTGTCGCCGATGACCAGCGCGACGTCATCGAGGCCCTTCGCCTCCTGCTGAAGCCGGAGGGCTACCAGATTGGCGCCGTATCTTCGCCGGCCGGCGTGCTGGAGGCGCTGCAGAAGCAGGAGTTCGATGCCGCGCTGATTGACCTGAATTACACTCGCGATACCACTTCCGGCCAGGAGGGGCTGGACTTGCTCTCGCAGATTCAAGCTGCGGACAGCACCTTCCCGGTAATCGTGATGACCGCCTGGGGCAGTGTGGACCTGGCGGTGGAGGCCATGCGCCGCGGAGCGCGCGACTTTATTCAGAAGCCGTGGGAGAATGCGCGCTTGCTTTCTGTGTTGCGCACGCAGGTAGAGTTAGGGCGGGCACTGCGCCTGGGGCAGCGACTGGAGGCGGAAAACCGGCTGCTGCGGGCGGAGGGGCGCCCGACCTTCATCGCCGAATCGGAGGCCATGAAGCCCATCCTGCAGCTTATTACGCGGGTGGCGCCTTCCGATGCCAACGTGCTCATCACCGGCGAGCACGGCGGCGGCAAGGAAGTGGTGGCGCGCACGCTGCATGCTTTATCGAATCGCGCCCACAGGCCGTTTGTGGCGGTCAACACCGGCGGCCTGCCCGAAGGCGTGTTTGAAAGCGAGTTGTTCGGCCACGTCAAAGGCGCCTTCACCGACGCCCGCGCCGACCGCGTCGGCCGTTTCGAACTGGCCGACGGCGGCACCATTTTTCTGGACGAGATTGCCAACGTGCCCGCTTCCCAGCAGGCCAAGCTGTTGCGGGTGCTGGAATCGGGGGAGATGGAGCCGGTGGGCTCCTCAAAAACACGGCGGGTGAACGCGCGCGTCATCTCCGCCACCAATGCCGACCTGAACCAGGAGGTCTCCGCTGGGCGCTTCCGCCAGGACCTGTTGTTTCGCCTGAATACGGTGGAAATTCATCTTCCTCCTTTGCGGGACCGACGCCCGGATATATCCGTGTTGGCCATGCACTTCCTGAAACGTTATTCGGAGCGCTATGGCAAGCGCCTGGCGGGCTTCGACTCAGCCGCCTTGCGTGCCATGCTGGAATACTCCTGGCCAGGCAATGTTCGTGAGTTGGACCATTCGGTGGAACGGGCGGTGCTGCTGGCGGAGGGCGAGCAGGTGCGGGTGAGCGACCTGGGCCTGCGGGGCGCGCGTGATAGCGGACAAAAGATGGAAGACATGAGCCTGGAAGAAGTAGAGTCGCTGCTGGTGCGCAAGGCGCTGGCCCGCTATGGCGGTAATATCAGCCAGGCGTCGGAAGCGCTGGGCCTGAGCCGCAGCGCCCTCTACCGGCGTCTGCAGAAGTATGGAATCTGATCTGGCCAAGCCGGCCGCAGCTAAATCCCCTCGCACCAGTGCTGCCACGGGCCGTCCTCGGCCACGGGGCCGGCGCCGCATCGCGCACGAAAACCGCGTTCTGCTATTCGCGCTGGCTTCCGGCTTGGCCGGCGTGATCCCCGCCATGGTCCTGCTCTGGACCGGTTCCTTTTCCGGCAGCACGCAGTGGACGCTTACCGTTCTGATTGTTACCTGCTGGCTTGCCTTTTCGTTCACTGTCCGCGGCACCATGATGCGCCCGCTGCAGACCCTGGCCAACATGCAGGCGGCGCTGCGCGAGGGCGATTT
>JAMXLI010000011.1 GCA_024281115.1 Terriglobales bacterium | reverse complement strand
ATCCACGTACGCTGCAAGGGCCGCGTGGTTCGCAGCGAGGAAAATGACTCTTCGGGCGGGTTGAGCATTGCCGCTGTCATCGACGAATACGAGTTCCTCTCCGGGGCCTAGCCGGCTTGTTCCCGCGGCTGTACTTCTCCCGCAAGCGGGGCCGGTGATATCGTTCCTGATACTCGAGACATAAATCTCCATGGGAATCGGGCCCAGGCTTCGGCGTTCTCTGCTGCTGTTGGCTGCCGCGGGCGGCTGGGCCGTAGCCTGTGCGTCCGGCCCGCCGGTGACCGCCCAGGCGCCGGCTGCAGCCGCTGCCACCGCCAGCGTGCGCAGCGTCAGCGTGCTCCCCGGCAAGGACCGCGTTGGCATCCAGATCGTCACCAGCCGCCCGGTCACCCCGCGCATCAGCTCGGTCGAGCAGCCCGCCAGAGTGGTCGTGGATCTGCCGGACGCGGTCTTTGGCCCAGGGCAGCAGACCTTGCCTGCCACTCCTCCGGAAGTGCGCTCGGTCAGGATTACCCAGCTCAGCCGCAATCCCGCGGCGGTGCGGGTCATGGTGGACTTGGCCCGTCCGCTGCAGTACTCGATGATCGGCAGCGGAGGGAAGCTTGTGCTGTGGCTGGTGCGTGCGCCGCAGGCCGCCGCTACCCCTGAAGCGGACCAGTCCGGGCAGGTAGGCAATGCGCCCGATGCGCCCTCGCCCATGCAGGCGATGGAGCAAGCCATGGCGCCCGTGGGCCGGGTGGTCAGTGCTCCCACCACGGTCAGCGCGGCGGAGGACACCACCGTGGTCAACCTGCCACGCGGCGGCCAGGTGCAGGTCTGCCCCAACACGGCGCTGTCGCTCACCAGTTCGCAAGGCGGCCGCGACATTATGCTGGGCATGAGCACCGGAGCGCTGGAGACGCACTACAACCTGCCCGCCGGCGCTGCCGACGTGATCCTCACCCCCGACTTCCGCATTCTGCTGCCTGGCCCGGGCCGCTTCGATTACGCGATCAGCGCCGATCGCAAGGGAAACACCTGCGTGCGCGCGCTGGAAGGCAGCACCGCCTCGATCGTCGTGTCGGAATTGATGGGTGACGAGACGGCGCAGGTCGGACCCAACGAGCAGTCCGTGTTCGGCACGGGACGAGTGAAGAACGCAAGCGCCACGGCGCCGCCGGGATGCGGCTGCCCGCGTCCGGTGGTGCCGGTGCTGCGCGCCAGCACGCCCCCGCCCGCCTTATCCGCTGAACCGGCGCAGGCTGCACCGCCCGCTGCTGCGCCGACGCCCTCGTCTTCCGCGCCGCTGGCGAATGTCAATGGCGATCCGGCGGAAGCGCCACCGGCCCCGCTCACCCGCAAGGTGAACCCCAACGAGCTGCACGTGCAAGTGGAGGCGCCGTTCGTGTTTCGCGCCAGCGATGCTCAGGCGCCACCGCCGCCCTTGGTCGCCCATCTGCGCCTGGCATCGAGCCCGCCGGCTGCGCTGCGCGCCACTGTGGTAGAGCCGCCGGCGCTGGTGCAGTTTTATCGCGTAGCGCCGCCGCGCCAATCCAGGAACGAGAGGCGTGGCTTTTTCGGTAAATTGCGCGGGTTCTTTGGCGGAATCTTCCGTTAGGGCTGGAGGTGAGCCAAACCCGGCAGCCGGCTGCGCCTGGCCGCCGGGCCTGTGCCACTTAGCGGCGGATAGCCTTGCGGAAGGGCGCGACCTTGGATCTCGCGGCTTCGGCCCATTCTTCGCCGCGCGAGCGCGCGCTCTCAGCCCATTCCCCACCGCGCCCCAAAATCTCTTCGGCGCTTTCGCGGAAGTCTTCGAAGGCCTCAAGCGCGTCTTCATACTTGCGTTTGAGAATGCGCCGGGTCTTTTTGCCTTCTCCGGGGGCAAAAAGCAGGCCGGCAGCGGCGCCGATGCCCACTCCAATGGCCAGGAATGCGAGTACGAATCCTAACCCCCGACCCTGAGGGGCCTGCCCCTGCTCGGAAAAACGCTCGTAATCCGTCATGCAACTCCTCCTTTGACGCGCACCCCACCCATTGTGGGGTCGCAGCCGACAACTAAATCGATTCTTTTCACGGGCGGGATACGGCTCACGCCCAATTTGGCTCAACGCCAACTGTTTGTTAGAGAACAGTATTGACTGCGGCGTTGCACGACTTCTTCCATTGTCACGCCGCAGACGCCCACAATGGACCCGCGAGCCAGGCCCCCTGCGCGTGCAACCTGCGGATATAGTGACACATCCGTCAGCAAGGAGTCGCGGCATCCCGTTCCACGAGAGCACGCCCGCGAGTATCATCGTGGGTTCCAACGCAGCGACACCGCGGCCAGTGGCGCCGCAACCCGCAAAGGAAGTGGCTCGATGCAACGCCAGCAAAGGCAGCCTCCGGCTAATCCCCGCTCCCGGCGCATGCTGCTGTTCGCGCGTAATTTTCTCAAGTATCCCAAGCTGCTGGGCTCGCTGGTGCCCAGTTCCCCTTTCCTGGTGAACCAACTGATGGCCAAGGTGGATTGGCAGCGGGCCAGCGTGGTGGTGGAGTACGGGCCGGGCATCGGCAACATTACCCGCGAGATCCTGCAGCGCATGCGTCCCGACGCGGTGCTGGTAGCGATCGAACTGAACCGCGAATTCGTGGATTACCTGCGGGAAGAAATCCGCGATCCGCGTTTGCACGTGGTGTACGGCTCGGCCTCCGAGGTGGGCGACATTCTGGCGGGGCTGCACCTGGATCACGCCGACTACATCATCTCCGGCATCCCCTACAGCACCCTTCCCGACCCGGTGCGGCGCCAGATTGTCCGCGAATCGCGCCGGCTGCTCGAGCCGGGCGGCGCGCTGCTGATTTACCAGTTCACGCGCACCGTGCTGCCCTACCTGGAGCCCATCTTCGGGCAGGTGCAGCAGGACTTCAACCTGCTGAACATCCTGCCCGCGCGCATTTTTTACTGCACCTGCTGAAGACGGTCTCCGCGCCGGGAAGGCGCAACGCCGATTGAGGGCGCGTTTCCCTGGCCGCCGCCCCTGCGTGTACACTGAATAGTTCAGGCTGGCTGTGCCCGGCCTCCGTGGTCCTCGGCGCTACCGACACGCGCCAATCATTCCGCAAGGAGAAACCGTTTTCGATGGCCATCCCCGCAACCCAGCTCCGCCCCGGCATGGTGATCAAGCACAACAACGACCTGCACGCCGTCTTCAGCGTCGAGCACCGTACCCCCGGCAACCTGCGCGCCTTCATCCAGGCCAAGTTGCGCAACCTGCGCACCGGGGCCATGTACGAGCACCGCTTCCGCTCCGCCGACGCCATCGATAAAGTGACCGTGGATGAAGTGGACATGGAGTACCTGTACAACGATGGCGACAGCTACTACTTCATGAACACGGAAAATTACGAGCAAACCTACCTGGGCAAGGATGTGCTGGGCGAGGCGGTGGACTACCTGATCCCCAACCTGCAGATCAAGGTGGAATTCTTCGACGGCAAAGCGGTGGGAATCGAGCTGCCCCAGACGGTGGATCTGACCGTGGTGGAAACCGAGCCCGGGCTGAAGAGCGCCACCGCCTCGAGCGTGACCAAACCGGCCAAGACCGAGACCGGCCTGGTGGTGCAGGTGCCGCCCTTTATCAACGAGGGTGAAAAAATTCGCGTAGACACCAGCGAGGGCGCATACCTGTCGCGGGCGTGAATCGGCGAAGCCAGCAATCGTGAGCGGGTGAGCCGCAACGCCGCTTTTCCGCAAAAGATGAATTTGCGCCAGGGACGTAGGCAATACCGACCATGCTGGACGATTCAACATCTTCCGTTTCCGCGCGCCGTTTCGTGGTGCGCGGGCGCGTGCAGGGCGTCGGCTTCCGCTGGTTCGTAGAGCGGGAAGCGCACCTGCTGGGCGTGCACGGCTGGGTGCGCAATCGCTCCGACGGCACGGTGGAAGTGCTGGCCATGGGCACGCGCGAGCAGCTTGCCGGGCTGCGCTCGCGCCTGCAGGCCGGCCCGCGCGCCTCGCGCGTCGATCAGGTAGAGGAAAGCGAAGCTCGCCCCCAGCCCGGCTTGAAGACATTCCGCATTGAAGGAGCCTGGTAGATGAACACGCCCCGCGCCGGCGCCAATTGCGAGCCGCTCAAGCGGCTGATCCGGGAGGTGCCGGACTTTCCCGTCAAGGGCGTGCTGTTCTACGACATCACCACCCTGCTCAAGGACCGGCTGGGATTCGCCATGCTCATTGACGCGCTGGCCGAGTATTACCTGCCCAAAAAGCCACACCTGGTGCTGGGCATGGAAGCCCGCGGGTTCATCTTCGGTCCCGCCCTGGCCTACCGGCTGAATGCCGGCTTTGTCCCCGTGCGCAAGCCCGGCAAGCTTCCCGCGCCCACCGCGCGCAAGGAATACGAGCTGGAGTACGGCAAGAACACGCTGGAAATTCACCGCGACGCGATTGAGCCGGGACAGCGCGTGATCATCGTGGACGACCTGCTGTCCACCGGGGGCACCGCCGCCGCCACGGTGGAGCTGGCCAAATCCCTCGGAGCGAAGATTGCCGGCCTCGGCTTCGTGGTGGAACTCGATTTCCTGAAAGGCCGGGAGAAACTCGGCGAGTACGACGTGTACTCGCTGCTGCACTACGACCATTAGCCGCCGCGCTGGTTCCCTGCGGTCACGGGCCGTTCGCCGGCGGACAGTTCGCTCACCCGCAGCGTGGCCTCTTTGGGCAGGTAGCTCTTGCGGCGGAACCAGTCTTCCATTTTTTCCCGTAACTGCTCGAGCGGGACGTTGCGGCCGATTTCCATCTGGCCGTCGGCGATGGGCAGGGTGTCGTCAAAAACGGAAGCGTTGGTGAAATTGCGCATGCTGAAGCTGTCCAGCCACTTCAGCGGGCAGGGCTGCGGCCGGCCGCCAGAGTCGTATTCCACGCGAATCTTGCGCGCGAACATCGTTTCATTCTAATTCGGCAACGGGAGAATAGCGGCAAGCGCGTTGCATCACGCGACGCGCAATAGGGCTTCAGCCCCGGCCGCGTCTTTGTCGCGCAGGGCCTGAAGCCCCTGATTTTAGGAAGATCGCTAACGCGGGCCTGAAGGCCCGCTCTTCCCCGCATTCATCGAGCATCTCCGCGAGTGCGCGGAACGAAGTGGAAAAACGGAGCCGCGGAGGGTTCCCAAATCCCCCATTTGACGACAGTCGGGGACGCGGGCCGCTCGAGCATTGCGATGGCACCGAATAAACGGCCATGGTCGAACGAGGGTTTGGGCGGAAGAGCGGCGCTTTAGCGCC
>JAMXLI010000010.1 GCA_024281115.1 Terriglobales bacterium | reverse complement strand
GCCCAAGGGGTACCAGATTTCGCAGTACGACAAGCCGCTGGCCGAGCACGGCGCCATTGAGATCAAGGCCCAGGGCGGAACGAAGAAGATCGGTATCACCCGCCTGCACCTGGAGGAGGACGCGGGCAAGAGCCTGCACGATGGTTTCGCCGGTGCCGCCGACCACACCGCCATTGACCTGAACCGCTCCGGGGTGCCGCTGATCGAGATCGTCAGCGAGCCCGATATTGCCTCGCCCGAGGAAGCATACGAGTACCTGACCCGCTTGAAAGAAATCATCCTTTATACCGGGGTAAGCGACTGCAACATGGAGGAAGGGTCGCTGCGCTGCGACGCCAACGTGAGCGTGCGCCCGCGCGGCGCAACGAAATTCGGCACCAAGACCGAGGTCAAAAACGTCAATTCCTTCCGCTTCATCCGGCAGGCGCTGGAGTACGAGATCGAGCGCCACATCGGGGTGCTCGAGTCGGGCGGCCGGATCACGCAGGAGACGCGCCTGTACAACTCGGCGGAAGGCAAGACCTACGGCATGCGTTCCAAGGAGCAGGCGCACGATTACCGCTACTTTCCCGAACCCGACCTTCTGCCCCTGGTAGTGGATTCGGCTTGGCAGGCGAAAATTCGCGAACGGCTTCCCGAGTTGCCGGAAGCCCGCCGCCGGCGACTGGTTGGGGAATATGGCATCACCGAGCAGGATGCGGGGGTGCTCACGTTGACCCGGGCGTTGGCTGACCAGTTCGAAGAGGCAGCGCGCGCCGCCAGGAACCCCAAGCGCGTGGCCAACCTGGTGCAGAGCGAGCTGATGGGCCGGCTGAAGAGCTACGGCCTCGAAATCGAGCAGTCGCCCATCAGCATGAAAGGAGTTGCCGCTTCCGCCGACCTGGTGGAGTCAGGCGCCATCTCCGGCAAAATGCTGAAGGAGTTGTATGACCTTGCCTTCGTCCGCGGCAAGGATTTTCCCGCCATTTATGAGGAAGAAGGGCGTCCGCAGCAGTCCACCGACACCTCGGCGCTGGAGAAAATCATTGATGAGGTCATTGCCGCCAATCCCCGGCAACTCGAGCAGTATCGCAGCGGCAAGACCACGGTGAAGGGCTTCTTCGTCGGCCAGGTGATGAAGGCCTCCAAGGGCCAGGCCAACCCGCAGATCGTCAACCACTTGCTCGACAAGAAACTGGGCACTGCTTAACCGTTTCCCCGCCGGCTCCCTCACGCATCGCAATCTCCGCCGCTATTACCTCCGGCACTTCGCCCGCGCCAAGTTCGCTTGCTGCCGCGGCGAATTCACGCTATCTCCATGGAGGAACCTCCATGAAGATCTACCGCATCGCGCGCTGGGTTGTGCTGGTGGCGTTGGTGGGTGCCGTTTTTCTGGCGCTCAGGAAACCGGACGCACTAAGCCGGCCAGAAGCTGATTCCGACCGCGCGGCGCACAAGCAGTCCTTCGACGCCAAGGTCCAGCAATTGGAAGACGCTCGCCGCCAGGGCGAGAGCGGCACTACCGTCCGCCTCACGTCGGAAGAAGTAAGCAGCGCCCTAGCTTCTGCCCCCAGCCCATTACCCACTTCTTCATCCGCGGGCGTGGAAGCCCGCCCGGCCGCCGATACCACCCAGCTTCCTTCTGTTCAGCAGACGCAACTCGCGTTTGTGAACGACGTCTTACGCGGGCAATTTCTCACCCAGCTCAGCGGCAAGGATGTATACGTGAGCGTGGCCGGCCATCTCGGCAGCAAAGACGGATACGTGACCTTCGCGCCTACCGAGTTCAAGATTGGCGATCTCACCGTTCCTGTGTGGCTGGTGAACGACGCGTTGCAGAAGAAGCTGGCGGAGCAGCGCGAGCAGCTCAAGCTGCCGGAGTTTGTCGGCGACGTTCGCGTAGAGAACGGCGAACTGGTGATTACCGAAAAGTAGCCTGCCGCAGCGTCAGAGGCGACCCTTCAATTGTGCTTGATGTATTTTCCCGCGCGGCCGGTCTGGTCGTTGTACAGGGTCTCGAGGAACGCGTCGGTGGAGATGAAATTACCCGACCACTTCTTCCAGGGATCCAGGATCTTCGCCTGTTTCATCTGCTCCAGCGACTTGCCCTGCTTCAGCGCGGCCTCCACAGCGGCGGTCGTTTCCTTCAGCATGGTCTGGAACCGGCGCACGTCATCCAGCTTTGAGACCGGCCCATGCCCGGGAATCACCTTCACATCCGGCGGCAGCTTGGGCAGCACGTTCTCAATGGCTTCGATCATTCCGCGGGCGCTCCCGCCGCTCTCGATGTCGATGAAAGGGAAGCCGTAGGTCACGAAATCATCGCCCATGTGCACCACCCCGGACTTGGGGAAAAAGATGATGCTGTCGCCATCGGTGTGGCCGTGCGGGAAGTGCAGCGCCCGCACGTCTTCACCGTTCAAATGCACGCTGACGTCGTGCTCGAAGGTGATGATGGGTAGGGCGCTCCTCGGCGCAGCCGGCGTCTCGAAGTGCACCGACCCGCCGTTGCCTCCCACACCGCCCGTCTCCAGGCGCCGCCGCACGTTCTCCTGCGCGATGATGGTGGAGGTTGTGCTGAACGGCACGTTCCCGCCGGTGTGATCGCCATGCCAGTGGGTGTTGATGATGAAGCGCACCGGCTTGTCGGAGACGCTGCGCAAGGCGCCGCGGATCTTTTCCGCCAGCGGAGCGTACTGGTCGTCCACGATGACGATCCCATCGTCGCCGACGGACGCGGCGATGTTGCCCGCATCAGCGGCCTCCAGCATGTACACCGTTCCGGCAACGTGCGTGACCTTCAACTCGACCTTGGTAAAGTCCGGCTGCTGTGCAACGGCTAAACCAGCCAGGATGGCGATCAACAGTGGGATGCTTGCACGCATGATTTTTTTCGCGACGGAAATGGGGCGCCGTAAGCGGGCGCCATTGTACTCCCCGGGCCCCATCGCCGCGCTGGAGGAAAACCGGGCCCTAGTGCCCGCTGAAACTATCGTAGAGGGTGGCCAGCTTGTCGGGCCCGGGCTTGTAGATGACCCAGCCAGAGCCGCCGGCGCCGATCTCCTGGAACAGCAGCTCGCCGCGCCCGTCACCGTCCGCGTCCACCGCGTCTACCAGTTGCAGGCGAGGGAACTCGTCCAGGTGCTGGGGATCGGTCACAGACGCAAACATGGGTTGCAGCTCGCCGTACACGTCCTCGTGCGCCACCACGGTCAGGAACGCTTCGGACGGTGTCGAGGCGGCCTCCCGGCTGCCCACGGAGCGCCTGCCTGGATTCCGCTCGGTTATCCGGGCTGTTGCCGTGAGCACGAACACTGGCTGGTTGCTTGAATCCAGGTCGAAGATGCGGAAGTCTTGCGGCGTGATCTGCGCCGACCCAAACGAAGGCCGACGGGCACGCTCGTACCTGGCGACCTCTTCTTGCGCCATCTGCGTCACTTTATTTTGCAGCTCGGCTGCTTCGCCGGGATGGGGCACAAAGTAGTAGGGGCGCGGCTCGGGTCCGTCCGCGTCCGACACTGCCGGCAGCAGGCGGGCTGGTGTGACCTTTGGCTTGTATCCGGACCGAGGCCCCGGGCTGACGCCCTCTGCTGCGGATGACTTGGCGCTTTCGGGGTGCTCGGTTTCGGGCTTGCCGCGGTGCAGGATAGGGCGATCCGGCGCCTGGGCTTCCACATCGGCGGGTGGCCCACTCCTCCCGGCGTGCGGACCGCCCGCGCCTGTATCCGTGCTCCCCGGCGGAGGGGGCGGGTTGTTTCCCGAAGTGGCAGTTGGTGGCGGCGCCGTGTTGGGCGCCGTCGCCCCAGGGGTGCTCGGCGGCGCGGTGATGTTGGTGTCCTTCCGCGGATTCTTCCGCAGCACAGGCCGGTCTTCCGCATCGGCCTTTGTGCCTTGCGGCGTTACAGTCATCGATGGGCCTTTTGCCTTCGCGGCCTCGAGCGCGTGCTTGTCCTCGTATTTTCCCGTGGCCGACCAGGCGCCATTGGCGGTTTCCGCCGGAATGCGGATGGTAAAGAGCCCGAGCGACTCGCCCGCCTGGGTTATTTCATACACCGTGCCCGGCTCGAGCGCCATGGGCACCGGACTGGCGCGGTAAATACCCGCATCGTAGAAGCGTCCTTCAACCTGAATGGCTATTGGAAGCAGGCGCCCCATGCCATTCGTGCCCGCCTGCACCACGGCCAGCGCGCGCGGCCCGGAGCTCTGCTTCTGGGCGGCGGCGCCCCATGCAAGAGCCACAACCAACGCCACACCCGTGACGCAGGCCATCCTGCTTCGGTATAAAGGTTCTGACGGAGAAAATTCACTCATGGACGTGAACGAGAAAGCGCCCGACTTCACCCTGCCGGACCAGGAAGGAAACCCAGTCTCCCTGAAGGAGTTCCGCGGCAAAACCGTGGTCCTCTTCTTCTATCCTAAAGCGGACACCCCCGGTTGAACCATTGAGGCGTGCGGGTTCCGCGACGCATACAAGCGACTGCAGAAAACGGGGGCCGTGGTCCTGGGTATTTCCGCTGACCCTCCCGACAAGCAGAAGAAGTTCGAAGAAAAGTACGGGTTGCCTTACACCCTGCTTTCCGACGAGGACAAGAAGGTGGCCGCGGCTTTCGATGTGATCAAGGAAAAGAACATGTACGGCCGAAAAGTTATGGGTATCGAGCGCACTACGTTCGTGATAGGCGCCGATGGCCGGATTGCCCGTATTTTTCCCAAGGTCAAGGCGGAAGGACACGCGGAGGAAGTGCTGGCGGCGCTCACCGCGAAGAAGTAGCAGAGGGAAATTGCGGGGGGGGGCGTGCAATCCCTGGCCGGCATCTTTGAAGCGTGCAGTTCCCCATGGTGAAGCCAAATCCTCAGCTTTGGCGGCCGGTTGAGCTGAAGTTTTTCGATCGAGATCCCCGCCGGGTCGCCATGGACCTATTGGGCAAGCTGCTGGTGCGCGGTCGGGGCGTGCGCCTGCGTGCTGGAAGGATTGTCGAGGTCGAAGCTTACCTGGGTGTGGAGGACGCGGCCGCGCATGCTTTTTCCGGGCCCACGGACCGCAACCGGGTTTTGTTCGGCCCGCCCGGTCGCGCTTACGTCTACTTCATCTATGGCAATCACTATTGCTTGAACGTTTCCTGCCAGCCACCCGGGCAAGCTGGATGCGTTCTGTTTCGCGCTCTTCAGCCGGTGCTGGGGATTTCCGCCATGCTGCGCGCGCGCGGCATGGATCCGCGCGAATCCCGCTTGAAGCTGGTGTGCAGCGGCCCCGGCCGCCCGGCCGAGGCGCTGGAAATTACTCGACAGCGCGACAATGGTATCCATTTAACCGATCCCGCATCCGGCCTGTGGATTGCGGACGACGGCTTCCGCTGCGGGGAAATCGCTGCCAGCCCACGAATCGGCATTACGAAGGCGGCGGAGCAGCCATTGCGCTATTTCCTGACCGGCAACCCATTCGTTTCCCGGCCGCGTTCTCCGGCTTCACCAAAAATTGATGTTCTTGAAACACGGCTGTAACACGGCAACGCTACTGTTGACCCACTCAGGACGTGTACTCCACCCGGAGATAGGACAGCCGGACCTGCGCCCCGGCTGTCCGTTTTTTGTCTGCGAGGCCACGCGGCGCTAAAGCGCCCGCTCTTCACCTTGGGGCGCAATTCGGCTCTAATTTCTTCGACGCTGGCGAACGGGGGAAGAGTGGGCCTTCAGGCACGCGTACGTGCGCACAACGGACCCAGGCCTTCGGCCATGCAGTTCAGGAGCGCACCCGAAGTCGCGGTGCGACAAAATGACGCTCATCGTTGGGGGTGCGAACGCCGCGCGATTACAATGTCCCGGGTCCGATGCGGCCGGGTCTCGGACTTGCAGGTCCCGGCTGGAAGATCGTCGCGTCCGCCTGGCCCCAGGGAGCTCGTATGAAAACCGCCACAAGCAGGGAAGAGTCGCTCGACCGCGTGCGGCTGAGGTCGCTGATGCGGCGCGAAGAAGAGCGCTTTGCCGCTACCCACCCCAAATCGAAGGCGCTGTTTGAGCGCGCCCGGCAATCGCTGTTGGGCGGCGTGCCCATGAACTGGATGGCCAAGTGGGCGGGAGCGTTCCCTGTGTTCGTGGCGGAGGCGCGGGGCGCCCGCTTTACCGACGTGGATGGCCACGAGTACGTGGACTTGTGCCTGGGCGACACCGGCGCGATGACCGGTCATTCGCCTGAACCAGCATTGCGCGCCATCGCCGACCAGGCGGCACGCGGCATCACCTTCATGCTGCCGACTGAGAACGCTATCTGGGTGGGGGAAGAGTTGCAGCGGCGCTTCCGCCTGCCCTACTGGCAATTCTGCCTGACTGCTACCGACGCCAATCGTTTTTCCATCCGGCTGGCGCGCGAGGTCACGCAACGCAAGCTGGTGCTGGTTTTCAACTACTGCTATCACGGCACGGTGGACGAAAGCTTCATCACCCTAAAAGACGGAGCGCCCGCGCCCCGCCGCGGGAACATCGGCCCTCCTGTAAATCCCGCTGTCACCACGCGCGTGGTTGAGTTCAACGATGTGGATGCCTTGGAAAAGGAGCTGGCGTCTCATGAGATCGCCTGCGTATTGTGCGAGCCCGCCATGACCAATGTTGGCATCGTGCATCCTGATCCTGGGTACCACCAGGCCCTGCGTTCGCTGACCCGCAAGCACGGTACCCTCCTCATCGTGGACGAGACCCACACCATATGCGCCGGGCCAGGCGGGTTCACCCGCGAGCACGAACTTGAGCCCGACTTCTTTGTGCTGGGCAAGCCCCTGGCCAGCGGCCTGCCCGCCGCCACTTACGGTTTTACTCAGGAAGTGGGTGAGCGCATTCTCCAGCGCATCAAGGTCGAGGACTGCGACACCGGCGGCATTGGCGGAACCTTGGCGGGAAACGCACTGTCGCTGGCTGCCATGCGCGCCACGCTGGAGCGCGTGCTCACCCCCGCGGCTTTCGCGCATATGGTCCCGCTGGCGGAGCGGTTCACCTCCGGCGTGGAGGCCGCCATCGCTGAGTTCAGCGTGCCCTGGCATGTAACCCGTCTCGGCTGCCGCGCCGAATATCTGTTCACCGCGGAACGTCCCCGCAATGGCGCTCAGGCTGCCGCCGCGATGGATTTCGAACTGGAGCGCTTCATGCACCTGTATGCCCTGAACCGCGGGATTTTGCTGACGCCGTTTCACAATATGGCGCTGATGTCGCCGGCCACCACCGCGGCCGATGTGGACCAGCACACGCGGGTGTTCCGCGAAGCCGTCGCGGAGCTGCTGCCATAGCCGTGGGAAGTGGCTGCGCGCTCTTCTCGTCACGGCACGCGCCGTGGATCCTGGTTGCGGTTGTGCTGGCATCGCTCCAAATTTCTTACGCTCAGGACGCGCCGCCGCCCGCTTCCACCAGCGGCCCCGCAAGCGAAGAGCCCGCTCCCCTTACCACCATGTTTTCGCACCCCGACTCCCCCCCCTGGTATGTCGCGGGACAAATCAACGTTATCTCCCAGGGGCACCCTTCGTTCCCCGCGCTCTACTCGGGCCGGAACAGCTTGCAGCCCAAAGCGGAGTGGCGTACCTCCGAGGTGCTGACGCTGTTCACCGGGCTGCAACTGGGCCCGCAAACCGAGATCCTGGTGGATGTGGAGAGCGCGGGCGGCCGCGGCATCAGCGATGCCCTCGGCCTCGCCGGATTCACGAACCTGGACGTGGTGCGCAATCCCGACCTGGGGCGCTCGCCCTATCTCGCGCGCGCCATGATTCACCACGTAATCGCGCTCAGCAGCGATTCGCAGGAGGCGCAGCGCGGCCCGCTGGCGCTCGCGACCCGGCTGCCGGCCCGCCGCTTCGAGCTGCGCGCCGGCAAGTTCAGCATGGCGGACTTCTTTGATCTCAACAATGCCGGCAGCGACAGCCACCTGCAGTTCATGAACTGGACGGTGGACAACAATGGCGCCTACGATTATGCCGCCGACACGCGCGGCTACACCTTTGGCGTGCTGCTCGATTTCGAGGACCACAACTGGGGCGTGCGCTTTGCCGAGTCGCTGATGCCCACCGTGGCCAACGGGCAACACCTGCAATGGAACCTCCGGCGCGCCCGTGCGGAGAATCTCGAGCTCGACCTTTATCCCAAGCTCGTGGCGGACCGCCCGTCGGCCCTACGCCTGCTCGCCTTCGTCAATCACGCCAACATGGGCGCATACGGCGACGCTATCGCAGATTTCCGCGCCCACCGCACCACTCTTCCCGATATCACTGCGCACCCGCTGGATATAGCCGTGAAGTATGGTTTCGGCCTGAACCTGGAGCAGGCGTTGACCGCGCAGCTGCGGCTGTTTGGCCGCTGGGGCTGGAACGAAGGCCAGCACGAATCCTATGCCTACACCGAGGTGGACCAGACCTGGGAGTTCGGCGGCGATTATCGCGGCACGCGCTGGGGAAGAAGCCTGGACAAAGCCGGCGCGGTGTTGGTTTCGAATGGCATTTCGCGCGTCCACCAGCAGTATCTCGGCCTGGGAGGGCGCGGCTTCCTCCTGGGTGACGGCGCGCTGGATTACGGCCGCGAGACCATCGAGGAGGGCTACTACAACCTGCACCTTTGGCGCGGGCTGTACGCCGGTTTCGACCTGCAACACGTGAACAATCCCGGGTACAATCGCGCCCGCGGACCGGTCGTGGTGCCGGCAATTCGCATCCATTTGGATTTGTGAGCCTTGCCCGCGTAACCGCGGGAACCAGTCAGGAGCCATCGTGCCGGACGTGCGTGTATCCAACTGGGAAGAGCTGAACAGCCAGCTCTACGAGAACACCTGGAATCCGCAGCTCCGCCGCTTCCGATCCGACTACGTGTATCGCGGAATGACGGTGGCGCGCCAGGATCTGACCACCACCCTGATGCGCCTGGGCGGCAACTTTCACGAGCTGGAGGCGCATCTGCTGCGCAATTTCAAGAAGTACGCCCGCCAGGATTCCACCACTGACAATTCCGAGTGGAACTGGCTGGCCATGGCGCAGCATCACGGCGTCCCTACGCGCCTGCTGGACTGGACGTATTCCCCTTATGTGGCGCTGCACTTCGCCACCGAGGACGTTGACACCTTTGATCTGGACGCTGTGGTGTGGTGTGTGAATTATGTCCAGGTGCACCAAGCGCTGCCGCGCAAGCTGCGCAGCATCCTCAGCCGGGAACGCTCCAATGCCTTTACAGTGGAAATGCTGGCCGAGAGCGCGCGCACGCTGCGCGACCTGGAGCGCCTGGCGCGCCGCGATTTCGCCCTGTTCTTTGAGCCGCCCTCGCTGGACGACCGCATTGTCAACCAGTTCGCGCTCTTTTCCATGATGTCGAGCCCCTCCGCAAGACTGGACGAATGGCTTCTGCGCCAGCGCGCGGACCTGGCGCGGCGCATCATTATTCCCGCCGACCTGAAGTGGGAGGTGCGTGACAAGCTGGACCAGGCCAACATTACCGAGCGCGTGCTGTTCCCCGGCCTCGACGGCCTTGGACGCTGGCTGCGGCGGCACTACATGCCCATCGTCCGACCGGAGCTGCCGGCGCGCGCGACTCGCCGTCAGCGAGCTACTTTACGACCTCGACGCCCTTCCAGAAAGCGATCCGGTCCTTGATCTGGCTGGCCGCGGCTTTGGGCTGCGGATAATACCAGGCCGCGTTGGCATTGCGCCGGCCGTTCACTTCCACGTCATAGTAGCTGGCCGTGCCTTTCCACGGGCACACTGTCTGGTGGCTGCTGGGCTTCAAATATTCGCGGCGCACCGCCTCTGCCGGAAAATACTGGTTGCCTTCTACCTCGACCGTCTGGTCCGACTCAGCCAGCACGGCTCCATTCCAGGTTGCCTTTGCCATAGCAATCCTTTTAGATTGCCAGCGCGGCGGCAGGTTGCGCTTTTTCAACCTCCCGGATTTTCCAATCAGGTGACGGATGCCTTCAACGAGGAGCTTTGGCGGCCAAAGCATGGTGGGCGAACTGCGGCGCGTCCTGGTGTGTTCTCCGCAGACCGCCGGGTGGTGTCATGCCGCCGATTGGCGAAAGATGTCGTACCTGCGGCCGCCTGAGTGCGGAACGGCCCAGCGCCAGCATGATGTTCTATGCGAGCACTTGCATGCCGCCGGAGCCGAACTTGTGCAACTCGAGGACTTTGACGGCCTCTCTGCCGACGCCGTGTACGCGCACGATGCTTCGCTCATCACCGACGCCGGCGCGGTCTGCATGAACATGGGCAAGGCCTGCCGCACTGGCGAGCCGTACGCGCACCGGCGCGCGTACGAGAAGCTCGGGATTCCTGTTCTCGGCGAAATTCAGCTCCCGGGAACGGCCGAGTCGGGCGACATGGTGTGGCTGGATGCGCGCACGCTCCTGGTGGGCCGCGGGTATCGTACAAACGCCGCCGGCATCCTGCAGTTGCGCACCATGCTGAGACCGCTGGAAATCGAGGTGCTCTCAGCTCCTCTCCCGCATTCCGCCGGACCGGGCTCCTGCCTGCACCTGATGTCGCTGGTCAGCTTGCTGGACGAGCGCACCGCGTTGGTGGATCTGCCCTGGCTGGCGGTGGAAACGGTGGAGGTGCTGCGCGAGCGCGGATACAGGTTCGTGGAAATTGATCCTGCCGAGCGCGCCACCCTGGCTTGCAATGTGCTCTCCCTCGGCAAAGGCCGCCTGCTTGCAATCGAGGAGAACGCGGAGACGAACGCACGCCTCCGCCACGCCGGTTTCGAGGTTCGCACCTTCCCCGCGTCGGAGATCGGCATCAATGGCGGCGGCGGCCCGACCTGCCTCACTCGTCCCATCCTGCGCAGCTGACTCGCGGCGCCCGGCCACTGCCCTTCATTGGGCTGATACAATCGAAAGGCAATGCTGTTACCGTTCGTCCGCGAGTTCTTCGCGGACGTGGAAAAGCTCCCCACCGTCCGACGTGCAGCCTCCCACCTGAAGGAGGGCACGGGGCGGATCAGTGTTTCCGGCCTCACCCCCGCAGCCAAAAACCTGCTCATTGCTTTGCAGGAAGGCGTAGTCGGCAAGCCCATCCTGGTCATCGTTGCCGACAATCGAGCCGCCGAGGAGATGCTGCCCGTCCTGCAGTCCTTCTGCGAACTGACGGGCGCGGCTTCGCCCGATACGGTGGTCAAGCTGCCTTCGCGCGACGTGCTGCCCTTCCAGAATCTCTCTCCCCATCCGGAAATCCAGGAGGAACGCGCAGCGGCGCTGTGGAAGATTGCCACAGGCTCGGCTTCGATCGTGGTCTCGCCTGTCCCGGCCACCGCTGTCCGCCTGCGTTCGGCCGATTTTTATGCGGCGCTGGCGAGCGTGGTCCGGCGCGGCGAGTCTCTGGATCCCGAAGCGTTGGTCCGCCACTTGAACAGCACCGGATACAGCCACACGGATGTGGTCGAAATGCCCGGCGAGTACGCGCAACGCGGAGGCATTCTGGACGTGTACTCTCCCGAGGCCGACCGTCCGGTGCGCATCGAGTTGTTTGGCGACCAGGTGGAGACCATCCGAAAGTTCGATCCGGCCACCCAGCGTTCTGCTACCCCGCTGGACGAAGCCGTACTCCTGCCCCTCACCGAAACGCCGGTGACCGAGGAGATCCTCGGCGCCATTCACGCCCGGCTTTCCGGGCAGCGCATCGCCGGAGCGCAGCAGACGGTGGAAGAGATGGTGCGCGCCGGCGGGGTCAATGTTTTCCCCGGCTGGGAGTTTTATGCCCCGGTGGCGGGCGCCTCGCAAAGCATCTTCGAACTGCTGGGACGAGCCGCCGTGGTGCTGGACGAGCCCGCCGCCCTGGCCTCCGCGGCTGACGATTTCTGGGATCGCCTGCAGCAGGTGCACGAGCGCAGTGGTATCGGCAACCTGGTGCGGCCCGAGCACCTGTACTTTCCACCCGACGAGTGGCGCAACCGGCTATCCGCGCTGCCCCGCCTGGAGCTGGAACAGCTCGGCCTGGGCGCGCCCGGCGACGAAGCCCTGACCCTGCAGGCGCAGCCCACCTCCCGCTTTCATGGATCTGTTCCCGCCATGGTGGAGGAAGTCAAGAAACTTGCCGCCGAAGGCGTTCAGGTGATGTTCGCCGCCGCCAATACCGGCGAACTGGAACGCCTGGCCGACATCTTTACTGAGTACCAGGTGCCCTATCGCCTGGGTATGCAGGTACGCCCCGGCGGCGAGAGTTATGTTGACGAGACCACGTACTTCGCCACCGAGATGGGCGCAGCGCTGCTGGTGCGCGCCTACGTGCCCGATGGGACCGCCATCCCCGAAGCTCGCATCGCCATCTTTGGTACGCGCGATCTGTTCGACGAATCGGATGCCGTTCTCACGCGTCCGGCGCGGCAGAAGTCGAAGGTCTCCGCGTTTCTGTCCGATTTCCGCGACCTTGCGGCCGGCGATTACGTGGTGCATGTCGAGCACGGCATCGGGCAGTACCAGGGGCTGCGGGAGATTGCGCAAGATGGCGGCACGGCCGAGTTCATGATCCTGGAGTATGCCGAGGGCGCGAAGCTCTACGTGCCCCTCACCCGCCTGGACCTGGTGCAGAAATATCGCTCGGCCGAAGGCGCACGGCCGGTGTTGAACCGCCTGGGCACGGCGCAGTGGGCCAAGACCAAGGCGCGCGTGAAGAAGGCCATGAAGGACATGGCCGACGAACTGCTCAAGCTCTACGCGGAGCGCAAGATGGCCTCCGGGCACTCCTTTCCGGCCGATACCGAGTGGCAGCGCGAATTCGAAGACGCTTTCGAGCACCAGGAAACCGACGACCAGAACCTGGCCATCGCCGACGTCAAGCGCGACATGGAAAGCCGCCAGCCCATGGACCGTCTGCTCTGCGGCGACGTGGGCTACGGTAAGACCGAAGTTGCCATGCGCGCCGCCTTCAAGGCGGTGGGCGACAACAAGCAGGTGGCTGTGCTGGCGCCAACCACCGTGTTGGCTTTCCAGCACTTCGAGACCTTCAAGTCGCGCTTCTCCGCTTTTCCTATCACCATCGAGATGATCAGCCGCTTCCGCACCTCCCGGCAGCAGAAGGAAATTCTGCAGCGCGTGGAGGCCGGCAAGATCGACGTGCTCATCGGCACGCACCGCTTGCTCTCGCAGGACGTCAAGTTCGCGGACCTGGGGCTGCTGATCGTGGACGAGGAACAGCGCTTCGGCGTGCGCCACAAGGAACGCCTGAAGCAACTCAAAAAAGAGGTGGACGTACTGACCATGTCGGCCACGCCCATCCCCCGCACCATGCATATGTCGCTGGTTGGGCTCCGCGACATGAGCGTCATCGAGACGCCCCCCAAAGACCGGATGGCCATTCAGACCGTGGTGGCCGCCTGGGACGAGAAGCTGATCCAGGCAGCCATCGAACAGGAACTCGACCGCGGCGGCCAGGTGTATTTCGTCCACAACCGCGTGGAGACCATCTACGAGATCGCCGCCAAGATTCAGGAACTGGTTCCGCGCGCGCGCGTCATTGTGGGGCACGGGCAAATGTCGGAAGGGGAGCTGGAGAAAGTGATGATGAGCTTTATGCACCATCACTCCGACGTTCTCGTAGCCACTACCATCATCGAGAACGGGCTCGACATTCCGCTGTGCAACACCATGATCGTGAACCGCGCCGACCGCCACGGCCTGTCGGAGCTGTACCAGTTGCGCGGCCGGGTGGGTCGCTCCAACCGGCGCGCCTACGCGTATCTGCTGGTGCCGGCCGAAGCCGAGCTGACGCCCTTGGCGCGGCGCCGGCTGGCGGCATTGAAGGAGTTCTCCGACCTGGGCGCGGGCTTCAAAATCGCCGCTCTGGATTTGGAATTGCGCGGCGCCGGCAACATGCTTGGCGGCGAGCAGAGCGGGCACATTGATGCCATCGGATTCGAGCTGTACACCACCATGCTCGAGCGCACCGTCCGCGAAATCAAGGGTGAGCAGGCGCCGCAGGAAGTGGAGACTCAGCTCAACCTTGGCCTCAACATCCGCATTCCCAACGAGTACATTCCGGAAGAAAACCAGCGGCTGCGCATGTACAAGCGTGTTGCCGGGGTGGAAACCGAGGCCCAGCTGGAAGACGTGCGCGGCGAGCTCCTCGACCGCTACGGCGAGCCGCCGCCCCCGGTACGCAACTTACTCGAATACGCCGCGCTCAAGCTGGTTTGCGGCCGGCTGGGCGTGGCTGGCATCGAACGCAAGCGCGACCTGGTCAGCGTCCGGTTCACCCCGGCTGCGGTGGTCGAGCCGGAGAAGCTCGCCCGCTTCGTCTCGGCACAAAAAGGCGCGCAGTTCACCCCGGCCGGCGTGTTGAAGTTCTTTCTCAAGGAAAGCCAGCCGGAAGCGGTGCTGCAGCGCCTGCGCGGCGTCCTGGAAGACCTGGCCGGCGCTGAAGCCGCGTCCAACGTCGTGCCCGGCTGATGTGCGCCCCTGCTTGTCGCGCCTCGGTGCGGCCCCGCCGCGCTGCTATAATGATGCGTTCCAAGGCGCTTTTGCGCCGTCATGACGCAGGTGCTCGCGCCTTCCGCCGCGTCCCACGCTCCCCGAGCCAAAGATCATGAAGAGAAAAGTTCGCAAAGCCGTTTTTCCCGCCGCCGGACTCGGCACCCGTTTTCTTCCTGCCACCAAGGCGCAGCCCAAGGAGATGCTGCCGCTGGTAGACAAGCCCATTATCCAGTACGGCGTGGAAGAGGCGCTGGCCGCGGGCTGCGACCAGATCATCATCATCACCGGGCGCGGCAAGACCGCCATCGAGGACCACTTCGACGTCAGCTACGAGCTGGAAAAGATGCTCGAGGAGCGCAACAAGACCGAGCTGCTCACCGTCGTCCGCCAGATCTCCGACATGATTCACGTAGCCTACGTGCGGCAGAAGGAGGCGCTCGGGCTCGGGCACGCTGTCCTCATGGCCCGCGAGTTGGTGGGAGACGAGCCCTTTGCCGTCCTGCTGGCGGACGACGTGATCGATGGCCCGCGTCCCTGCCTTCGCCAGATGATGGACGTTTACGACGAGACCCAGTCGTCGGTCCTGGCTACCCAGGTGGTCGAAGGCCCCGCCATCTCCTCCTACGGCGTGCTCGATGCCCGGCAGGTGAACGGAAGGTTCAACGGCCGGCTGCACGAGGTCATGAACCTGGTGGAGAAGCCCCGCCTGGAGGATGCGCCTTCCAAGCTGGCTATCATCGGTCGCTATATTCTCACTCCCAAGGTGTTCGAGACGCTGGCGCGCACTCCCCTGGGCGCCGGCGGCGAGCTTCAGCTTACCGACGGCATTCGCCTGCTGCTGCAGGACGAGAAAGTCTACGGGTACGTCTTTGAGGGCAAGCGTCACGATACCGGCGACAAGATGGGGTTCTTGAAAGCCACCGTCGAGTTTGCCTTGAAGCGCCCGGACCTGGGCAGGGAATTCCGCGATTACCTGAAACAGCTCCAGTTCTGATTGCAGCCGCCGCAGATGTTCGAAAAACCGTCTTCTGCGACAGCGACTCTTCCCATATTGCAACTTCCGCTCCGCAGCCGGCGCGCGATTTCCATTCTCCTGCGCCCGCCGATTTACAATTAACTCGAAGCCCTCATTCCTTACTTTCAGGACCCGTGCCGTGAAGATCGTGATCGCGGAGAAGCTCTCGCCCTCGGCCGTGGACTTGCTCCGCGAAGAGCCCCGCTGGACGGTGGTGACGCCGGAGCAGCTGGACGGCAATCTGCCAGGCCAGGTGGAGAGTGCCGACGCCCTGATCGTGCGCTCCGCCGTGCAGGTGGATTCCGCGTTGCTGGAGCGCGCCCGTCAGCTGAAAGTGATCGGGCGGGCCGGCGTCGGCGTGGACAACATTGACTTGGACGCGGCCACGCGCAAGGGGGTGGCGGTTATCAATACCCCGGGGGCGAATGCCGTGGCGGTGGCGGAGCATACGCTGGGCTTCATGCTCGCCCTGGCGCGCCATCTCTGCCCTGCCCACGTACTCACGCGTGCCGGCAAGTGGGAGAAGAAGTCGCTGCAAGGCACGGAGCTGCGCGGCAAGACCCTGGGCATCGTCGGCCTGGGCAGGATCGGCATGGAAGTGGCGCGGCGGGCGCGGCCGTTTGGCATGCACCTGGTCGCGCATGATCCTTTCGTGTCCACCGCCGTGGCGCGCGAGCATGGCATCCGGCTGGCCGCTCTCGAAGAGGTGTATGCCGCTGCCGATTACCTTACCCTGCATGTTGGCTTGACCCCCCAGACCTCGGGCATGATCAATGCCGCTTCCTTGCGCCAGATGAAGCCGGGGGTGAAGCTGATTAATTGCGCCCGCGGCGAGCTGATTCAGACCGCTGCCCTGGTCGAGGCGCTCCGCACCGGTCATGTCAGCGCGGCCGCGCTCGACGTTTTCGAAATGGAGCCCCCGCGCGATTCGCCGCTGCTCGCCCTGGATAACGTCATTCTTACGCCCCACATTGCGGGGTCCACCTTCGAGGCGCAGGAGGCCGTCGGCCTGCAGATTGTGCTGCAGGTAAAGGAATACCTGAAGCATGGCGTCATCCAGAATGCCGTCAACGTGCCCTCCGTTTCGCATGACGAGTATGTCGCCATGCAACCCTATATCCTGCTGGCGGAGCGGTTGGGCAGCCTGCTGGCCCAGATCGCGGCCGGGCATCCGCGCGAGATTTCGCTGCGCTACAGCGGCGGTGTAGGCGAGTGGAAAACGGAATTGATCCGCAATGCCGCCGTGAAGGGCGTGCTGAACCAGGCGCTCTCCGGCGACGCCAACCTGGTGAATGCCGCCACCATCGCCGCCAGCTGCGGCATCCGCATCCACGAGAACCGTAAGGAAAAAGCGGGAAGCGGAGGCGCCGCCAACGTCGTTTCCGTCCTCTTGAAGACCTCGAGCGAGGAGCGGCTGGCTAAAGGCGCGGTGTTGCACGGCCGTTCCCCTCGCCTGCTCGAACTCGACGGCATTGATATCGAGGCGCCATTGGAGCGCAACCTGATTTACCTGCGCAACCAGGATGTTCCCGGGGTGATTGGGCGCGTGGGCACCATCCTGGGCGAGAATCAGATCAACATCGCCGATTTTTCCCTGGGGCGGCGCACCAGCTACGGTGAGAGCGCGCCTTCCTCCGCTCCCCGCGAAGCCATTGCCGTGGTGCACGTGGACGGCCGCGTGCCCGATGCCGTGCTGGAAATTTTGCGGCAGGTCCCCGCGATTCAGTCTGCCAAGGCTATCCGGCTGTAGCTCGCGGGCAAGGTATGCGCCCGCGGGAATTCAGCCCTGGGCCTGCCGGCGCAGGCGGCGCGCCTCGGTGAGCAGCGCCATGTTGTGCATGAGGTTTTGCAGCGTGACAATTCCGACCAGTCGCTCCTCCTCCACCACCGGGACGATGGTTACCCCTTCTTTGCCGATCTTGCGAAACACCGACGCCAGCGTGTCACCGCGCTGGGCCACTTCGAAGAAACGGTTCATGGCCGATTGCACGTAGCCGTTGCTGCGCCGCGCCGCCTGCAGGATGCGCGCGCGGGAGATTACCCCCACCATGTCGCTGCCCCGGATCACCGGGAAATCGTCCTGCAGGGAGTGCGTGGCTTTGGTAAGCGCATCCTCCAGCGTGTCGGCCGGCGAAAGCGTGGCAAAGTCGGTCAGCATCACTTCCTCGATGAGCACATTGTGCAGCACGGATTGGAACAGTACCGAGCGCTCCTCGATCTGGCCCGCCAGGAACACGAACACGCCCACCAGGGTCAAACCCACGTTCAGGAACATGCCCGCGAACATCAGCAGGAGGGAGAGGCTGCGGCTCACGGCCACCGCCCTTTGGGTCGCTTCCATCGGATCCCGGCGGCCCGCCCACAGCGCGCGCAGTACGCGTCCCGCATCCAGCGGGTAAGCCGGCAGCGTATTCACGGCTGCTAATAAAACGTTCACCCAGAACAAGCTCTTAAGCAGTTGCGCGGAACCAATCCAGGGCGCCGACACGAGTGGGAGGCCCGGCACGAGGACTGTAATGATCACACCCACAACCAGCGCGGCCAAGAGGTTGAACAGCGGGCCCGCGACTGCCATGCGCACCTCGCGGCCCAGATTCCCTGGGGCGCTTCCGGAAGCCTCACTGGCCGGAATGCTGACGCCGCCCACTGGCAAAAGCAGCAGCGAACGCGCAGGCTCCCCCAGCAGCGCTCCCACTAGGGCATGACCAAGTTCGTGCAGGCCCACGGAGGCGAACACGATTGCTACCAGCGCCAGCCCGCGTTCTGGATAGAAGCCGCCGGCCGCTCCGTAGTCGTTCAGCCAGACGAACAGCAGCAGGGCCAGGAAAGTCCAATGGATCCGCACCTCGCGTCCAAACAATCGGCCGGCGGGAAAAGTCCAGGTTCGCATGGCTCTGCGTGCTCTTTCGTCATTCTATACACTCGAATCGCGCGGTTCAGCCCGCGCGGCAGGCCCTTTTCCGGATGCGAATCATCGCCGGCCAATACCGCAGTCGCAGGTTGCAGTCGGTCCCCGGCCTCGATGTGCGCCCCACCGCCGATCGCACGCGCGAAACTCTGTTTAACGTGCTCCTGGCCGGCGATCCCGAGCGCTTAGCTGGGACCAGTTGGATTGATCTATACGCCGGGACAGGAGCGGTGGGCATTGAGGCCTTGAGCCGCGGCGCGCGCAAGGTCTATTTCGTGGAAGCTTCCCCCCGGATTGCAGCCCTGATTGCCCGGAATCTCGCGGGGCTGCAAGTGGCGCCCTCGAGCTTCGAGCTGCTGACGGCAAAGGCCTCGGCTGCCCTCCGCCAACTGGAAACACGCCGCATAAAAGTAGATTTCTGCTTCCTCGATCCACCCTACCGCTTGTCCGGCGAATACGGGACGGTGCTGCGGCAAATGGCCGCGTCATCCCTGCTGTCCCCGGACGGGCTGGTCATCGCGGAGCATCACAAAAAGTTTGATCCGGGATCGGAATTCGGTGTGCTGCGGCGTTCACGCACGGTGCAACAAGGCGATGTGGCGCTGAGCTTTTATCGCGCGGGGAAAGAAGCAGGCTAGGCGATCTCTGGCTGCCGATGCCCGCAGTCACATCAGCAGTTCGCTGGCCTGGCGCATGGCCGGGTGCTGCATCTCGCTTAACTCATTCTTCACCCGGTTCAAGCCGTAAACGCACTGCTCAAAGTGGTCGGACAAGCGCCCGAAGAGCGGCGCTACCTTGGCGTACTCGAAGAACTCGAATTTGGAGACAATGTAGTAGCTCTCTTTGCCTGCCTTCATAAAGTCCACGAAACTTTCCAGCCTCTGCCGCCGCAGCCGGAAGTGGTTGATGCTTTCCGGGAACATGCCGGTGAAGAACAGCGTGTAGTCTCCAATGTGCTTGCGCACCTGCCGCTCGCGGTCGAAGGAAGGCGCGGGGCCATAGACCGGATTGGATTCGAGCAGCATCTCGCCTACGTCGTTCAGCTTCCTGCCGCCCGCGTCGCGCAGCCTGAACAGTTGCTCCACGTCGCAAAACTCGGTCAGCATATTGGCTACGTACGTGCTGATTTCCGGGTCGCGTAAGCCGATTTCGTCGGCGTAATGCCGGCTCACCAGATCGAGAAACAACTGCTGCAAGGGATGCTTCTCCGGGATCACTGCCTTCTCCTTAGGGTCTGCGCCTACCCACCGGCCCCACAACAGGTCTGTGGCGGTACATATCGCACCTGTGCGGCCAGCGCAAGTAACTTGAGTAAGTCAGCCTTGCCGGATGCCGCTCTGGGTCCGGATTTCAGCGCCCACTTCAATTGGAGAAGATACTCAGCCGTTTTGGTTGCAGCGCCGCCCCGGTCGCGGCGCACTGTTGGCACTCCTCGCTTCTGGCTGCCAAAGGCGGCGCGCGACAGCGCGAAACAGAATCGGGCCGGCAGGCGGCGCATCCATACACCGTCACTTCAATCGGGAGGGAGCATGGCGAGAAAGAACATCTCCAGCGGGGCAAAGTGGGAGCCATTGGTCGGCTATTCGCGCGCGGTTCGCATGGGCGCTCACGTGTACGTGGCGGGAACTGTGGCCGTGGGCGAAGGCGGCAAGCCCTTCGTAGGCGACGCTTATGCCCAGGCCAAACGCGCCCTGCAAATTATCGAGCGTGCGCTCCAGGATGCTGGGGCCAGCATGGCGGACGTCGTTCGCACGCGCACCTACCTCACCGACATCAATGACTGGCAGCAAGTAGGCAGGGCCCACGGAGAACATTTTCGCGACATACGCCCCGCAGCGACCATGCTGGCGGTTGCTGCCCTGATCTCGCCGGAAATGCGGGTTGAAATTGAAGCCGACGCCGTGATCCAGGAGTAGGCGGACCGGCGCTCGCGGGCGGCCCCTGGTGTATGATTCCCCTCCTTTTCGGAGGCGAACATGCGATTAGGGATGCGGGCGTTCTGGTGCGTGGCCATTCTGGCCGCATGCGCGGCGGCCCAGGCGCCTTCTGGAAAGCTGATCGCGATTCGCGCGGGCAGCCTGGTTGATCCGCGGACGGGCTCGGCGCGCGCTAATCAGGTGATCGTGATCCGCGGCGACCGGATCGAGGCGGTGCGCGACTCGAGCGCGGGTGTTCCCTCCGGCGCTGAGGTGATCGATCTCTCTCACGACACGGTCTTACCCGGGCTGATTGATTCGCACACCCATATCTTTTTGCAGGGCGAGGATCCCGCGGAGGGCGGTTATGACGCCAACATCCTGAAGTATCCGCTGGCCTACCGCGCCGCCCGCGCCGCGGTGGCTG
Organism: Terriglobales bacterium; assembly: GCA_024281115.1. Taxonomy (GTDB): domain Bacteria; phylum Acidobacteriota; class Terriglobia; order Terriglobales; family Acidobacteriaceae; genus JAMXLI01. The sequence goes on along the minus strand of JAMXLI010000010.1, from coordinate 19,343 downwards.
CCCGCAGAGCCCTCGAGCAGGGTTTCACCACGCTGCGCGATCTGGAAACCGAAGGCGCGGGTTACGGCGATATCGGTATTAAACAGGCGATCGAAGAGGGACACATTCCCGGGCCGCGGCTCTTCGTCGCTACCCGCGCCATTTCCACCACCGGAGGCTATCCCTTGGAGGGGTACGCGCCGGAGCTCACCCTGCCTAAGGGAGTGCAGATTGCCGACGGACCGGTGGAAACGCGCAAGGCTGCCCGCGAGCAGCTCGAGCACGGCGCGGACTGGATCAAGGTGTATATGACTCATCGCTCGTGGGCCGGCGACAACGGTGAACTCATCTCCCAACCCACCCTCACGCTCGATGAACTCAAGGCAGTCGTGGACGAAACCCACGGCTGGCGCCGGAAAGTCGCCTGCCATGCCTATAGCGGCGTGGGCCTGCAGCGCGCGCTCGATGGCGGCTGCGACTCGATTGAGCACGGACTGCAGATCAGCGACGCGCAGATCGCGCAGATGAAACGGCAGGGCACCTGGTACTGTCCGACGCTGGCGGTCTACTACACCGACTGGGCCCCTGCGAATACGCCCGAGGGTCAACGCGACCGATTGCGCGCCTCGGCGCACGAGCAGTCCTTCCGCAAGGCAATGCAGGCCGGCATCAGAATCGTGTTCGGCACCGACATGGGCGGAATCAAGTGGACCGAGCCCATCGCGCAGGAATTCGACCGCATGGTGGACCTGGGAATGGCCCCGCCAGACGCCTTGCGCGCTGCCACGGTCAACGCCGCCGAGATGCTGGGCATGGCCGGCAAGCTGGGCGCAATTACGGCGGGAGCTTACGCCGACATCATCGCTGTCAGCGGCGATCCCTTGCGCGACGCCCGGCAGCTCCACAACGTGCGGTTCATTATGAAGGGCGGACAGGTAGTTCGCTCCGCCGCGCCATGACTCTCGGCGCCAGATGGCGCGAGGGGTGGGCATGAGCGCCCCGCCCGCCACACGCGACCCAACCGCGGGACGCGTCCTGGCGCTGTGCCGGATCGCCACGGCCGTATTTTTCCTCCTCTTTGGCGAGTACAAGCTGGCCAGCTCGGAATTCGCGCAGCGCACATTTCCGCAAGTCTGGCTGAAAGACTTCATCGAAAACGGCGCGGTCGGCTTCTACCGCGCATTTTTGTCCGCCGTGGTGCTGCCCCACCACGTATTTTTCGGTTACCTGGTGGGCGCGGTCGAGCTTTTCATTGGCTTGGCGCTCCTGCTGGGATTATGGGTGCGGCTGGCCTCGGTGTTGGGCGTCCTGCACATGGTGAATCTGACTCTCGCAACCTGGTGGGGACCTGGTCACCATGTGCCGGTGTGGAGATACTTCGGCGCCGAACTCGATCACCTGCCCTTGCTTCTGCTGTTTGTGATCTTCTATGCCGCCGATGCGGGACGATGCTGGGGTCTGGATGGCCTCCGCCGCAGCCGCGCCGCTGCAGCTTGACTGCAGGGCAAAAGAAAAAGCCGGCACATGCCGGCCTCTTCTCTCCAATGCCGCCGTGCGGCTACTTCTTGGGCGCGATGGAATCCTTCACGCTCTTCGCCAGGTAGAACTTTGCCGTGGTCTTGGCGGCAATCTTGATGGGCTCGCCTGTCTGGGGATTGCGTCCCATGCGCGCCTTGCGCTGGACCTTTTTCAGCCGCCCCAGGCCGGGCAGCACGAACACGCCATTCTTCTTGGTTTCCTTCACCGCGGTCTCCGCCAGATGTTGCAGAAATGCCGCCGCGGTCTTGTTGTTGGTCTCCAGCTTCTCCGCCAGGTGGCGGATTAACTGCGTTTTGGTCAGTCCAGCAGCCATAGAAATTCCTCCTTGCCAACCATAAAACTTTCAAGATGCACAACGATGGCCGCTATCTTATACCAGCAGCTCTGTGGAAAAGAAGCGTGCAAGCCTTATTTTATGCGGGTTTGACACGGGTAGGGCCCAAAATGGCCGCCAAAAATGGGCCTTCCGCCCAGGTGGGGGCCGCCTGCCGCGCATCCCGTGCGCCCAAAAGTGCATTTCGCGCCCGCCGCGCGCACCCGCCGGCGGAGCGCCTGGGATGTCATAATGCCTTCATGCCGTCGCAGGAAACCCGCCGGTGAGCTGCGCCATTTGCCACACGCGGAAGGAAAAACGATTTTGTCCTGCCCTGCACGACCGCATCTGCCCGCAGTGCTGCGGCGAGCAGAGGGAAGTCACGCTCGATTGTCCCTCCGATTGCGTCTACCTGCGCCAGGCGCGCGAGCACGAGAAGCCGCGCTCCCTCGACCAACTTGACGCGAGCGCATTATTTCCCGCTGTCGAGATCAGCAAGCAATTCGTCTACCAGCAGGAGGAGCTGCTGTTGGGCGTGAACTTTGCCCTGGCCCAGGCCGCCCGTTCGGATCGTTCCCTGAATGACCAAGACATTATTTCCGCGCTCACCGCCCTGGCTAAGACCTCCGAAACACTGGTTAATTCCGGTTTGCATTACCCTGCGCCCCCTGGCGGAGTGCGCGCCCAGGCGGTCGCTGGAGAAATCGAAAAGACCCTGGACGAATATCGCAAGCTCGAACAGAAGCAACGCGGCTTCAGCAGCCTGCGGGATTCCGACTTGTTACGGGTCTTCGTGTTTACGCTGCGCATGGCGCACGTGCGCACCTCCGGGCGTCCGAAGTCACGCGCGCTGGTAGACGCACTGCTGGCGCAGTTCCCGGAGAAAACATCCGTGCTGGCCACCCCCGCCCAGGGGGGGAACCGCATCATCGTGCCCTGAGCCGCCTGCGCGGCCCGCATCTTCCCGGAATTCCTCACGAGGGCGCTTCTAGCCCGGGTTGTCGCTCAATTTGCGCACCACCGCGCCCGGGGGCAGCGCATCCAGCAGCTCGCGCACCGTCTTCCCCAGCCGGGGATGTCGCAGGTTGGGAGCTATCTCCGCCAGGGGCTCGAGCACGAACCTCCGTTGCTGCATGGCGGGATGGGGGATGCTGAGGCCGGGCGCTTCGATGATGGTCTCGCCCAACAGCAGGATGTCGGCGTCAATGGTGCGCGGACCCTTATTGTGCGTCCGCCGCCTCCCCATGGTTTGTTCCAAAGCGAGCAGCTCACGCAACAGAGGTTCCGCCCTCAGCTCAGTCTGCAAGGCAACCGCGCAGTTCAGAAACCAGGGTTGGTCGGTGAATTCCACCGGCTCGGTTTCGTAGAAGGATGACACCGCCGTAACCTCGCCGAGGGGACGCAGTTGTTCGATGGCTGTGCGCAGGTTTCCGGCGCGGTCTCCAACATTGGATCCGAGCGAAAGATAGGCGAGGTTGCGCACGAGCGATTCGGGTTCCAGTTTCAGTCGCGCCGGCCGGCCGGGGAACGTGGGTCCGCAGGCTGCAAACCATTGAAAGATAGCAGCTTCGGAGTATTTTCAGTTACTTCGGTGACCTATGGTCGCAACTAGCCCCAAAGTTACCATCGTGAAATGGTGCTGGAGTCCCTCCTCCTCAGCCGCGACCCCGAAGTGTTGCGGATCGTGCGGCCCGCGCTCGACAAGCTGGGGGTGGGGGTGGAGGTGTGTACCGGCGTCGAGGCCGGCGCCGAGATCGTTGCGGCCAAGAAGTTTGACGCGGTCATCGTGGATTGCGACGACCTGGCCGGCGGCCTCGACGTGCTGCAGAAAATGCGTAAGAGTGAGACGAATAAGCGCTCCGTCGCGTTTGCCATTCTGAACGGCGCCACCAGCATTCGTACGGCTTTCGGGATGGGCGCCAGCTTTGTGCTCCAGAAACCCATCACCATGGTGAGCGCGCTGCGCTGCTTTTCGGCTGCGCATGGCGCGATGCTGCGCGAGCGCCGCCGGTATTTTCGTATTCCCGTGGAGGCGCAGGCAGTCATCCATTACAGCCAAAGTGGTGAATTCCGGGTTACCGCGTGCAATCTGAGCGAGGGCGGCATGGCCATCCGGTCGGCGGCGCCCCTGCCCCAAAGCGCCATCTCCCGTGTGCAGTTCACGCTTCCGGGAACCAACGTGGCCATGGAGCCCAAGGCGGAGCTGGCCTGGAGCGATGGCGGTGGAAAAGCCGGCCTGCGCTTTCTGGAGCTGCCGCAGAGCTCCCGCGAGCAATTGGAGAAGTGGATTGCAGAGCAACTCGATCTTCTGGAGACGGCGCGTACCCGCGGCAAGGCCCCCGCTTCCCCCGCGGGCCAGGCGACCTGAGTAACTCCTACAAGGCCGCGCCGGAAACCGCGTTCTCTGCGGTTGTGGGAATAGGCGACTCCAAGGGCAGGAAGATGGCGATCACCGTCCAACTCTTCGCGGGATGCGTGCTGCTTCGCACCCGGATGCTGCCGCCGTGCCGGTCCACGATCTCCTTGGACACCCAGAGACCGAGGCCTGTGCCAAAGTCCTTCTTGGTTGTGAAGAAGGGCTCGAAGATCCTGTCCCGGTTCGCGCGATCAATGCCGAATCCATTGTCGGCAACCGTCACCTGCACTCCCTGCGCTCCGTCGCTCCGCCGCTGCGCTCGCGCGATGCGCACGCGCACCTTGCCGCCGGCGTCCACCGCTTCAATGCTGTTCTGCAGCACGTTGGCCAGCACCTGCCGCAGCTCACCACGAACCGAGGGCACTTCGATTTCGCGCTCGGTATCGAGTTCCAGGTTGATTTTCTTGTTGCGGATGCGCGGCCCGTACACCAGCAGCAGGCTTTCGAACAACTCGGAAATCCGCGTGGGTTGCGGCGTCGTCGATTCCCGGTAAAAACCCAGGGTCTGCTTGGTAATGTGGGAAACGCGCGTCAATTCCTCGTCGGCAGCCTCCAGGTAGCCGCGCGTAGCGGGCGACAGGCCCGGGTCGGAGCAAGCCAGGTAGAGCAGGTTCACCACGGATTCGAGCGGATTATTGATCTCGTGCGCCATGGTGGCGGCCATGCGTCCCGCGCTGGCCAGCTTCTCGCTGGTACGCAGGGCCTGTTCCGCTCGCCGCCGCTCGGTGATGTTGCGCGCAATCTTAGCGGCCCCAATAATGCGCCCGAAATCATCGCGAACGGGCGACACCGTGAGCGAGACGTCCAGCAGTTCGCCGTCCTTGCGTTGCCGCACGGTCTCGAAGTGCTCAATGCGCTCGCCGCGTCGAATCTTGGAGAGGATCACGTCCTCATCGGGATGCAGTTCGAGGGGGATGATGGTCGTAATGGGACGGCCAATCATCTCCTCCTGGGTGTAGCCGAACATGCGCTGCGCCGCCTTGTTCCAGCTGGTCACGATCCCGTTCAGGTTCTTGCTGACAATGGCGTCGTCGGAGGACTCCACGATCGCCGCCAGCCGCATCCGCGCGATGTCCGCCTGCTTGCGCGTGGTCGTGTCCATGCAGGCGCCCACCAGGTACAGCGGCTTGCCATCCTCCACAATCATTTTGGCCCGGTCATAGATCCAGCGAATGCTCCCATCGGGCATCAGAATGCGAAATTCCCCATCGAAATCCTCCCCCAACCGGGTGCGCTCCACGCCTTCCTTCACCGCGGCCAGGTCCTCGGGATGCACGCGCTTCAGAAAGTCCTCGGGCACGCGCACCTGCTCTTCCAGCGGTATGCCGAAAAGCTCCTTGAGGCTGTCGTCAAACTCCAGGTACTCGCCAGTGTGCGGGTCCCAGCGAAATGTTCCGGCCTGTGACGCCGTCAGCGCGGCGCGCAGGCGCTCTTCATTGCGCCGCAGGGCTTCTTCGGTCTCCTGTTGTTTGCTGATATCGGTGTTGGTGCCGAACCAGCGGAACAGTTTCCCCTCGGAGTCGCGCACGGGAATGATGCGGGTCAAAAACGGGCGGAATTGGCCGTCCGCGCCCTTCAGTGGGAATACCATTTCAAAGGGAAGCTCGGACGCCAGCGAAGCCTTCCAGCGCTCCATGACCTTCGGCAGTTGGGCGGGATCGTGGACCGACTGCCATCCCCAGCCTTGCATTTGCTCCGGCGTCGTGCCCGTGTACTCGAACCAGCGCCGGTTGTACCAGAAGATCCAGCCGTCCGGATTGGCCATCCAGGCCAGGGTGGGAATGGAATCGGCCAGCTGACGAAACTGTTCTTCGCCTCGTTCCATCAGCCTGCGAGCGTCCACCCGCTCGGTTACGTCACTGGCGTGGATCAGGATCCCTTCCACCTGTCCACTTTCATTCCGCAGGGGCTCATAGCCCACATCGAGATGCAGGGTTTTACCGCCGCCGTCCCCGCCAAGGCGCGGGCGCACCTCCATCTCCTTGCCCTGGAAGGGTTCCCCGGAAGCAAATACCTGGTCAAGATGGGCCACATGGCTGGCCATCTCCGGCCAGGTTTCTCCGAATGGGCGGTGCAGCACCTTATCCGGGCTGTCCACGCCCATAATTTTCAGAGTTGCAGGATTCAGGAAACTCCAGCGGTGTTCCGGGCCGTGGGTCATGGCGATACCCATGGGTACATGCCGGAAGATCTCCAGCAGGCGGCGGCGTTCTGCCTCGCTCGCTTCGGCTCCGCTGAAGATGGCGTCCGGCAAGGGACTGGACTTGTGAAGTCGCGCCATGAAGATCAGTTTGGGTACTACGGAATGGTCTGCTTGCCCTGCCTATCATACCAGCGCAGCCGGGCGACTCAGGCCAGAGCACCGGCAGGTTGGATACGGCCGCCGCCTGCGGGGCTGCCCCGCACGCTCTTATTGCGTGGGCGCTGCAGGGGCGGAAAGCGCAGGAACCCGGTCCTCCGAAGCAGCCGCCAACGTCGTTTCTTCCCAAAGAGTTGGATCGCGCAAAATGCGGGAGACCAGGGCGGTGTGCATCGCGTGCCCGGCTCGGTCGGCCACTACTCGCCCGAGCAGCCGCTTGCCCAGCAGCGCCAGGTCGCCGATGGCGTCCAGCACTTTGTGGCGCACGAATTCGTCCGCATAGCGCAGCGGAGGGTTGAGCAGGGCGTCCTGCGTCAAAACAATCGCGTTTTCCGGCGACGCACCCCGAATCAATCCCTGGTTGCGCATGGCGTCAGCCTGGTGCAAAAAGCCGAAAGTGCGCGCCGGCGCGATTTCCCGGACGTACTCTCCATCCTGCAATTCCACTTCAAAACTTTCGCGGCCGATCAGCGGGTGCGGAAAGTCAATGGTGTAACGCACGCTGTAGGTATCGGAGGGGTAGACCGCGATGAATTTATCTCCGTCGCTCAGTTCGAGTTGGCGCACCATTCGCAGGAAGGTGCGCGGCCTGCGTTGCGGGCGGGTGCCGGCGCTGCGGATCATCTCCACAAACGGTTTGGCGCTGCCGTCCAGGATGGGTACTTCCAGGTTGTCCAGCTCGACAATCGCGTTATCGATTCCGGTGCCGATAAATGCCGAGAGCAGGTGCTCGGTGGTGGAAATGAGCACGCCTTTCTTCATCAGGCTGGTGGCGTAGCTCACCCGCGCCACATTCCGGCTGACCGCCTCCACCGGGAAATGGTCCAAGTCGCTGCGCTGAAAGACGATCCCCGAACCAGCCGGGGCGGGCAGAATGCGCAGGCTGACGGGAGCGCCGCTATGCAGCCCTGCCCCTTCGCAGCCGACGGGATGACGAATTGTTTGTTCGTACTGCAAACGATCTATTTAGCGTGTGATGAGAAGATTACAACCGGTGTTGCGTTATGGGATGTGGCAAAAAAGCCACAGGCCGTGGCTTTTCCGAGGCGGCACCAGCCCCGCCAATCCCGGTCGGGAATTGACGCCTACCCGCATTTTCCTCTAGGGTCTAGCCCTTCTGCCATGAAACCGTCGGCCGTCACTTTGTCGCTCGATGGGCACATCGCATTAGTTACAGGCGGCTCGCGCGGCATTGGCGCGGCCACGGTCAAGCTGTTTGCGCAAGCCGGCGCCAAGGTGGCTTTCAGCTACCGCAGCGCCGCGGAGCAGGCGCAGCGTGTGGCTGCGGAGTCCGGTCCGAACTGCTTCGCTGTTAAGGCCGACCTTACCGGTGACGAGAGCGGGCGCGAACTGGTCGCAGCCGTTCTCCAGCGCTTTTCACGGCTGGACGCGGTCGTCATCAATCACGGGGTGTGGCCCGCCGAAGGCGTTCCGGTCGATCAAATGACCGAGGAGCAATGGGGCCGGACCCTCGCCGTCAACCTGGATGGCGCGTTTGGGGTGGTGAAACATGCGGTTGCAGCCATGAAGCGGCAGAAGAAACTCGGGCCAGTCCGCGGACGCATTGTATTTGTCAGCTCCACGGCGGGGCAGCGCGGCGAGGCTTTCCACTGCGACTATGCCGCCAGCAAGGGCGCCCTGATCAGCATGACCAAGGGCTTAGCGACGGAGTTGGCGGAAGATGGAATTCTGGTCAACTGCGTGGCTCCCGGCTGGGTCCGTACCGACATGGCGGAGCCTGCCCTGAACGAGCCCGCCTCACGCGACGTTATCTTCCGTGCCATTCCCCTGGGGCGCGTGGCTGAGCCGGAGGAGGTCGCCGGACCGATCCTGTTCCTGTGCAGCCAGCATGCCGGGTTCATCACGGGCGAAATTCTGAACGTGAACGGGGGAGCGGTACTGGTGGGCTAGAGCGTCTTCCGTGGTGGGACCGTGTTTATACTAAACGGGCGGCGCCAGCCTCCCCAGCCCATGAATGCCTTGATCGCCCTGTTTTTCCTGCTGCTGAGCGTAAGCGCTGCCGGCCAAACCGCGCCCGCAGCCGCTCCGGCGCAATCCCAGGCTCCGGCCCCGCGGGCTTCCGCGCAGGACGAAAACGCCCGCAAGGCGCATCTGCTGATTGACCAGATGATCGCGGCTCTGGGCGGAAACGCCTACTTGCAGGTCCAGGACCGCCGTGAGGAGGGCCGTACCTACGGCTTTCATCACGGAGAGTCCAGTGGCGCGGGGGCGCTGTATTGGCGTTACTGGAAGTGGCCGGACAAAGAGCGCGTGGAACTCACCAAGCGTCGAGACTGGGTGATCATCCACAACGGCGAAGCAGGAAACGAGGTGACGTTTCGGGGCGTTGCGCCGGAGGACCCTGAAGCGCACTCCGATTACCTGCGCCGTCTGAACTATTCGCTCGATTGGGTGTTGCGCAAGTGGCTCCACGAGCCCGGCATCGCGCTCTTTTATGACGGACCGTCCGTGGCCGCGCAAAAGCAGGCGGAACAGGTCACGCTGCTCAATGCGCATAACCAATCCGTGACCATTGACATTGACGCCATCACGCACCTGCCCATCCGGAAAGTGTTCACCTGGCGCGACCCCGCCGACCGCCAGAAAAACGAGGAAGGCGAGATCTACGACAACTACAAGGTCGTGCAGGGGATCGCCACTCCGCTCAGCGTCACGCGCACCAAAAATGGCGACATGTCGAACCAGCGTTTTCTGACCGCTGTGGAGTACAACCAGAATCTGCCCGACAGTTTATTCGACGCCCACGCGGTGAAGCTGGGAAAGCATTAGGCGGCAGGTCCGGGCCGCGGTTCAGTCGAGGGTGGGAGCCTTTTGCGCCTTCAACTGGCGCAGAAGCACCCGCACCACCATACCGTCGAACTGTGTGCCGCTGCAGCGCTCCAGTTCGTTGCGCGCGTCTTCCGGGGTGCGCGCCGCGGCAAAGGGGCGCTCGATGATCATGTTGGCGTAGGCATCGGCCACGTGCAGGATGCGCGCCCCCAGCGGAATTTCCTCCCCGCGCAAGCCGTCAGGGTATCCCGAACCGTCAAAGTACTCGTGGTGGTGCTCCACCCACTCCCGCAGCCGATCGCTGTCGGGAATGGTGGAGAGAATTTCGCCCGCGACCTTGGGGTGCAGCTTAACCAGGTAGAACTCGTCTTCGGTGAGCGGGCCGGGCTTGTTCAGGATTTTTTCCGGCAGGAAAATTTTGCCCAGATCGTGGACGCGGGCGGCAAAAACCAGCGCGGCCAGTTCTTCCGGCTCCATTTCCAGGCCGCGCCCGATCATGCGGGTGAAGCGGGCCACCGACTCCCCGTGGCTGCCGGCATGGATCTCGCGCATCTCCGCCGCCCGATTGAGCGCCTCGATGGCCTGCTTGAGCATTTCCGGAGCGCACTCCTGGCCCGAGCCGCACAGCTTTTTCAGCGTGAGCACCAGCTCTTCCACGTACTCCGGGCCGGTGTGCTCGCGTTGCAGAAAACCCTCGATGTACCCGGCGATGAGTTGCTTGTGGACGGCGGCGTGTTCACCTTCCAGAAATTCCTCCGCCGTGGAGACGCGATTGCCGCCGGCGTGCTTGGAAACGTACATGCTGGCATCCGCGACATGAATAATCTCCTCCACCGTGGAGCCGTGCAGGGGAAAACTGGCCACGCCGAAGCTGCCGGTGATGCGTCGCTCCGCGAGCATGGGATCGGTCGCGATCCACAGCCGCAGGCGGTCGGAAAGGATCTGCGCCTGTTCCACGCCGGTTTCAGGCATGAGCACGACAAACTCGTCGCCGCCATAACGCGCGACGACGTTGGACTGCCGGCATTTCTGCTCCAGCAGCCGTCCGATGCGCGCCAGCACGAGGTCGCCTTCCAGGTGGCCCAGGCTGTCGTTCACTTCCTTGAACTGGTCGAGGTCGATGAGCACCACGGAAAACGGCCGCCCGGATCGCGAGGCGCGCCTCCACTCCGAGGTCAGGGCCTCGTAGAAGAAGCGGCGCGTCTTGATGCCCGTGAGGCCGTCGGTAATGGCCTGCTGCTGCAGCTTCTGAAACACGAACGAGTTGTGCAGCGCCGTGGCCAGCAGGTCGGCCAGCGTCCTCATGATCAGCACATCCTGCGGGGTAAACGCGTTGGGTTCGCGGCTTTCAATGTTGAGCACGCCCAGAAGCGTTTCGCTGTAGCTGAGCGGCAGGCACAGCACCGACTGCGAGTCGCCCAGGATGCCGGGCAGCGTGCCTTCCCCGGCATTCTGCACCAGGGCCATTTCGCCCGAACGCGCCACCCGCCCCATGACCCCCGTGCCGAGTTGCACGCGCTTGCCCAGGGCCTTGGCCGTGGACCCGGCTTCCGCCTTAATCTCGATGTCCTTGGTGACGTAGTCGAGGATGCCGATTCCGATGTGGTCGAATTTGAAGTTCTTCTGGATCTCGCGCACGATCTCGGCCAGCATCTGCTCGGCGTCTTCACTGGAGATTGCCGTCTTCGAGATGTTGTTGAGGAAGGCGAGATGCCGGACCCGGCGCTGTTCTTCGGCGAACAGGCGTGCATTCTCCACCGCCACCGAGACCTGGCCGGCTGCCGTGCGCAGCACCTCCTGGTCCCGCGCCTCGTAAGCGAACTCGCTTTCCAGGTTCATCGCGGCCATCACCCCCGCCGGCCGGCCCTCCAGGAAAATGGGCACGCCGCAGTAGCACTTGGCCGGCTTGCCGGGAATGAACGTGACGCCGAGCTGGGTCCGCGCTTTGTCCATGTCGGAGCGGATCAGCAGCGGCTCGCCGCTGCGAATGATGTGCTCGGTAATCCCGTTGCCCACCGCCCGCGAGCGCTTGGGGCGGATCACGCCATCCGTGGTCTCGAATTCGAAGCGGATTTCGTCGCCCTCCTGGAAGGCGATGTAGAACGTGCGCGTGTCGAAGAGTTGCCCCAGTTCCTTGTGCACGGTCCGCATGATTTCGTCCTGGTCCAGCCGCGAAGCAATGGCCTGTCCGATCTCCGTGAGCAGCTCGTACTCCTTGCTGCGCCGGTGCGCGTCGTGCATGACCACGTAATTCTCCAGCGTCATGCCGATCTGCAGAGACAGTCCCAGCAGTAAACGCGCCTGGGACGAGCTGAGGGCATTGCGCGCCTCGTGCGGCAACAGCACCACGCCGAAGTTGTTTTCCCGGGTCTGCAGGTTGAGAACGGTGACATGCCGGACGTTTTCCTGCGCCATGACGCCCCGGAACTGGACGAAGCGGCCGCCCGTGGGCAAAGGCGGCTCCGCCCCGTGCGGCAGGTCGCGCAACACCGCCAGGCCCCCGCCGCGATAGGCCAGTTCCACCAGGTAGTCGGTGATGCCGATCTCTTGCAGTCGGGCCAGGGTCTCGGGGGAAAATCCCGTCTGTGCTGACGGCAGCACGGAACGCCAGCGGTCGCTGATCAGCAGGATGGCGCGCCCGCCGGGCGCCAGCCGCGACAGCCGCTCGATAATCTTCTCCATACTGGGCGCCAGTTCGCGCGGCGAGAGCAACTGGGCCGTGTCCACCTCCAGGGTGGAGAAGGCCAGCGCATTCTCCTGCACCGCCCGGCGTTCGTTCTCGAAAAGCACCATCAACATTCCGAATCCCAGCAGCATCTGGGGAATGGGACCCAGCAGGTGGCCGAAGCGGCCGAAAACCTCTTCCAGCAGATAATGAAATTGCCGCGAAAACAGCAGCGCTGACCAGATGGCGAGTGCGATCGACAGCAGTCGATACCCCACCGAGTAGCGCCGGCGCGCGAAGCCATAAAAACGGATGGCGCAATACACCAGCACCACGGCAACCCCGACCTCCAGCCGGACATGCGGCCGCGGCGTGGCCTGCACGCTGGCGTTTCCGGCTACTTCGAAGGCGAAGACGTCCCAAATTGCCAGGCCTGCCAGCGCCAGTGACAGCGCCACGTCGTACCAGCGCGGCCGGAACTTCTCATCAATCAGCCGCGTGGAGACGAAGATGCACATGGTCATGGCCACCAGCAGAAGATTGCCGGCAGCCCGTTCGCCCAGGGAAGTGGTGCCGTAGGTATTAAAGGCGATCAGCGCGTAATAGAGGCAGTAAGCGCCCCAGCCCAGTTGCCAGGCGCGAAAGTAGGCTGCGCGGCTCTGCTGGTACAGGTACGTGAAGACGAGAAACAGCAGCAGCGCGATCACGCCGGGAACGATAACGATGCCAGCTAACATCTTATCCATGCCGCTCCGGCAGGCGATCCCGGCAGTGTGCCCGGCGGGGAGTGGCCAGGGCTCCCCATGTTAGTGCGGTAGCAAAATTATCCGGTGTTCCGGTCAGGAGAGTCAACGAGAGTGACGCTGCGCTTGACGCTGCTTTTCAGCGGCCCGTAACATCGCTCTGAGTACCAAAGAAACATTGACCCCATGCCTTCCGCTTCCTCCTCCGCGGTTCCGCGCCTGCGCTTTGCGCCTTCTCCCACCGGCTACCTGCACGTGGGGGGCGCCCGGACTGCGCTCTTCAACTGGCTGTTCGCGCGGCACACCGGCGGCACCTTCGTCCTGCGCATCGAGGACACCGATCTTGAGCGGTCCACCTCCGAGATGGTGCAAGGCATCCTGGACGGCCTGCGCTGGCTGGGCCTCGATTGGGACGAAGGGCCGTTCTTCCAGACGCAGCGCATGGACCTGTATCGCGCCGCGGCGGAGAAACTGGCCGCCTCCGGCCACGCTTATTTCTGCTTCTGCAGCAAAGAGGAACTGGAGCAGCGCCGCGCTGCCGCCACCGCTGCTGGCCGCCCGCCTCGTTACGAGGGCACGTGCCGCCGCTTGTCGGCGCAGGAAAGTGCCCGCCGCCGTGCCGCCGGGGAGCCCAGCGGGCTCCGTTTTGCCGTTCCTGAGGGCGGAAGCACCGGCTTTGACGACGCGGTTTTCGGACGGGTCGAATTTGCCAACCAGGAAATCGAGGATTTTGTCCTGCTGCGCTCCGATGGCGCGCCTACTTATCACCTCAGCGTCGTCGCCGACGACATTGATATGCGCATCAGCCACATCGTGCGCGGCGCCGACCACATTTCCAATACGCCCAAGCAGGTACTCCTGTATCAGGCTTTGGGAGCGGCCCTGCCCGTCTTTGCCCATGTTCCCCTCATCCTGGGGCCCGACAAATCGCGCCTGAGCAAGCGCCACGGCGCAACCAGCGTGATTGCGTATAAAGACGAGGGCATCGTTCCCGAGGCGTTCCGCAATTTTCTGGCGCTGCTGGGGTGGACCCCGCCCGATGCCTCGCGCGAAATCCTGGCCGATCGCGAGCTGATTGCGTTGTTTGGCCTGGAGGGAATCTCGCGCTCCAACGCGGTTTTCGATCGCGCCAAGCTCGACTGGTACAACACCGAGTACATACGCGCGTACTCGCCGGAAAAACTGCTTCCGCTCATCCAGGCCGAGTGGGCCAAGGCCGGCATCCAGGCCGAGCCCGGCAACCGCGACTGGCTGCTGGCCACCATCGCGCTGCTGCAGCCGCGCGCCCGCAACCTCAAAGACTTCGCCACCTCGTTCCGCGCATTTTTTACGGACGACTTCCAGCCTGACCCGGCGGCAGTCGGGAAGTTCCTGAAGGACGATGCCGTTCGCCAGATGCTTGGCGAACTCTCGGGACGTTACGCCGCCGGCAACGGCTTCACGGAAGAACATGCCGAAAAGGTCCTGCGCGATTTTGCCGCGGAGAAGAACGTCAAGGCGGGGGCTCTCATCAACGGTGCGCGCGTGGCGCTGACCGGGCAGGCAGTGGCGCCCAGCTTGTTTGCTGTCATGGTCGCACTGGGCAAGGAGCGCACGGTAGCCAGGTTGGCGGCCGCCGCGAGCGCTTCCTGAATCACTTCTTGCTGCGCTGCAGTTCGCGATATGCGTGGCTGCGCGAGATGCCCATCTCTTTCGCCACCCGCTTGAGCGCTGCCTTCTCGTCCATCTTTTCTTCCGCAACCAGCCGCTCGTAGCGCTCTCGGACCGGGGTGGGCGCGCTCGCAGCCTCCTGTGCGCCCGCTTCCGCCTTCCCAATGAGCAACGTGATCTCGCCCCGGAGTTCCCGGGTTGCCACTCGTTCGAGGACCGCAGCGGCCGTTCCGCGGATGAATTCCTCGTGCACTTTGGTGAGTTCGCGAGCCACTACCACAGCGCGCTCCGCCCCGAGGGCTTGCACCACGTCCTCCAGGCACTCGCGGAGGCGATGCGGGGCCTCGTAGAACACCTCCGTTTGTGTGGAAGAGCGAATCGACTCCAGCGCCGCCCGGCGTTGCCCCCGTTTCGCGGGAAGGAATCCATGAAAGCTGAATTCGTCGGTGGGCAGGCCGCTGGCCGCCAGCGCCGCAACCAGCGCGGCGGGACCGGGCACGGGAATCACGGGAACATTCTGTTGCGCTGCCAGCGTGATCAGGCGGTATCCCGGGTCAGAGATTCCCGGCGTGCCGGCATCGGTGACCAACGCGATGCGCTCGCCCGCTTGCAAACGCACGAGCAACTCCGCCGCGCGCTCCGCTTCGTTGTGTTCGTGGTAACTGAGTTGCGGCGTAGCGATGCCGTAACGGTCGAGCAGCTTGCGGGTCTGGCGGGTATCCTCGCAGGCGATCACGTCGGCTTCCTTCAGGACGCGCAAGGCGCGCAGCGTGATGTCCTCGAGATTGCCGATGGGCGTACCGACCACGTACAGGCCGGGTGCGAGCGTCGATCCTGAGGAAGGTGCAGCCTCGCCCGGCATGGCCGGAGTCTACCATCGCCTGCCCGGCGCGGGCTGCAGCCGGCGAGCAGCCGGCCGCGTTCTCGCAGCGCGGAAATTGACGGCCTGCAGCCCGCTTCATAGAATCGGGAATATCGCTTGCCGAGGAGACCGGGTGCCCCTCTACGAGTACGAGTGCAAAAAGTGCCACCACCGCTTTGAACGGATTCAGAAATTTTCCGATCCCGTGCCTTCCTGTCCCAAGTGCAAGGGCGCGGTGGAGCAGCTTCTGCACGCTCCCGCGGTGCAGTTCAAGGGATCGGGCTGGTATGTGACCGATTACGCCCGCTCCTCGTCGTCAGGTTCAAGCGCGGGGGACGGAGCAGGAAAGTCGGGTGAAAAATCCGACGTGAAAGCCGAGTCCAAGCCCGAAGACAAGAAAGAAACTGAGTCCAAGCCGAAAGCCGGCAAAAAACGCAAAGAGTAGTGCGGTGCCCCGGCGCCGTCTGCGTCAAGCGTGCGACTCTACGATTCGCGCTCCGCGGCGCTTCCCCTGAATTTCGATATACACGTTGACCAGCGAGATGGCCGCCGGTGTAACCCCGGGAATGCGGCTGGCCTGTCCCAGCGTGCGGGGGCGGACACGTTCCAGCTTTTCCGTCATCTCCCGGGAGAGGCCGCTCACGCCGCGATACTCGAACCAATCCGGGATACTGCGCTCCTCCGAGCGCTTCAGACGCGCAATCGCCCGTTGCTGCTGGTCGAGATAGCCGGCGTACTTGATCTCGGTTTCCACCGACTTCAACTCACCGCGCAGTTGCGCAGGCAGGCCGTTCTCCACGGCGGCAGCGACGTGGGTTGCGGCGGGCTGGAATAGCGGCTCGCCGTCCCGCGCAAACCAGGCGGCCAGCTTGTCGCGGAAAAGGGGCGCGAGCTGCTCGATGCGCACCTCCGGCCGCTTGAGCAACTGGGCATAGGTGGCGCCCGCCGCGCCTCCCGCCAGTCCCTCCGGCAGCCGCTCCGGGCGCGTCGTCTCCAGAAATTTCTTCAGCTCGAGCATGCGCGCTTGTTTGGCCAGGTGCTCGGACCACTCCGCATTGCCGATCAGGCCTGCGCGGCGGCCATGCCGCGTCAAGCGCCGGTCGGCATTGTCAATTCGCAGGTGCAGGCGGAATTCGGCCCGTGAGGTGAACATGCGATAGGGCTCGTTGGTGCCCTTGCTGATGAGGTCGTCGATCAGGATGGCGGTGTAGGCCTCGGTACGGTCAAGGACCAGCGGCGCCTCGCCGCGAACGCGCAGCGCCGCGTTGACGCCGGCCATAAGGCCCTGGCATGCCGCCTCCTCATATCCGCTGGTACCGTTAATCTGGCCGGCCAGGTAGAGTCCCGCGATCTTCTTGGTTTCGAGCGTGCGTTCCAGTTCCGTGGGATCAATGGAGTCGTATTCGATGGCATAACCCGGGCGCAGCATCTCCGCCGTCTCCAGCCCGGGCACGCTCTTGATCACCGCCAGCTGCAACTCAATCGGCAGGGAAGTGCTCATGCCGTTCACGTAGATCTCGTGCGTGGCCAGCCCCTCTGGCTCGAGAAAGAGCTGGTGTACTTCCTTGTCAGGAAATTTGACGATTTTGTCTTCAATCGAGGGGCAGTAGCGCGGCCCGATCGAGGTGATCTGCCCGCTGTACATGGGCGAGCGATGGACGTTTTCGCGAATGATGCGGCGGGTTTCCGGCGTGGTGTAAGCGATGTGGCAGGGCACCTGCGGCCGGGTGATGGCGCGCGTGCGGAAGCTGAAGGGCGTGGGATCGGCGTCGCCGGGCTGCTCCTGAAAGCGCGACCAGTTGATGGTGCGGCCGTCGAGCCGCGGCGGCGTGCCCGTCTTCAGCCGGCAGCCGCGCAGGCCCAGGCGCTTCAACGACTCGCCCAGCAAAACCGCCGGCGGCTCTCCGCTGCGGCCGGCGGGATACTGTTCTTCGCCGCAGTGGATGAGCCCGTTCAGGAAAGTCCCGGTGGTGATGATGACGGCCTGCGCGCCCACGGTGCGGCCGTCGCGCAGCCGGATGCCCAGCGCGCGGCGCGAGCCGCCCTCGCCGTCGTGGTCGGGACCGGGCGCCGGCTCCACGATCAGCTCCGCCACCTCCGCTTGCTTGATTTTCAGGTTGGGCTGCGACTCCAGCACTTCGCGCATCTTGAGCCGGTAGGCCTGCTTGTCGCATTGCGCCCGCGGCGACCAGACGGCCGGCCCGCGTGAAGTATTCAAAAGGCGAAATTGAATGCCGACAGCATCGGTCACTTCGCCCATGATTCCGCCGAGGGCGTCCACCTCGCGCACCAGGTGTCCCTTGGCGATGCCGCCCACCGCCGGGTTACACGACATCTGCGCGATCAAGTCCACGTTCAGCGTGTACAAGGCGGTGCGCAGGCCCATGCGGGCGACCGCCATGGCGGCCTCGCAACCGGCGTGACCGGCGCCCACCACCACCACGTCGTATTGTTCCGTGAACTGCATCAGCTCTGAGCCAGGGCGCCCGCCGGAGCGGGATCGGGGAACTTCGCTAGTTGTTCGATTCTATCAATGGCACGCCGCCTTCGCCGCCCCGGCGTCGCGTCTACCTACGAAGGTTTTAAACGCTGGCTAGAGGGCGGGCGAGAAGGCCGAATCAGGCCCCGGCTGCGGGCTGCTTCGCTTCCGACATTCGCGGGCTTCGGGCGTTTTCATCGAGTTGCCTTCGCGACTGGCACGTTGTACGTTGCCATGCCGGTACACGCGAGCTGTGCGCTGGCGATCAGGCCAGTGGCATGGTTTCCCTGGCGCGAATCGGCACTCCAGGCCGGCCACGGTTATGAACTTAGGAGAATCACGCTATGCGCGAGGTTCCGATGGGGGCGCGGGGCGTAGCCTCTGAAATGGTGACGTTCGAGCGCACGTTAACATCGCATCATCCTGAACTTCCCCCCGTGTACTCCACGCCCGACATGATCCGCCTGATGGAGACAGCGGCCTTTCACGCTCTGCAGCCGTATTGCCACGATGGCGAGATCACCGTCGGAACCGCCATTCACATTGAACACCGCGCCGCCACAGGCATCGGCGCAACGGTGAGCGCCCAGGCCACCGTGCAGTCCTACGATGGACGTTTCTTCGTCCTGGAAGTGAGCGCGCGCGACGGCCAGTGGGAAATCGGCCGCGGCACCGTGAGCCGCGCCACCGTCAATGTCCGCAGCTTCCTCGAACGCGCGAAGGTGAAGTGATCATTGCTTGGCGGTAAGCGGCTGGAGAAACTGCTGCTCCGTCATTCCTACGCTGTTCTTCTTGATCTTGCCGAGAATACGGCTGCGATCGGAATCGTTCCGCGCCATCGTGTACTGACGGCGCAGCTTGGCGATCTTCTCCGCGCGCGCTCTGCGGCGGCGGATTTCCGGCCTTCTGCTGGGTGCCGACATTTGCTTGTATCCTCCGGGCTGGTGAAAGACTCCATGTAGTAATAGCTGCTGGCGGGGGTTACGCGCAAGCGATGCAGGCGCTGACCATGCCACTTCAGCCGGCCAATGACCTATGCACTCACAACTGAGATCCAAAGCCGACGCTCTCCGTGCTCTGCACCGGGGCAGCGAAACCCTGGTGCTGGCCAATGCCTGGGACGTGGCCAGCGCCCGCGTTCTCGAAACGGCCGGCGCGCCCGCGATTGCCACCACCAGCGCAGGCATCGCCTTCTCGTTGGGTTATCCCGACGGGGAGAAGATCGGCCGCCAGGAGATGTTGCGGATGGTGGCGCGCATCGCCGGCGCGGTGCAGGTGCCGGTGACCGCCGATGCCGAAGCCGGCTATGGCCCTCGTCCCGAGGATGCGGCTGAAACTGCCCGCGCTCTGATCGCCGCCGGCGCAGTAGGGTTGAACCTGGAGGATGGGACGAACGACCCTGCCCATCCTCTGGCTGATCTGGGCCTCACCGTGGAGAAGATCCGCGCCGTCCGCGCGGCTGGCCAGAGCGCAGGCGTTCCCCTAATCATCAACGCGCGCACCGATGTTTATCTCAGTCAGGTGGGAGCGCCGGAGACTCGCTTCGAA
>JAMXLI010000009.1 GCA_024281115.1 Terriglobales bacterium | reverse complement strand
TTGCGCGAGGTGCTGCCCTTTCTGCGCACTCGCAATGCCGCTCCCGAACTGGTGGCCACGGGATGCAGCTTTGGCGGCTACCACTGCGTGAATTTTGCTTTGCGGCATCCCGACCTGGTCACGCGCTGCGTCAGCATGGGGGGCGCCTTCGATATCAAGCAATTTTTGAACGGCTACTACGACGAGGACGCCTACTTCAACAACCCGCCCGACTTCCTGCCTAACTTGAACGATTCCTGGTTTCTCGACCAGTACCGCCACCACACCCGCCTGATCCTGGTCACCGGAGAGGAGGACATCTGCCTGGCAGAAAACCAGCGTCTCTCGGCCATCATGGCGGGCAAAGGGATCCCGCACACGCTCGACGTCTGGGGCGACCGCACCGGCCACGACTGGCCCTGGTGGCAGCAGATGGCGATAAAATACTTCGCGTGAATTGCCCGCG
Source organism: Terriglobales bacterium (assembly GCA_024281115.1). GTDB lineage: Bacteria > Acidobacteriota > Terriglobia > Terriglobales > Acidobacteriaceae > JAMXLI01. Next base: position 5,707 of record JAMXLI010000009.1, on the reverse strand, counting down.
CCGGGCGTGCGGCTGGAGGAGGGGGCGCTGTGAAGAAAATCGGCATCGTTTTCGGCATGGAAAACACGTTTCCCGGCGCCCTGGTCGAGCGCATCAACCAGATGCAAGCGCCGGGTATCGCCGCCGAATTCGTCCACATCGGCGGAATCAAGATGGCCGAACCCAGCGGCTATCGTGTCATCATTGACCGCATCTCCCACGACATCCCCTTCTACCGCGCCTTTTTGAAGAACGCGGTGCTCGGCGGCACCATCGTCATTAACAATCCTTTCTGGTGGGGCGCCGACGACAAGTTCTTTAATTACGCCCTGGCTTCCAAGCTGGGAGTTGCTGTACCCCGCACCGTGGTACTCCCTCATAAGAAACATCCGCCTGATACCACCGAGCGTTCCATGCGCAACCTGATGTATCCCTTGAACTGGGACGAGGTGTTTGCCTACATCGGCTTTCCCGCCTTCCTCAAGCCCTTCAGCGGCGGCGGTTGGAAACACGTTTACAAGGTGGACTCGCCCGAGGAACTGTTCCGCGCCTACGACCAGACGGGCGACCTGTGCATGACGCTGCAGTCGGCGGTAGAGTTCAAGGAATACTTCCGCTGCTACGTGGTCGGCCAGGAAAAGGTCCACATCATGCACTACGACCCCAAGGCGCCGCATCACGAGCGCTACGTGAAGAATCCGCCGGCCACGGATGCGCGCCTGTTGCAACGGGTGAACGACGACGCCCGCACCCTGTGCCGCGCCCTGGGTTATGACCTGAACACGGTGGAATTCGCGGTGCAGGACGGCATTCCGTACGCCATCGATTTCCTGAACCCTGCGCCCGACGCCGACTATTACTCGGTGGGCCCGGCCAACTTTGAGTGGATCGTGAACGCGGTGGCGGAACTTGCGGTCCAGAAAGCACTTAGCGAGGAACAGCCCACGCGTGAATATCGCTGGTCGGAGTTCCTGAACGCCTCCACTCCGGCTCCGGCGGCCACCAGGAGTCCCGGCCGGCGCGCCGCCGCCAAGCGCACGGGCGGATAGCCGCCTCGCTTATACTGGCAGCCCTGCCGGACGAGCCCGGGCCCGGCCAGTTTCTCGTGCGCTTTCCGTCCGCCGGTCTTCCCGGGAAGGCCTGCGGAAAAGTGGGGTGTGCCGTGTCCAAGCCAGCCTTCACCATCGGAATCGAGGAAGAGTTCCAGACGGTGGATCCCGTCAGCCGCGACCTGCGCTCCCACATTCACGCCGAAATTATCGCCAAGGGAAAGATCCTGTTGCAGGAACAGGTGAAGGCGGAGATGCACCAGTCGGTCATCGAGCTGGGCACCACCGTGTGCAACAACATCAAGGAGGCCAAGGCCGAGGTCACCAAGTTGCGCCGCGACATGATTGGGCTGGCGGAGGAGAACGGGCTGCAACTGGCGGCCGCCGCCACGCACCCCCTGGCCGATTGGCGCACGCAGGAGATTTATCCCGACGACCGCTACAAGGTGATTGTCGAGGACATGCAGCTGGTGGCCCGCGCCAACCTCATCTTCGGATTGCACGTGCACATCGGCGTGGAGGACCGCGACACCGCCATCCACCTGATGAATGCGGCGCGCTACTTCCTGCCGCACATCCTGGCCCTTTCCACCAACTCGCCGTTCTGGCTGGGCATGAACACCGGCTTGAAATCGTACCGCTGCAAGGTGTTCGACAAATTTCCCCGCACCAATATTCCCGATTATTTTCCCAGCTGGGGCGAGTACGAGCGCTTCATCAGTCTTCTGATCAAAACCAACTGCATAGACAATGCCAAGAAGATCTGGTGGGACATCCGCCCGCATCCCTTCTTCAACACGCTCGAGTTCCGGGTGTGCGATCTGCCCATGCGGGTGGAGGAAACCATCGCCATCGCGGCCCTCATCCAGGCCACCATCGCGAAGCTCTACAAGCTGCACGCCGCCAACCAGGGTTTTCGCCTGTACCGCCGCGCCCTTATCATGGAGAACAAGTGGCGGGCCGCGCGCTATGGCCTCGACGGCAAGATGATTGATTTCGGCAAACAGTCCGAGGTTCCCGTGCGCGACCTCATCCGCGAATACCTGGATTTCGTGGACGACGTGGTGGATGACCTGGAGTCCCGCGAGGAGCTGGGCTACATCCACACCATGCTGGAGCGGGGAAGCGGCGCCGATCGCCAGCTGGGCGTCTTCCAGGAAACCGGCGATCTGAAGAAGGTGATCGACTACATCATCCAGGAGACCAAGGCAGGCGTGGTGCAGGACGCTGCCGTGGCCAAGAAGGCAGGCTAATGAACGTTCGCGTCCCTCGGCCCGCGTCCCCGCTGCGTGAAGTGGCATTCGATCCGGAGATGACTCCGGGAGCGCGGAATGCCGTGCAGGTCTGCTTGCGGGTGCAGGCGGACGAAAAAGTTACCCTCATCACCGACGAGGCGTGCAAGGAGATTGCCGCCAGCATCGCGCGCGAGATCGAAGCCGTGGGCGCCCCCTGCGCTGCCTGGATCCTGGAGGACCTCGCCCCGCGTCCTCTCACCGACATGCCCGCGGAGGTGCTGGAAGACCTGGAAAGCAGCCAGGTCAGCGTCTTCGCCGTGCACGCGCAGACCGGCGAGCTGCGCTCGCGCATGCAGATGACCGACGTGGTCAACCGGCGCAAGATCCGCCACGCCCACATGGTCAACATCAATGCGCAGATCATGCGCGAGGGCATGCGGGCCGACTTTCTCGCCGTGGACCGCATCAGCCGCCAGGTGCTGGAGATCGTCAGCGCGGCACGCATTATCCGCGCCACCACCCCGGCGGGCACGGACCTCACCGCCGAACTGGATCCCCATTACCGCTGGATCAAAACCAGCGGCATCATCAGCCCCGAGAAGTGGGGCAATCTGCCCGGCGGCGAAATCTTCACCTCTCCGGGCAATGTGAACGGCACTTACGTGGTGGACGGCGTCGTGGGGGACTACCTCTGCGCCCAGTTCGGCAGCCTGCGCGAGTTTCCGCTCACCCTGCGCATACGGGACAACCGCCTGGTGGAGGCGCGCTCCCGCCACCGCGAACTGGAGGAGTGCTTCTGGCGTTACACCCACACCGACGAGAACAGCGATCGCGTGGGCGAATTCGCCATCGGCACCAACATCGGCCTCAAAGACCTGATCGGACAAATCCTGCAGGACGAAAAATTTCCCGGCATTCATATCGCCTTCGGCAACCCTTATGGCGAGCACACCGGCGCACAGTGGTATTCCTCCACCCACATCGACGTGGTGGGCCGCAACTTCAACATCTGGGCCGACGAGCGCCCGATTATGCGCGACGGCCGATTCCTGCTGCCGACCTGAGTCAGCCATGATTCCCGAGCTGCGCCGGCTCTTCAACGCGGAGTTCACTTCCGCCAAATACCAGCGCTTCCTGGACGGTTTGAACCGCGCCTGTGGAACTCCGGTCCAGTTCCGCGTTTCGGAGACACCGTGTTTTTTCCCCCGGGCGTTGCTGGACCGGATGGCTGCGTACGGGCGCGAACTGGTCAACCAGCTCCTGGCTGACCCGGCTTACCTGGCGTCCTCGGACGAGTCGATTCCGCCGGAGTTCAACGTGCCGCGCCAGGATGAGCACCCGCTGTTCGTGTGCGTGGACTTCGGCCTGGTGAGCGGCCCCAGCGGCGAGTTGGAGCCGCGCCTGGTGGAATTGCAGGGCTTTCCCTCGCTGTATGCCTTTCAGCCCATGCTGGCGCAGCAGTACCGCGAAGCCTACAAGCTCGACCCCGGCCTGGGCTTCACGCTGGGAGGATTGGACGAGGCCGCCTACCTCAACCTGCTCCGCCGGGCGATCCTGGGCGAGCACGATCCCTCCGAAGTTGTGCTCATGGAAATCCATCCCCAGCAGCAGAAAACGCTTCCCGACTTCCTCCTCACGGAGCGGCTCTGCGGAATTTCCACGGTATGCATCACGGCTATCCATAAGGAGAGCCGGCGGCTCTGGTATGAGCGCGACGGCAGGCGCGTCCCCATTCGCCGCATCTACAACCGCACCATCGTGGATGAACTCGTCCGCAAGCAAGTGCCGCTGAACTTCGATTTTCGCGACGACCTGGACGTGGAGTGGGCGGGCCATCCCAACTGGTACTTCCGGCTGAGCAAGTACTCGACGCCCTATCTTTCCCATCCTTGCGTCCCTCGCACCTGGTTCCTCGACCGGTTGGAGCGCGTGCCCGGGGATCTGCAGAACTTCCTGCTCAAACCCCTCTACTCGTTCGCCGGCCTGGGGATCAAGATCGCGCCCTCACCGGCGGACCTGGCCGGGATTTCGCCCGGCAAGCGCCACGAATACATCCTGCAGGAGCGCATGAACTTCGAGCCGGTCATCGAGACGCCGCACGGCAGGACCAAGGTTGAAGTCCGCGTGATGTACATCTGGCTGGAATCAATGGTGCCGGTGCAGACGATTATCCGCACCGGCCGCGGCCTGATGATGGGCGTGGACCACAACAAGAACATGGAGTGGGTAGGCGCCTCCGCCGGCATCTATCCCGAGGCCTGAGCGCAGGGGTGGGCCGCTTGTGGCAAGAGCGGCTTACGTCGGACCGGCGGTCTTCCGCTGCGAGCGCCCCTCACCCCGCCTTGAAGAACACTGCGGCCAGCGGAGGCAGGGTCAGCTCCAGCGAATGCGGCTGTCCGTGGGCCTGGGTCCCTTTCGCGTGGCAGCCGCCCAGGTTGCCGAGCCCGCTGCCTCCATATTCCGAGGCGTCGCTGTTCAGGATCTCGCGCCAGTAACCGCCTCCGGGTACGCCCACGCGATATCCGAACCGGGGCACAGGAGTGAAATTGAATGCGGCCAGCACCACCTCGCCGGTGGCTGGCTTCTTGCGTAAGAGCGAGAGCACGCTGGCGTCGGCATCGTTGCAGTCCACCCATTGGAACCCCGCCGGATCGCTGTCCAACTCGTGCAGGGCCGCTTCCGAGCGATAGACGCGGTTCAGCGCCTGCACCCAGTTGCGTACTCCGGCGTGCGGCCCCCATTGCAGCAGGTGCCAGTCCAGGCTGCAGTCGTGATGCCACTCCTGCCACTGCGCGATGTCGCCGCCCATGAACAGCAGTTTTTTGCCGGGTTGCGCGAACATGTACCCGAACAGCAGGCGCAGGTTGGCGAATTTCTGCCAGTTGTCGCCCGGCATCTTGCCGATCAGCGATCCCTTGCCGTGCACCACTTCATCGTGCGAGAGCGGCAGCACGAAATTCTCCGTAAAGCCGTACAGCATGCGGAAGGTGAGCTGGTTGTGGTGATACTTGCGGTGCACCGGGTCCTCGGAGAAGTAGTGCAGGGTGTCGTGCATCCATCCCATGTCCCACTTCATGCCGAAGCCCAGGCCGCCCACGTACGTGGGGCGGGAAACCGCCGGCCAGGAGGTGGACTCCTCGGCGATGGTCTGCACGTCGGGATGTTCCTTGTAGATTTCCTCGTTCATGCGGCGGATGAAGCTGATGGCCTCCAGGTTCTCGCGCCCGCCATAGCGGTTTGGGATCCATTCGCCGGCCTTGCGCGAGTAGTCGAGGTAGAGCATCGAGGCGACCGCGTCGACCCGAAGCCCATCGGCGTGGGACTCGAGCAGCCAGTAGAGCCCGCTCGCGGTGAGGAAGTTGCGCACCTCGATCCGGCCGAGGTTGAACACGAGCGTTCCCCAGTCGGGGTGCGCCCCCCGGCGCGGGTCGGCGTGCTCGTACA
>JAMXLI010000008.1 GCA_024281115.1 Terriglobales bacterium | reverse complement strand
GCGCCGCGGTAGAACTCATCCGGCTGCCGGGCAATGCGCTCCAGCGTCTCGGCCAATTCCGGCTGGCGAAAAATTTCGCCGCTGCGGTAATAGTTGCCGTCGCGCTGAAAAATGCGTCGCGATTCCGGGAACCTGCTCAAACCTTCGTCGCGCAGCGATTCCGCCTCGCTCCAGCTGAGCGCGAAGCCGTTGCTGGCCAGCCGCATCGCGGGCACCATCACCCGCGCTAATCCCAGCTTGCCGTATTTGCGCTCGGCATAGGCCAGGCCCGCCACCGATCCCGGAACGCTGATGGCCTTGTACCCGATGACGCTGGCGTCAGGGATCACATTCCCACTCGGGTCCAGGTACATGCCGGCCGTCGCTTGGGCCGGAGCTTTTTCCCGGTAGTCCACAAAGTGGGTGGCGCCATCGTTCATGCGCACGAGCATGAAGCCGCCGCCGCCCAGATTGCCGGCCGCGGGATGCACCACCGCGAGCGCGAATCCGGTCGCCACCGCGGCGTCCACCGCGTTGCCCCCCATGCGCAGCACTTCCAACCCGGCCTGCGAAGCCAGTCGGTGCACGCTGACCACGATGGCATGCTGGGCATGAACGGGCTGGACCGCGGCGCCCGCGGGCAGCGCGCACAATACGCCCGCCAGCACCAGCGGAGTTACAGCCATCAGGTGGCGAAGGGATCTCATGGCCTGCGCTCGTCGCGGAGGCTGAATGACACTGTCGTGCGGAAGCCTCAGGCAGACTTCTGAGGCTAGCCCAGCGCGGCGGCGGCCGTCAAATTTGGCAGGCCAGCGGAGGATCTTGCCGGCGCGCTGAAAAATACCGGCAATGATCCGGCGCGCGGCGCCCGGCACGTCTCACCCTCTTACGCCTGACCCTGCGCCTCGCCCAGCGTGAGTTCTACATTCATGCGCCGCTTTCCCCGGTAGATGGTCACCTGCACGTGTTCGCCGGCGCGGTGGTTGTTCATCACATCGGAGAGGTCTTGCGGGTCCTCCACCGGCTTGCCGTCCACTGCCACGATGAGGTCGCCGCCCAGCATGATGGGCGTGTTGCCCAGATAGGCGCGCTCGGTTCCCCCCTTTAGGCCGGCGCGGTCGGCGGCGCCGCCGGGCACTACCTGCAGAATAAGAACGCCGGTATTCGCCGGAAGGCCCATCTCCTGCGCCAGTTCGGGACCGATGGGCAGCGAACGAATGCCCAGTGACGGCCGCCGCACCCGGCCGAGCGTCACCAGGTCATTGAGCACGGCCTTGGCGGTGTTGATGGGGATGGCAAAGCCGATGCCCGCGCTTTGTCCCACCGCGCTCGCGATGATGGTGTTGATCCCGATCACATCGCCGCGATAATTCAGCAGCGGCCCGCCGGAGTTTCCGGGATTGATGGCCGCGTCCGTCTGGATCGCCTCGTCGATATTGGTGCCGTTCGGTTCGCGCACCGAGCGGATGGAACTGACGATGCCGCGAGTCATCGTGCCGCTCAGGCCGAAGGGGTTGCCGATGGCATACCCCTTCTGGCCCACCTGCAGCCCCTTGGAATCGCCCAGCACCGCGGAGACCAGGTTGGGGGCGCTGATCTGGATCACGGCCAGGTCGTGCGCGGGATCGGTGCCCACGATTTGCGCCCGGTACTGCTTGCGGTTGCGCAGCGTCACCTGCAACTGCCGGGCATCGGCCACCACGTGATAGTTGGTCAGAATGTGGCCTTCCTTATCAATAATGAAACCCGAGCCCTGGCCCTCCTGCGGGACCGGTCCGTAGAAAAAGTCGAAGGCCACCACCCGCGACGTGATATTCACCACGGCGGGAATGTTGCGCCGGTACACGCTGATGTTGTTTTGTTCCTCGGAATCCCCCGGACCCTCAGGTCCAGCCGCCTCGGTGATCTCCACCTTGCCGGGACGGCCCACCCATCCCGCCCGGGTGAATGCGCCCGGCCGGTGCGTAGTCAGGTAGTAGAAAACACCAGCAAAAACGAGGGCGAGAATGATCGGTCGCAACCTCATATACGTACCCTGCTCCTGTCGAGCGGATTGCCCCATACCCGGGCCGCCCAACGCTTTCCTTATTGCGGTACCGATTCTAGTGCGTGGGTGGGGCGGATGAAAAATCCCGAGGCGAACTCCTCCGTATCCGGCGTGTACACTCGCCGCTTATGAAGAACGCATGCGCCGTATTGGTGCTTTTGGCTGCCGGTCTGGCCTCGGCGGACGCTCACAAAATCCTGATTGATACCGATCCCGGCACCGACGATGCCCTCGCCATCCTGCTGGCCCTCAATTCCCCTGAACTGCAGGTCGCCGGCATCAGCGTGGTGGCGGGCAACGTCACGGTGGAGCGCGGACTGGAGAATGCGCTCGGCATCCTCGCGCTCGCCGGCCGCTGCGACGTGCCCGTTGCCCGCGGGGCGGGAAACAGGAACTCAACACCGAGCCCTTCTGGAACGGTGTCAACGGATTGGGGGGCGCGCAATTGCCGGGATCCCGCTGCCGCGCCGATCCGCGTTTCGGAGCCGACCTGATCATCGCCTTGGTGCGCCAGTACCCGCACCAGATCACGTTGGTCCCGGTGGGCCCGCTGACCAACATCGCGCTCGCCGTCTCCCAGGACCCCGGCATTGTCCCCCTGGTGCGCGAGGTCGTTCTGATGGGCGGCTCCATCTCCGGCGGCAACGTGAACGCCGCCAGCGAATTCAATATCCACGCCGATCCGGAAGCCGCCGACATTGTCTTCAACGCGGGCTGGCCGCTGACCATGGTCGGGCTGGACGTCACGGAGCGCACCCTGTTCACCGAAACTGATGTCCGGCGTCTGGAGCAGAGGCCGGGACCGGTCACCCGCTTTGCCGCCGCCGTGTTGCGCTTCCAGATCGGTACCTACCAGGGCACCGGCTTTGCCGGCGGCGCCATTCACGACGCGCTCGCCGTCGGAGCCGTCATCAAGCCGGCGCTGCTCGAAACTCAGCCCATGCGGGTGGACGTTGAGACCGGTGGGAAGTTCACGCGCGGCGCCACCGTGGCCAATCGCTCCAACGCCGTGGACCGCGTGGTCTGGACGGGACACTGGTACGAGACCGTGGGCGTGGATAAGGTACAGCCCAACGTGAAGGTCGCCGTCGGGGTGCAGGCGCAATCCTTTATTCAGATGTTCATCGATCGGATTACAGGCAGGTGACGAAAAGCGCCGTGCCCGGGGCGGCGCTCGTTGACACGCTTGCGAGGCGGGTTGCACAATTCCGTGCTTCGCTGACCTGCCCACATGACCTCACGCCAATCGCTCGTTGTGCTCGCCATCATCTGCCTGCTTTCAGCGCTGAGTCCCGCCGCCCAGGAGGGAACCGCGGGCGGCGCATCTCAGCCGGGGAAGCGCGCCATCACAGAAAAAGACCTGTTTGAGTTCACCTGGATCGCCGGCCCGCAGCTCTCGCCCGACGGCGCGCGCGTGGCCTTTACTCGCGTGGTGGTGGACGAGAAGCGCACCGGCTACGAGACTTCCATCTGGACGGTGGGAACCTCGGGGAGCGAGGCGCCGCGCCGCCTGACCAATGGTACGCACGATGCGGGTGCGCGCTGGTCGCCCGACGGCACGCGCCTGGCCTTCGTCCGCGGCGGAGAGAAGGATACCTCCGGCAAACCTCGTCCGCCGCAAATCGCGGTGCTGTCGCTGGCCGGCGGCGAGGCTTGGCTCATCACCGACCTGCCCAAGGGCGCCGCCAACCCCGTGTGGTCGCCCGATGGCCGGCGCATCGCATTCCTGAGTTCCACCACCCCCGACGACATCCAAAAAGAAGCGCGCCGCAAGGAGCGCGCCGCCCGGGAAGCGGGCAAGCCCGCGGCCAAGAACACGGCGCAACCGCCCGAACCCGAGCCGGAGAGCGAGCACGAGTCAGACGTGCACGTCATCAGCCGCGCCGTCTACCGCTCCAATGACGAAGGCTACCTCGACCCCAAGCGGCACGAACACATCTGGGTGGTGGAGGTGCCGACCACTTCCGATGAGCTGACCAAGCCGCTGCAGCTCACCAGCGGGGAGTTCGACGAAGGCGAGTTGCTGTGGGCGCGCGACGGGTCGCGCATCTACTTCATCACCCAGCGCATTGACGAGCCCTATTACGAGTTGCCCACCACCGATATCGACTGGGTGCCGGCGGGCGGGGGACCGGTGCAAAAGCTCACCACGGTTGCCATGGACATCGGCGATTTGGCGCTCAGCCCCGACGGCAGCCGGCTGGCTTTTCACGGTGCCATCACTCGCCCGGTGCGCTCTTATTCCAAGCCCGACCTGTGGGTGGTGGAGGTCGGGCCCGGAGCCTCGGCCCGCAATCTGACCGCCAACTACGATTTCGACATGGGGGATTCGGTCTTTGGCGACAATGCTGCGCCGCGCGGCGGCAGCGGGCGCACATTGCACTGGTCGGCCGACGGCAAGACGCTGTTCGACGTGGTCGCGAAACAAGGACGCACGCAATTGGTGCGGGTGGACGCGCAGTCGGGCGCCGTCACCGAGGTCACGCGCGGGGACCAGGGCGTGCTCGACTTTTCGGTTGCGCCCGCGGCACCAGCGATCGTCGCCCTGGTATCGACTCCGGTCATGATCGGCGACCTGTTCACCGTTTCCGCCGACGGCTCTCAGCATCGCATCACCGACCTGAACCGCAAACTGTGGTCGCAGCTTAACCTGACCCCGCCCGAGGAGTTCACCTACACCAGCTTCGACGGAAAGCGCATCCAGGGCTGGATCCAGAAACCTCCCGATTTTGTCGCCGGCAAGAAATATCCCCTCATCCTCAACATCCACGGCGGCCCGCACGCGGCCTTCGGCTGGGTTTTTGAGCACGAGTTCCAGTGGATGGCGGCCCGCGGCTACGTCGTCCTGTACGTGAACCCGCGCGGCTCCACCAGCTATGGGCAGGAATTCGGCAACATCATCCAGTTCCGCTATCCCGGCGACGATTACCGCGATTTGATGACCGGCGTGGATGAATTGCTGAAGCGCGGCTACATTGATCCCGCCAGACTGGGAGTAACGGGAGGAAGCGGCGGCGGCGTGCTCACCGATTGGACGGTAACCCACACCAACCGGTTCGCCGCGGCGGTCTCGCAGCGCGACATCTCCAACTGGGCATCGTGGTGGTATACGGCGGATTTCACCCTGTTTCAGCCGCACTGGTTCAAGGCGCCGCCTTTTCAGGATCCGCAGGATTATGCCAGGCGCTCGGCCATCACTTATGTCGAGAACCTGCACACCCCCATCCTGTTTGTGTTGGGTGAACTCGACTATCGCACTCCGCAGGATTCCGGCGGTGAACAACTGTTCCGCGCGCTCAAGTTCCTGAAGCGGCCCACCGCCATGGTGGTGTTTCCCCGCGAAACGCACGAGCTTTCGCGGTCGGGCGAGCCCTGGCACCGCATTGAGCGTCTGGAGCACATGGTGAACTGGTTCGACAAGTGGCTGCTGGGCGTGCCTCATCCCGAGTACGACGTGCGTCCCGTCAAGCAGGTGTCGAAGCCGGCAGGCCGATAAAGGGCGCGTTCGCCCGGCGCATTGCCATCCGCAAAATGAACAGGCCCGGTGATGGCCCGGGCCTGTTTCCCGCGCTGATCAGGCAGCC
>JAMXLI010000007.1 GCA_024281115.1 Terriglobales bacterium | reverse complement strand
CAGGGGTGTTTCCCACTTTCCCCGCGACATGATCGCCAGCGGCTGTCCCTGTCCGGTATGGTTGGGGCAGAGAATCACAAAACACTCCGGCAGCTGAAGGCGCGCAAACACGGCGCCCGCAACCTCGCCGGAGAAGATGTAGCCGGCGTGCGGCACCATGCAGGCGAGCGCACGCACCTTCTCGGCCGCCGGAGGTGTGGCTGTCGTTACTGTCCGTGCCAATTCTTCCGGGGAGTCCGGATAAAACATGCCGGCCACAGCCGCTTTCCGTACCTCCGGATTCATACGCCAGGTCCACGCGCCAGGGCGCGATACAGTGCCGCCATCTTTTCCAGCGAGAGAGCCTCTGCGCGAACGCTCGCAGCGATGCCTGCGCGCCGCATCGCCTGCGTGAGGGCCCGCTGATCGTAAGTGGCCTTCAGGTTGTTCCACAGGGTTTTCCGCTTCTGCCCGAAGGAGCGGCGCAGGAAATCCTGGAACTCCGCCTCGGCCACACCCAGGCGCTCCAGTTGCGGCGCGATGGTGAGCCGCAGCACGGACGAATGGACCTTGGGCGGCGGCCGGAATGCCTGCGGCGGCAAAGTGAAGAGCTTCTCCACGCCGGCGTACAGCCGCGCAGTTGCCGTGAGCAGGCCATACTCCCGGCTGCCAGGAGAAGCCGCCAGGCGATCGGCGACCTCGCGCTGCACCATCACGACCAGCGTCCGCAGCCAGCGATGAAGGGAGAAGAGGCGCAACATAATTTCGGAGGTGATGTAGTAGGGCAGGTTGCCGACCAGGTCAGCGCGCTCGGGTTCCTGTACCAGTCCTGGGCGGGTTAGGCCGGGCTTGGGGCCAAGCAAGGTGGAAAAATCGATGGCAAGAACGTCGCCTTCGATGATCTCGACGTTTTCCCGCGCTGCGAATTTCATGCGCAGTTGCGCCGCCAATACCCGATCCAGTTCAATGGCGATGAGGCGGCGGGAGCGGGAAGCGAGCAGGGAAGTGAGCACGCCTTCTCCGGGGCCGATCTCGATCACCGTGCGCTGCGAGACATCGCCCAAGGCGGCGACGATGCGCTCGGCCGCGCCGGCATCGACGAGAAAATGCTGGCCCAGCTTGGGTTTGGACGAGCGCCGCGGGCGCGCCGTCTCTGCGCTCAGGTCGTCGGAATTCAGCAGTGCTGCGCTTCGGGGCACGTTGACCCTCTTTCGATTCGCCATTTAGACTCGACTTTCATCCTGCCGTTCCTCCCTGCACGCATCGTCCCTTGATCTTTGCCTGACGACCGGGCGCGCGGGACCGGCGTTCAATTCCAGGAGGTTGCCGGAATGCATATCGCCTTCGCGGCCTCGGAGTGCGTGCCCTATTCCAAAACCGGCGGCCTCGCCGATGTGGTGGGCGCGCTGCCGCCGGCGCTGGCCGCGCTCGGACACCAGGTCACCGTGTACTCGCCGCTCTACCGTCAGACCAAGCTGGCGCAAGCACGCACCGTGCTGCGCAGCGTGACCGTGCCCTTCGACGACCGTTATCGCTTCTGCTCCATCGTGGACGGCGGCACCCGCTCCGGCGTGCAATTCTACTTCGTGGACTATCCTCCGTACTTCGATCGCGAAGCCCTGTATGGGACCTCGGCCGGCGACTATCGGGACAATGCCGAACGCTTTGCGCTATTTTCGCGCGCCGTGCTGGAGGCTTCCAAGTTCCTGGGCCGGCCCGACATTTTTCACTGCCATGACTGGCAGACCGCGCTCATCCCGGTGCTGCTGCGAACCGTCTACCTGGAAGATCCCGCGTTCCAGGACGTCGCCTGTGTCTTCACCATCCATAACATGGGGTACCAGGGTCTGTTTCCTCCCGAAATTCTTCCCCTGCTGATGCTGCCCTGGGACCTCTTCACCATCACCAAGCTGGAATTCTACGGCAACGTCAACCTGCTGAAGGGTGCGATTAACTTCGCCGACTATGTGACCACGGTCAGCCGCAAATACAGCCAGGAGATCCAGACCGCCGAGTACGGCTTCGGGCTGGAAGGTGTGTTGCGGGCGCGCTCCTCGACCGTAACAGGAATCCTGAACGGCGTTGATTATGGCGAATGGAGCCCGGAGAACGATCAGCACATCGCAGCGCGCTATTCGCCGCAAGAACTGGCCGGCAAATCGCTCTGCAAGGCCGACCTGCTGCGCGAATTCGGCGTCGCGAGCGGTGATGGGCGCCTGCCTGTCATCGGCATCGTCTCCCGGTTTGCGGCGCAGAAAGGGTTCGACCTGATCGCCCAGGTTATGGACCGGCTGGCGCGCGAGGAAATGATCGTTGTGGCCCTGGGCAGCGGCGACCGCGAATACCAGGATATGTTCCAGCGGCTGAACAAGCAGTTTCCGCAGAAGATCGCCGTCAAGGTGGCCTACGACAACGCTTTGGCGCACAAAATCGAGGCCGGCGCCGACATGTTTCTGATGCCTTCCAAATACGAGCCCTGCGGGTTAAACCAGATCTACAGCCTGAAGTACGGGACCGTGCCGATTGTCCGCGCCACCGGAGGTCTGGACGACACCATCGAGAACTGGGACGCGCGCACACAGAAAGGAACCGGCTTCAAGTTCACCGGGTACACCGGCGAGGCGCTCCTGGCGAGTGTGCGCGCTGCCTTGCAGGCATTCCAGGAACGCAGCGCCTGGGAGGTGCTCATGCGGAATGGCATGGCAAAAGATTTTTCCTGGACCGCCTCGGCCCGGGAGTATGTCCGCGTCTACGAGCGCGCGCGCCAGTTCCGCACCGTAACCGTGGCCTGAGTTGGGAAGGCGCGCCCTCGTTCCCCCATCCGGGAGGGCGGCGCCCCGGCGCAATGCTCCCAAACTGTCCGGCGGTTGCAGCCGAGGCGGCATTCAGCTTGCCACCTTCAGGCCATTGCGTTCCGTTGCCGACTTTGATAATGTCCAGCGCAATTCCGGGCGTGCCCCGGCCAATACAAAAGCTCACCCTTGGAGGTTTTATGGCTCGATTTTGCCCTTCCTGCGGTACTGCGCTGGCGGAAGGCGCCCTGGCCTGTCCCTCGTGCGGCGCGGCCGCTTCGGCCTCGGCCGGAAGCGTGGGAGGCGCCGCTACAGCTCCCGCGCCGGCTGCCGCCACCACTGGCGGAGGGCTCACGGACAATGTCGCGGGCATGCTCGCCTACATCACCATCGTCCCGGCCATCATTTTTCTCGTGATTGAGCCCTATAACCGCAAACGCTTTGTGCGTTTCCATGCATTCCAGTCAATTTTCTTCGGCGTTGCCTGGATCGTGCTGTCCATCGCCGTGAGCATCATTACCGCCATCCCGTTTCTTGGGCTCTTGTCCCTGCTCATCTGGCCGATTATCGGCATCGGCGGACTGATCCTCTGGATCCTGCTCTTGTTGAAGGCCAACCAGGGCCAGATGTGGAAGCTGCCGGTCATCGGCGATATGGCCGAGAAGCAGGCCAACACGGTCCCCTAACCGACGGCGCGACCGTCTTCGCAGCGGGGCCGCGCGCCCCGCTTTTCTGTTCCTGGGCGCTCTGCCTTGTCGTCGCCCCTCTTGACATCCTTGGCGCCGGATGGCATTCCTATGTACTTTTCATAAGCGCGGTGCGTGCCGGAACAGTGGCCGAGAGTGAGGGTCGGGTGCGAGTGCGAGTGTTCTATCACGATAAGTGCTTTGACGGCGCCTGCTCCGCGGCGTTGTTTTCCCGCTTCTACCGTGAACGCATTCGCGACGACGTGGAATTTGAATTCAGCGGCCTGCTCCACCGCGCCGGCGCCCTGTTTGACGAGCACAAGTTCAATGGCGACGAGAACGCCATCGTGGACTTCAAGTACTCCACCTCGCCGCGGGTGACGTGGTGGTTTGACCACCACGAAAGCGCTTTTCTTTCTCCCAACGACGCCGAGCACTTCGAGCAGGACACCAGCAACCGCAAGTTTTACGATCCGGCGTTTAAATCCTGCACTAAGTTCATCGCGACCGTCGCCGAGCAGCGCTTCGGTTTCAACCCGCAGCCGGTGGAAGAACTGCTCACCTGGGCCGACATCATTGATGGCGCCGCTTATGCCAACGCCCAGTCGGCGGTGGAGATGCGCGAGCCCGCCATGAAGCTGACCATGGTGATCGAGGCTACGCAGCAGGGCGGGTTCGTGCCTCGCCTCATCCCGCTGCTGGTGGCAGAGCCGCTGGCGCAGGTGCTGGAGGAACCTTTCGTCCAGCCGCTGGTCGGTCCGCTCTTGGAACGACACCAGAAATCGATCGGCATTCTCCGCGAGCGCGCCGAGTCCAAGGACGGCACCGTCTTTTTCGATGTCACCGATCTGGAACTTGAGGGCTACAACAAATTCATCCCCTACTATCTGCATCCCGGCTGCGTCTACAGCGTGGGACTGAGCAAGAGCTCATTTCGCACCAAGGTGTCCGTGGGTTCCAACCCTTGGACGCAGGTTCCCAACATGGTGAACCTGGCTAAGGTCTGCGAGCGTTATGGCGGCGGCGGGCACGCGCGTGTGGGCGCCATCTCCTTCCCCGTGGATCGCACCGAGGATGCCCGCCGGGCGGCGGCGGAAATCGTCGCCGAGCTGAGGGCCAGCTATCGGGAGCACGAATCCATCCCTACCACTGGATGACGACGCTCTAGGGCAGCCCATGGTTCTGCGTTTCAGCCACCCAGCGGCCCACCGCCGCCACGTCGTAGAGATTGGCCAGGTCCGCATGGCCGGCCAGTGTTTCCCGCTCTTTGCCGTCAATCAGCAGTTTTACCCGGTTCACACCGGGAAGGTTGGCGGCCAGCGTCTCCACGATGGAGAACACGCTGAGGTCCTCCACCTGCACGCCGGAGCGGTGCTGGTCGGCAAACGCCGAGTTCATGTCGGCCACGGCCAGCGTCCCGTTCACTATGAACACATTGTTGACGTCGGACCTGGGGCCCAGCGGATGCGGCGATTCCGCTTCGGTGTAGCGGGCCAGCAGCGCGCGCAGAATTTCGCGCGCCCGTTCCGCGCGTGGTTCCGGCAAGGGAACGGAGACGAACAGCGATCGCACCGTGCCCGCCTCGTCATCCGCCACATAGAGCACAACTCGCTCTGGAGCGCCGGCAATGGGCGCGGCCACAGGCTTCTCCATCTGTGCAGGCGCAGGTGTGCGGCCAGGCCTCCGAAGACTCTCCACGTAGAGAGCCGTCCCCAGGGCGGCAACGATCAGCACGACGGCGGCAATCGACAGGTGGCGGGGGATCACGGCGGGCTTCCCATCCGCCCCCGGGCGTTTGCGAGGGCCGCCGCAAGCGCCGAGGCAATGCGCTCCTGGTAACGGGCCGCGGTGAGGGACTTGGGATCTCCGCCGGGTGCGGCCAGTTCCACCGCGACCGCCGGCAGCGCAACATTGTTGAGCGGGCGCAAAGCGGCGGGACGCGAAGTGCTGTCCAGACGCTGCTGCCGCAATTCGGCCGCCAGCATCGAGGCCAGGTTCAGGCTGGCGCCCAGGTAGGGCGCCTGGGCGCTGTTCCACGCCAGAAATTGTCCTCGATTTGATTCGGTCGGGGGCAAAAGGCTGGTGTAGAGCGCGACCGCGCTGCCGCCGGAGGAGGCGTGCAGGCCAACATAAAGCTGCGCCCTGGAACGGTTGGCGAGAGCGGCGCGGTC
Organism: Terriglobales bacterium; assembly: GCA_024281115.1. Lineage (GTDB taxonomy): Bacteria > Acidobacteriota > Terriglobia > Terriglobales > Acidobacteriaceae > JAMXLI01. Next base: position 21,611 of record JAMXLI010000007.1, on the reverse strand, counting down.
GTCGAGAGCCAGGGTTACGTCGGCTTCGCGCAGCAGGGCCGTACGGATCCCGCGCGTTTCCAGTTGCTGCCGCAGAGTTCGGGCAAAGCTGAGCGTGATGTCTTTTTCGGCGAAGTTCCCCAGCGCCGCGCCGCGGTCTTGGCCGCCGTGCGCCGCATCGAGCACGATCGTCGGGGGCGGGGCTGCCGCCGGCACGGGAGCGGGCGTAACTGTCGCTCCGGTCGCTGTCTCTGCCCGGCTTGCCGGAGCCGGGCCGGCAGGCGCGACCGAAGGCGTCGCCACCGGCGCCACCGGAACCACCGTGATGCTCTTGCGGTCGGGGCTGAAACGCGCCAGCAGAGGAGCATTTCCTGCGACGTCAATTTCCGCGCTGCCATTGGTTTCCACATAGCTCCAGGCGCCTATGGCCGGATGGTTCATCGCCTGAGTGTCGGCTCCGCCGTGCTGCACGGGATCGCGCTGGAAGACGAGCCGCAATCGCCCGGGCTCGGTCGCAACACTGGGGTTCACGGGAGCCGTGAAGTCCAGCACCAGGGCGGTGGGTTCAGCTCGAGCCGTGAACTCGACAGGCGTCACTCCCAGGAAGACGCGTCGCGCGCCCTCGCGGTGAGAGAAAGAAAGCCCAGTGATAGGCGGCAGCAGGGCGCCCAGAGCATCGAGGGGGACCTCGCCGCACTTGGGGTCCAGACGAAAGCTTCTGGGCAGAGTTACCCGATTTCCCCGGACCTTGGCTTGCGCGTCGCCATCCTTGAACTCGGACTCGTGTTCATTGAATCGAAGCTTGCACCGGCCTTTGTCCTCCCTGGCCGAGACCTCTCCCAGCGGTTGCAGCAGGTCCAGCACTTCTACGTACTCGACGCCTGTCCGATCCAGCACCGGCACCGAATAGGAACCGCGCGGCGTAAAGACGGTGAGGCGTTTTTCCTGGGCGGGCGTACCCCCCGCCATGAGCAGCAGGACAAAGATCGCCGCCCTGGGGCTGCCAAGCCTGCTTTTACTCCAGGGCATACACGGTCAATCCGCTGAGCAGCTTGGGATAGAAGTCGGTGGATTTCTGCGGCAACACTTCGCCGGCGAAGGCGATATCGCGCACGTCCTGCATGCGCGCGGGATTCATGAGGAACGCAATCTGGGCTCCAGCCCGGACGGAAGCCACCGCTTCGCCGGGATCGCGCAGGTAGCGCACGTTCTGCTGGTTGCGAATGGCCTCCTGCGAAATGCCGAGCACGTGCTCGAGGACAATGGTATGGAGTTGCACCACGTCCAGTTTTCGCTGGAGCGGAGAAAACTCTTGCAGCAGCGCGTCCCCATCGTGCGGACGAGCGCGCAGCAGGAATGCACCCTCATTCAAAACGGCCAGCAATGCAGTCCCGCGGCTGCCGGCCTCGCGCAGGAGGTTCGTGGCCCGCCCGCCGTCCAGGGCCCCAAAAACCTGCTCGACTTCGAAGTGCTCATGGCACCTTTGCAGGAAATCCTGCGCGTCGAATGCGGGCAGCCCGTGCACAATGCGGTGCGTAGGCAAAATCACGAGGCCTTCGGAATCCATGTTCACGAACGTCATCATCACCAGGTCATAGGGCGTCGGATGGGAGTCTCCGTCAACTGTGGCACCGGCTTCCTGGCGACGCTCGTTGCGGTAGGCGAGCGCCGTTTCGTAGCGATGATGGCCGTCCGCTATGATCAGTTTTTTGTCGCGCATCCTGGCGGTCACCAGCGCAATCGTGCGTGGGTCGGAGACGCGCCTCACCTGGTGGGAGACCCCGTATTCGTCGGTGAGGGCAATCTCGGGGCGGCGGCTTTCGCCCATGAGCAGCTCAATTTCGCGCTTGGGATCGCTATACAAAACGAAGATTTGCCCAAAATGGGCGCGCGTGGCCCGCAACAGTTGCAGGCGGTCGGCTTTGGGTTTGCTCAGGGTCTGCTCGTGACGGAACACGATGCCGGTGGAGTAGTCCTCAAGCCCGCCCAGGGCAATGAAGCCGGTTCGCGCGAGCTGTCCCGGGAAGCCGGGAACCTGGAACCGCTGCGCGTAGGCATAAATGGAGGGCTCGCGGTCCTGCAGAAAGATGCCCGCACGCCGCCATTCGGCAAAGCAGCGCGCAGCGCGCGAATACACGTTGCACGCGCTGTCGTCGGACGACTCGGCCTTCCCCAGGATGATCCTCACCAGGTTGTAAGGGCTGGCGGCATAGTAGCGATCCTGCATCTCGGGGGTGATCTTGTCGTAGGGCTGCGTCACGACATCCCCAAGCGCGACGCGGGCTGGGTCGTAGCGCAGAGCGCGGAAGGGGAGCACGGTGGCCATGTGCGGAATTGAGCATTGTAGCAAGGCCAAATTAGGCAGCCGTGATGTGGCTGGCCGTCATCTATTTCAATGCGGCAACAATTTTGCGGCGCGCATCCGCGACGCGGGAGTATGGTAGTATGCGCTCAACGAAGGTGCTCCGAACCGGCCCGCACATCCTTCCGGGGTCGGATTACCCGGGGCGCCAGGGGTCAAAGAACGTGTTCCGGCCTGCATCGAGCTTCCGACCCGCCCGGATACCGTGCCTTTTCCTTGTTCTGTTCGCCTTAGTGGCCGGTTTTGCCGCCCCGGCAGCGCGCGCCCAGAACGCCAATTCCGACGACGTGCACATCCAGCCCCGCGTACAGCCGGAGGCGCCCAAAGCCGCACCGCTGGATCCCGCTCTCAACACGCATACCAAGCCCTTCCGGGTGGAAACTGACCTGGTTCTGGTCCCGGTAACCATTACGGATCCTATGAACCGCCTGGTCACCGGGCTCGACAAGCGTAACTTCGCCGTGTTCGAGGACAAGCAGGCGCAGGAGATCCGCCATTTTTCCAGCGAAGATGCGCCCATCTCGCTGGGCGTAATCTTCGACATGAGCGGCAGCATGGGCAATAAGCTCGACCGCTCCAAGGAAGCCGTGGTCGAGTTCTTCAAAACGGCCAATCCGCAAGACGAATTCTTCATGGTCACTTTTTCTGACCGGCCCGAGGTGCTGGCCGATTTCACGCACTCGGTCGAGGACATCCAGGGAAAACTGGTGGCCACGCTCTCCAAAGGCCGCACCGCTTTGATGGACGCCATTTACCTTGGCATTGCCAAAATGCGCAACGCCAAGTACCAGAAGAAGGCCTTGCTCATCATCTCCGACGGTGGCGACAACCATAGCCGCTACACCGAGGGCGAAATCAAGTCGCTGGTAAAAGAAGCCGATGTTGAGATCTACGCGATCGGTTTGTTTGACCAGTCGCCTCGGACCGAGGAAGAGCGCATGGGCCCGGCTATGCTGGCCGAGGTGACCGATGTGACCGGGGGACGTACCTTCACGATTGATAACCCCAACGAATTGAGCGACGTAGCCACGAAGATCGGCATCGAGTTGCGCAACCAGTACGTGCTGGGATACCGTCCTACCAAGCCGGCACACGACGGCAAATGGCATAAAATCAAAGTTAAACTGCTTCCTCCCAGAGGGTTGCCGCCACTGCGCGTCTATGCCAAGACCGGGTACTATGCTCCTGCGGAATAATCGGTTTAGCTTACTTCTCCCTCTACTTCTGGTGATTCTGGCGTGGGTCGGCGTGGCCCAGAATGCCCCGGACAACGCCCCGCCGCCATCCTCGACGCCGCCACCCAGCAGCGCCCCGCCGAGCAGCGCGCCCACGCAGCAAACTTCGCCCCCGAGCACCGCCAGCCCCGCCGCGCAGGGTCAATCGGGGCAGCCTTCGGGGCAAGCGCCGCAGGGCGAGAACAACGGCGTTTTCGTCTTCCGAAAGCAGGTGGAAGAGGTCGTCCTGCACGCGACGGTTTATGACTCCCACCAGAAGATGGTCACCAATCTCGACCGGGCCGCGTTCACCGTTTTCGAAGACGGCCAGCCGCAGCCAATTACCTCATTCCGGCGCGAGGACATCCCGGTAGCGGTCGGCATTGTGATCGATAACTCCGGCTCCATGCGCGACAAGCGCCCGGCGGTCAACCAGGCGGCGCTGAACTTCGTGCGTTCCAGCAATCCCCAGGACGAGGTATTCATCGTCAACTTCAATGACGAGTACTACTTGGACCAGGACTTCACTTCCAACATCACACAGCTGCGAGAGGCGTTGGAGAAGATTGAATCGCGTGGCGGCACGGCGCTCTATGACGCTGTGGTAGCCTCCGCCGATCACTTGAAAAAAGCCGCACGGCTCGAAAAACGGGTGATTCTGGTGGTTACCGATGGCGAAGACAACGCCAGCCGCGAGTCGCTGGAACAGGCGGTGCACCGCTTGCAAGCGGAAAACGGTCCCACCGTTTACACCGTCGGCCTGCTCGGTGGGGAAAAACAACGCCGCGCCAAGCGCGCGCTTACCGAGATGGCGGTCAGCACCGGTGGTATCCCATACTTCCCCAAGGACTTGAGCGAAGTGGATGCGATCACGCAGGAAGTGGCGCACGACATCCGCAACCAATACACCATCGGATACCGGCCCTCCCGCCCACAGACGCAGGGCGGATATCGTTCCATCAAAGTGGAAGCGAAAGCTAAGGGCTACAACAAGCTGCAGGTCAGGACCCGCACTGGCTACTATGCTGGCCAGGAGCGCGCCTCGCGCTAAGTCTCAGAGCAGCTCCAGGATCCGCGCACTACTGATGAGACAGGTTGCCGCCCGCTGCGGCCGCTGCGCGGTAAGCGGCGGGTAATGGGGCAAGGCGCGCCGGCGCGCGCCGCAATTCGGCGTGCAACCATGCCGGGAGCAACAGACTGGCCGCGGAGGCGGCCGCCAGCACAGCCTGCGTCCACCCTGGAAGCGCGGCCCAATGCGCCTGCGCGGCGATGGCCGCGTAAGTCAGCACGAGCGACCAGCCAAACACAGGGAGGGAATGGCCTCCCACAAAGGTTAGCGCCCGTCCCGGCAGGCTGCGGGTGCAGCGTTCACCCGCGGCAGCGGGAAGCGCGCCCAGCAGGCAAGCGATAGCAACGAAATTGAGCATCCGCAACGGATGGCAGCTGTATTTCCAGGCCGTCATCGCCTGCTCACGCCAGGCGGCGGCTTTTCCCAGCAACCCCGGATCGTGGCGAACAAGAAACAAGCTTCCGGCGATCGCTGCCGATGCGAGCAGCAGGGCGCGAGAGCGCGGAAGTACCGACTGTCCCAGTAAGCGGCGATGCCCAATGTACATGCCGGAGAAGAACAAGACTTGCCACGCCAGGATGTTGAATGCGCCGGGGTGGTACCAGGAGGGGGCGAGCGGCGCCACGCCTACTCCGAATTGAGCGGCCAGCCACAAAGCCACGCTTCCTGAGAGGACCCATGCGCCGCGTCCGGCCGCCATCTGCTGCAGCGCAAAGGCCCCGGCCAGCACGAAAACGAAATACATGGGCAACAGGAAGAAAAGCCCGGGTTGATACAAGAGCAGCAGCCCGCGCCACCAGAGGCCAGTCACGTCTCCCCCAAAGGAGTGCCCCAGATAGCTCCCGCCCAGGAGCACAGCGGTGTAGAGGCCGGCGTGATTCAGGTAGATGTCGCGCGCGCGCGCGAACGCCCGCTTCCGCATTGCCCCCGCGCCCTGGCGAAGCAGAGTTTTCCCGTAGACGAGCGCAAATACCATGCCGGAGACGAACACGAAGCCTTCAGCGACCGAGATGAAGCCATAGGTCTGCCGAAACAAGGAACTTAGCGGGTGCGGGGGCAGGTGTTCGATGGTCATGCCCACAAAGAAGTAGCCGCGGAGCAGGTCAAGACGCAGGTCGCGCGCTGGCGGGGCGTGAGCCGTAATGGGCATCCGTCCCTGACGGTGCAGTTTTCCGCCCATTAAGCCAAACGCTAAGTTGCTGTTGGGAATGGAGCTAGGGGCTTTAAACCGAGGGCCTGGAGTTGCCGGGGTGCAGAGTCTTGCACATGCCAGCGCGGAACTCCAATTCCGGCGGCGTTCCTGCAGGTGCGAAAGGTGATCCTAGGTCAATCGAAGACCGCCGTTTTGTTTCCGTAGAGCAGGATGCGGTCCTGGAGGTGCCAGCGCACGGCGCGCGACAGGACGACTTTCTCCAGGTCGCGGCCCTTGCGAATCATGCTGTCCAGCGTGTCGCGGTGGGAGACCCGAACGATGTCCTGCTCGATGATGGGGCCTTCGTCGAGCACCTCGGTCACGTAGTGGCTGGTGGCTCCCACCAGCTTGACACCGCGTTCATAGGAGCGATGGTAGGGCTTGGCTCCGATGAAGGCGGGCAAGAACGAGTGATGAATGTTGATGATGCGATTGGGATAGGCATTGATGAAATCGGTGGAGAGAATCTGCATGTAGCGCGCCAGCACAATGAGGTCGATATTGGCTTCCCGCAGAAGCCGCATCGTTGTCGCCTCCGCCTCCTGCTTGCGGTCGGGCATGACCGGCACATGATGGAACGGCAAACCGTAGAAATCGGCGAGGTCCTGGCTGTCGGGATGGTTGCTGACGATCAGTGGTATGTCGCAATTCAACTCACCCATCCGGTGGCGGTACAGGAGGTCGGCCAGGCAGTGGTCCTGCCGGGAGAGCAGGATGGACACGCGCTGGCGCGCCGTGGCCAGCGCCACCCGCCAGCGCATCTGGAAGCGCTCCGCGATGGGGGCAAATTCCCGGGCGAAAGCCGGCATCTCGAGCTTGAAACCATCCAACTCAAATTCCAGGCGCATGAGGAAGGTGCCGGAATCGCGGTCGGTATGCTCGTCCGTGTGCACGATATTGGCGTTGTTGGAAAACACGAACTCGGCGACCGCGGCAACGATGCCCTTGTGGTCGGGGCACGCGATCAGGAGCACGGCGGTGTTGGCGATGGGCAAGGTCAAGACGTACTGCGACGAGCAGCAATCTACGTGGCGTGCAACGCGGATGTCAAAACTGCACGCTATTCACGATTTCGCAGCAACCCTTGCCGCTGAATCAAGCTTTCCACTCAATGTGCCCGCGGCTTCGATTAGACTGGAAAGACCACCCTGGCCGAAAATTGCGTTCGAACTGTGGCGCCGGCGAGCGGCGCAGTGGAGTCGCTTGATGCAGATGTCTGGGCAGAACTGGAGGAAAGGACTTCTGCGCACGGCCGGGGTCCTGCTGATTCTTTGCGTGGGCATCTCCGGGCCGAGCCTGCGGGCGGACGAGACGCCGGCCAATCCACCCGATCTCATCGGCTACCTGAACCAGACGATTGTCTGGTACCGCCAGCTCACGCGCCAGCAGCAGCTCGCTCGCCAGCCCAGCGACATCCTCTTCCTGAACGACGACCGCGAAATTGCCGACCAGGTGGTGCGGCTGGCGTTTGATTTCGCGCGGGCGCGGGCACAAGCCCTGGCGGCGGAAGGAACCCTGGCGCAATCCAGCGGCCCCGACCAAGGAGCCTCCGCCAACCGTTACCAGAACCTGATTTCCCTGGAATCCAAGGCAGAGCAACAAGTCCGCGAATCGCAGCAGGAAGTGGAATCGCTGCGCCAGAAGTTGGACACGGCGACGGGACGCAAGCGGCGAACGCTGCAGCTGGCCATTGAAGAGGTGCAGAGCGAGTTGGAACTGCGGCAGGCACGCCGCGATGCCTTGCGCAACATTATGGAGTTTGTCAGCGGCAGCGGCGCCAGCGGGGCAGGCTCAGGCGGGCTGCAATCGCAGATTGAGGAACTGGCACGCACCGTCCCGATCGCGGCCACCAATCTGAAACAGAGGGATACGGAAGCCCCCAATTCCGCGATAGCCCTGTCGAACAAGGTAGAACCCGAACCTTCCGGCATCCTGTCGTTGGTCACCGACCTGCTGGCGTTGCGGCGCAAGCTCAACACCCTGGATTCCAGCACCGAATTGACCGACGACATGCTGCGGTCACAGAAAGCGCTGATGACGCCGCTGGTCGCCACCATGCGCGCGCTTGCCAAGCAGGGGGATCAACTGGCCGATCAGGCCGACACGCAGGATCCGCAGCTCCTGGCCACTCAGAAGAAGCAGATGGACGCGCTGACCGCGCGCTTCAAGCAAATCTCGGCGAGCGTGCTGCCCCTGGCGAAACAGGGAATTCTGCTGAACTTGTACAAACGGAGCCTTTCCAACTGGCGCGACGCGGTCAAATCGCAGTACACAGCCGAATGGAAAGGGCTGGTGCTCCGCCTGGCGGCGCTGGCCGTCATCATCGCGCTGGTGCTGGGCGTCTCCGAGCTGTGGCGCAAGGCCACTTTCCGCTACGTCCACGATGTGCGCCGGCGCTACCAGTTCCTGCTGCTGCGGCGGATCGTGGTGTGGTTCCTGATCGCGATGATCCTGGCTGTAGCCTTCGCCAGCGAACTCGGCTCCCTGGCGACTTTCGCCGGCCTGCTGACCGCGGGTATCGCCGTGGCGCTGCAAAACGTGATCCTATCGGTGGCGGGATATTTCTTCCTCATCGGCAAATATGGTGTACGGGTGGGCGACCGGGTCCAGATCGCCGGAGTCACCGGCGACGTGGTGGATATTGGCCTGGTGCGCTTGCACCTGATGGAGGTAATGGATGCCGGGGCCGGCCCGCGCCCCACCGGACGCGTGGTCGTGTTCTCCAATGCCGTGGTGTTCCAGGCCAACGCCGGGCTGTTCAAGCAGATTCCCGGGACCAAGTTCGGCTGGCACGAAATCACGCTGCGCATCGCCCCCGAGGCTGACTACCACGCCGTCGAGGCGCGGGTGCTGCAGGTGGTCAAACACATTTACGCCGACTACCAGGAAACCATGGAACACCAGCGGCGCAGCATGGAACGGGCGCTGAGTCCCCTCTCGGTGCACGCGCTGGGACCGGAAAGCCGCTTACGCTTTACCCCGAACGGGCTGGAGATCGTGGTCCGCTATCCCGTGGAAACGGACAAGGCAGCCGAGATTGACGACCGCATCACGCGCGAGCTGCTCGACCTGACGGAAAACGACCCCAAACTGCGCATGATCAGCGCCGGAGGTCTGCCGCAGCCGGTGTAAAGAGGCGCCGGGGCGTCTCAGGGGTTCACGTTTGTATTCTGCCGGTCAACCCAACCGCGGCCAAGCTCCATCCAACATAGGTTCGCTTCCATAACAATTCTGGGGGTTCCGCCATGAAGACGCTTGCCGCTCTTTTGTTTGCCGCAGTGCTGAGTATGGCCGTCGCGGTCGCGCAGGAACCAGCCTCCACAGACCCGAACACCGCCGGCCAGCAGGGAGAAGCGGCTGCGTCGGACCAGAATGCGCCCGCCAACCAGAATGGCCCTGTCCCGACCTACCACGTCACCGTAGTGGCGCGAACCACCAAGGCGATCAACTACCGCCATCGCGGAGGCGAGACCCGGGTGGACTTCCGCGGCACGGAGCTGATGGCGCAAGGCAAGGGCCACGCCCAGGTAGAAGGCAAGGGCGGGCGCCTGGCGGTGGATGCCAGTTTCGAGCACGTGCGTCCGGCGCGCGATTTTGGTCCCGAATACCTCACCTATGTGCTGTGGGCGATCACGCCCGAGGGACGCGCCAGCAACCTGGGCGAGCTCGTTCTCGATGACGGCAAAGCCCACCTGAAGGTCACCACCGATTTGCAATCCTTCGGCATGATCGTGACGGCGGAGCCGTATTTCGCCGTCACTCGGCCCAGCAACCTGGTGGTCCTGGAAAACGTGATGCGGTCCGACACCAAAGGTTTTGAGGTGCCGATTGACGCCAAGTTCGAGGCCGTGCAGCGCGGCCAGTACACCGTAGCCATCCCCGTGACCCAATTGCCGGGCACCACGGCCGATCCCAAAACCCCCCTGGAGCTGCTGCAGGCGAGGAATGCGGTCGCCATCGCGCGGGCCACCCAGGCTGACCGGTACGCCCCCGATACGCTGGCCAAGGCGGAGAAGCTGCTAGCGCAGGCGGAAGACTACTATCGCCGCAAGCAGGGCAAGACGCCGATTGGAACCGTTTCGCGAGGGGCCACGGAGGCGGCCGAAGATGCGCGCCTGCTGACCATCCGCCGCCGTGAGCAGGAGGAGCAAGAGGCGCGGGAACGCGCCCAGCAACAACGCGCCCAGCAAGCCGAGGAGCAGGCGCGGCGCGAGCAGGAACAGCGCCAGCAGGCTGAAGCTGAACGCCAGGCAGCCGAGCAGGCCCGACTGCAGGCGGAGCAGACGCGGCAGCAGGCCGAAGCCGCCGCCGAAGAGGCGCGCCGCCAGCAACAACTGGCCGATCAGCAAAGGCAGCAGGCGGAGGCGGCACGCCAGGCCGCATTGGCGCAGCAACAAGCCGCGCAAGCCGAGGCGCAGCGCGCCCAGCAGGAACGCGACCAGATGCGCGCGCGCTTGACCCAGCAACTCAGCCAGGTGCTGCAGACGCGACAAACGGCACAGGGCGTGATTGCGACCATGCCCGACGTGCTTTTTGATTTCGGCAAGTACACGCTCAAGCCGGCCGCTCGCGAGCGCCTGGCCAAGGTGGCCGGCATCATCCTGGCGTATCCCGACCTGCGCTTGCAGATTGAAGGTTTCACCGACAACGTGGGCAGCGATGCCTACAACCAGCGCCTGTCGGAGCAGCGCGCAGGAGCGGTCCGGGATTACCTGGTCAGCCAGGGGGTGCCGCTCAGCAACACGAGCGCGCAAGGCTTCGGCAAGAACAATCCGATCGCCTCGAACGCCACCGCACAAGGCCGTCAGCTCAATCGCCGCGTGGATATGGTTGTGACCGGCAACGCTATCGGCAACGGGGCTGTGCCGGGCTCCGAACCCGCCGCGGGAGGCGCGCCCGCGTACAATGGCGGCAGCGGCGGGGGAACCTTCACGCCCGCCCCCGCCGGCAATAGCTCAGCGAATCCGCCTGCCACGGGCGCAGGAGCGTCGGGAGCGCCGGGCAATACGCCATCGCCGCCGCCGCCGGCCTCTCCTCCTCAACGGTGAAGAGCGGGCGCTGTTCCGCCGGGGTTGCGAGCGGGAAATGAGTGTGCCGGTCTTGTTTACACGTCGGGTGGTGGCCAGCCTCGGCATTGCCTTGCTCCTATCTGGTGTTGGTCTTGGCAATGCAGCGCACGCCCAGAGGAAGCAGCCGACGCGGAAGGCGGCGGGATCTCCCTCGGAAACCCAGGGAGACTTCAGCGCCGCTATGGATAACCTGCGCAGCGCCTGGGTCAGGGAGTTCAATGCCGGGCATGCCGAAAAGGTGGCCGCGTTGTACGCTCCCGACGCGGTGCTGATGAGGTGGGACGGCACGATGCACGGGCGCGAGTCCATCCAGGCCTTGCTGCAGAAATCAATCACGAACGGAGCGCACGATTACGTTGTGCATAGCCTCAAGTCAGAGCGCTCGGGCGCCGTGGGCTATGAAAGTGGCGCCTACAACGTCACGTTGCGCACCCGGGTGGTGGAAGGCAACTACCTCATCGTGGTGAAGAACGTGAAGGGCCAGTGGTGGATCGTGGCGCACGCCTCCACCCCCAATCCGCAGGTGCGATAAGCCGACTGCGGCCGAGCGCCGAGCTGGTCCGGAATCCATGGCGCAATTCCTTCCGGCAAGCGCCGGTGTACACTTTTCTGCCCCGCACCGGGGCGGAAAGTGAAACCCCTACACACGTGAAACGCATTCTCGCTGTCTTAGCAGTCCTGCCCGCGCTTCTCGCGGGTACGGGAGGGGCGCAGACCGGCCACGGCTCAAGCGATCAGCAGACGCTCACCATCGAAGAGATATTTCGTCCGGGGGGATTGACCGGGCGGCTGCCCCAGACCTTCGCCTGGAGCCCCGATAACAGCAAGCTCTCGTTCGTACAGCGCGATGCCAGCGGCGAGCACGGCGCGCTGTGGTACGTGGACACTGCCACGGGCGAGAAGTCCATCCTGGTGAGCGAGGACAAGCTGGCAACGCTGGCGCCGCCGCTCAGCAAAATGAAGAGCGAGCGCGAAAAGGAGCGCGTGCAGCGCTATTCCGTGGCGGCCTATGAATGGGCGCCCGACTCCAAGCACCTGGTCTTCGATTCGGTGGGGCAGCTCTGGTACTACTCGCTCGCCAACGGCACCGCCGTGGCCTTGACCAGCTCATCCGAACCCAGCGAAGACCCGAAATTTTCTCCCGACGGCAAGCGGCTGGCCTTTGTTCGCCACCACAACCTGTTTGTGCATGCCATCGATGCACAGGGCGAGCGCCAGTTGACCCAGTCGCCGCACGACGACGAAAACATTCTGAACGGGGAAGTGGATTGGGTGTATGCGGAGGAGCTGGGAGTGCGCAGCAACTACTTCTGGTCTCCGAATGGCAAGCAGATCGTTTTCCTGCAGATGAACGAAGCCCGCGTACCCACGTATCCCCTGACCAACCTGATGGAGACGCATCCTCCGGTGGACGCGGAAAAGTACCCCAAGGCCGGCGACCCTAACCCCGAAGTCAAACTGGGCGTGGTGGACGCGAACGGGGGGAAGGTCAAGTGGATCGCGCTGGGCAAAGATTCGGACGTTTACATACCTCGCTTCGGTTGGGTGCGCGACGGAATCATCTATGCCCAGGTGCTGAACCGGGCGCAAGACAAGCTGGACCTGTACTTGGTTGAGGCTGGTTCCGGGCGCTCGCGGCGCGTCCTGGAAGAGACCAGCCCGAACTGGGTGCCGGTGAGCGACGATTTCCAGATATTGAAGTCCGCGGACCGCTTCCTGTGGTCGAGTTGGCGCGACGGCTACACGCATCTTTACGTTTATAGCTTCGACAAGGGCAATCCACTGGCCGCGGACGCGAAGCTGGAACGCCAGTTGGAGAAGGGAGAATACGAGGTCTTTGGCGTCGAAGGCGTGGATGAGGCTGCCGGGCTCGTGTACTTCGTCGCCAACCGCGACCAGGTGCTCGATCGCCAGCTCTACAGTGTTCCGCTCGGTGGCGGCGAGGTGCACCGCTTAACTCGCGCGGATGGAACCCACACGGTGTCGCTCTCGCCGAACGGCAAGGCGTACGTGGACCGTTTTTCCGACCTGACTACGCCGGCTAACATCTCTTTCTGCAAAATGGGGAGCGACTGCCGATTCATATGGCACTCGCAGAGCCTCGACGCCTACAACCTTGTGGTCCCTAAATTCGTGGAGTTCAAGGCTGAGGACGGCACCCTGCTGCACGGAACCCTGTACCTGCCGCCCAACGCCACGAATGCCGCCCCAGGATCGGTTCCTCTGCTGATGAATCCTTATGGCGGACCCGGCGCGCAAGAGGTCACCAACAGCTTTGGCGGCGGCGGGACTTTGTTTACCCATCTGCTGGCGCAACACGGTTTTGCCACGCTGGTGGTGGATAACCGCGGGATGGCAGGGCGCGGCCAGAAGTTTACCGCCGTTCTGCGCCACCATTTTGGCGACACCGAACTGAAAGATCAGCTCGCCGCGCTGGACCAGGCGCTGCAGGCTTACCCTGTGCTGGATCGCAATCGACTGGGATGGTGGGGCTGGAGCTACGGCGGTTACATGACGCTTTACGCTCTCACCCATTCCGACCGGTTCCGCGCCGGGGTGGCGGGCGCGCCGGTCACCAATTGGTTGAATTACGACTCCATCTATACGGAGCGCTACATGGGATTGCCCAAGGACAATGCCGAAGGGTATCGCGCCAGCTCTCCCGTACATAACGCTGCCGATTTGAAAGGCCGGCTGCTGCTGGTGCACGGGACCGGTGACGATAACGTCCATTTCCAGAACTCGGTGCAGATGGTGCAGGCGCTGATCGATGCCGGCAAACAGTTCGACTTCATGATCTACCCGGGCAAGACGCACGGGATCAGCGCGCCCGCCGACCAGATGCACCTCTACCACCTGGTGCTGGACCACTTTGAGCGCAACCTGGGCCGCGCGGCCGGGCAGTAGAGTAGGGCGGAGAGAGGCGCGCGCGTGCCGCAACGAACGCTCGGCGACTTCCAGTTGACCCACTTCACCGACGGCAACTACTTCCTGGATGGGGGTGCGTTCTTCGGGGTAGTGCCCAAGGTGCTGTGGGAGCGCAAGCTTCCGGCCGACGAGTCGAACCGCGTCTCCGCCGGCCTGAATTCGCTGCTGGTACGCACCGGACGGCACACGGTGCTCATTGAGACCGGGATGGGAAACAAACTGCCCGAAAAGATGGCGCGCATCTACGCCCAGCCTGCCGGACTGCTGAACAATCTGGCGTCCGGCGGCGTGCGTCCCGAAGACATTGACGTGGTCATCAACACGCACCTGCACTTCGACCACTGCGGCTGGAATACGGTGAATCGGAACGGCGAAATCGTTCCCACATTTCCCAACGCCACCTATTACGTGCAGGAAGGCGAATGGCAGTATGCCCAGGAACAACGCGAGCGCGACCGCGTCAGTTACATCAGCGACAACTACGATCCGCTGGTACGCTCCGGCCAGATGCGGTTAGTGCGCGGTGACCGCGAGATTGTTCCCGGGATCTCGGTGCAGGTTTTTCCCGGGCATACCCGCCATATGCAGGCCGTTGTAGTGCGCAGTGGGGGCGAGACCGCCTGCTACATCTCCGACCTGATTCCCACCACCGCTCACCTGGCCCTGACCTGGGTCATGGCCTTTGACTTGTTTCCGCTGGAAAGCATCGAAAGCCGCAAAGCGTTTTACCAGGCGGCGATTCCGGGGAATTGGCTGGTGGCCTTCACCCATGATCCCGACGTGGCCTGGACGTACCTCCAGATGCGGGAAGGCAAGGTTGTACCGCGATCATAAGCCGGGCCGATTTTCCGGTCAGGAGAGCACGGCGGAAAGGCTCGCAGCGTGGGCGGCAGCGGGCAGGGCATTTCCTTCAAAGAAAGCGGTCACCCGCTCCAGGACCTCACGCTCGGAGCGCGCTTCGTAGACTGCCTTGCGCAGTCCGCTGCTGTTGGGCACCCCATGCGTGAACCAGGAAACGAATTGCTTCATCTTGCCTATGGCCCCAGGGGTCTCTTCGGCAATCAGCATTTCGAAGTAAGTGCGAATCATGCTGTAACGGTCGGCCTCGCCAGGTTCCTCGTAGCAGCCCCGGGCGGAATACTCTGCGATCTGGCGGAAGATCCAGGGATTTGAGGCGGCCGTCCGGCCGATCATCACGGCATCGCAGCCAGTCTGCCCCACCATGGCCGCGGCGTCTTCCGGCCGGCGAATATCGCCGTTGCCGACGACCGGGATCCGGACCGCGGCCTTGACCGCGGCAATCCACTCCCAGCGCGCGAACCCGCTGTAGCCCTGCTCCCGCGTGCGTGCGTGCAGCGCCACGGCGGCCAACCCGCAGTCTTCGGCCATACGCGCCAGCTCCACGCACACGATTTCCTGCTCGCTCCAGCCGGCGCGAAACTTGACGGTGAAGGGAATCCGGACCGCCGCGCGCACCGCGCGAAATATGCGCCCGATGGCGGGCAGATCGCGGAGCAGCCCCGAACCGCCATTGCATTTGACTACCTTCTTGGCGGGGCAGCCCAGGTTCAGATCCACCAGGTCGAACCCCAGGTCTTCGCACAGCCGCGCCGCGTCGGCGAGCACGGCGGGGTCGCTTCCGAACAGTTGCGCAGAGATGGGGTGCTCATCGGCGTAAAACTGCAGATACCGACCCACCACCCGGCGGTCGCGCAACACGCCGTCGGCAGAGGTAAACTCGGTCATCATCAGGCCACAGCCGCCTAGAGCGCGGATAAAACGCCGAAAAACGGTATCCGTGATACCGGACATGGGTGCAAGCACCGTCGCTGGCCGAATGTGAACCCCACCGAACGAGACGCTGCCCGGGACCCGCGCTCCGGCGGACGTAGGAGGAGGCACGCGCCCCGTATTGTCCCAGTACTTGTGCATCGTGGTTATTTTAGCCCACCAGGCGCAGCCGGTTCGGCCGGGGCCAAAACCCGGAAGAATATTTGCGGCGCAACGCGCGGCGGGCAATCTAAGAACTGGAAATTTGAATCACGCGGAGCTAGAGATGAATCCCTATGCGCGTTTTCTGGAAAACCGTGACCCTGCGGAGGTGATTGCCGGCACCGCCCGGCAACTGCAGAAATTGATCGAAACGCTGGGCAAAGAACGCAGCGAGCAGGCCCCCGCGCCGGGAAAGTGGAACGCGCGGGAAATCGTTTGCCATCTTGCCGATTGCGAGATTGCCTTCGCGTTTCGGTTGCGGCAGGGTCTGGCCGAGGACCATCACGTTATGCAGCCCTTTGACCAGGAGAAGTGGGCGCGCACATACCGGAACTACGACGTGCAAGCGGCGTTGGGCGTGTTCCGTGCGCTGCGCGACTGGAACCTGGCCCTGATTGGCTCACTCACGCCGCAAACCCTGGCCAAGCCCGTCACCCATCCCGAACGGGGGGAACATACCCTGGGCGTGATCGTGGAGACCATGGCCGGCCACGATATCAACCACATTCGGCAACTCGAAGCCATCGCCGGGCGGTCGCAGGCAGCCTAGAGCCGCTCGCGACCGGGAAAGCAAAAGGCCTCGCCATTGCGAGGCCTTTCCATTTCCGGGTTCCGGCCTAGGAACCCTGTTTCTTTTTCGCCTGCTGGCCCACGTTGGCGTACTTGCGGCGGAAGCGTTCCACCCGGCCGGCCGTATCCACCAGCTTCTGCTTGCCGGTGAAGAAGGGATGGCACGAGGAACAGATTTCCACGTGGATGTCGCCGCGATGCGTGGAGCGGGTAGTAAACGTCTGGCCGCACGCGCAGTGCACGCGCACCTCGTGGTAGTCGGGATGAATGGCGGCTTTCATAATGGCATTAGATTCGGTTGAGCGATTCTCGATTCTACAGGAAGCCGGTCGGGTGCGGCAATGCGCGACGGCTACATGAGCTTGCGGCGCAGCAGGTCAAGGGCCTGCTGGGAGGCCCAGCGGCGCACGCGCTCGCGATCCCCGGGGAAGCGGCGCTCCACCACGTCGGAAGCCTCGCCGTTGGAGACGGCGTGGTAGACCAGGCCCACCGGTTTCTCGGGCGTGCCGCCGGTCGGGCCGGCGATGCCGGTGACGGCCAGGCCCCAGGTGGCCCCACAGCGCTTGCGGATGCCCTCGGCCATGGCCAGGGCGACTTCCGCGCTCACCGCCCCGTGCTCCTGGATCAGCTTCTTGGGAACCTCGGCCAGCTTGGTCTTCATCTCGTTGGAATAGACCAGCGCGCCGCCGGCAAAATACCGTGAGCTGCCACTGACCGAGGTCAACCGCTCTCCGATCAGCCCGCCGGTGCAGGACTCGGCGACGGCCAGGGTGGCAGAGCGCATCTGCAGGTAATAGCCCACAATCTGTTCCAGCGATTCACCCTGGCGCGAGAAGATGGCGTCATCGAGTTCTTCCTCGATTTCCTCCGCCAGTTGATCCACGCGCTGCTGCGCTGCCTGGGCGGAAGCGGCGCGCGAGCGCAGGTGGATCTGGATTTCGCCGCCATGCGCCAGGATGGTGGTTTGCACCAAAGGATACTTGGCGTAAATGGGGGCGATCCGGGCATCGCACTGCGATTCCGGCATCATCGCCACCTTGAGCTGGCGAGTGGCAATAAACTGCGGCGGCAGCCGCATCCGCAGCCGTTCCAGGCATTGCTCTTCGAACAGAGGCTGCAACTCGTGCGGGGGCCCGGGAAGGAGCAGCAGCGTCTTTTCGCGGCCGTCGTAGGTGCCCGCAATCCACTGTCCCGGCGCCGAACCGTTCCGGTTGGGCAAAACGGTGGCGCCGGCGATGACGTCAGCCTGCTTCAAGTTATTGTCCGACATGGGTAGGCCACGCTGGGCAAAACGCTTCTGCAACGCTTCCACCTGCTGCGGGTCGCGCACCAGCGGCGCTTCCAAGGCCGCGGAGACGGCCTCGCGAGTCAGGTCGTCCTCGGTGGGCCCCAATCCACCCATCAGCATGATGATGTCGGCGCGCCCCAGCGCAGTCTGCACCACCTGTTTCAGGTGCTCGAGTTTGTCGCCGACAACATCCTTGAAAGTCACCTCTACGCCCAGCTGGTTCAACTGCTCCGTGAGGTAAAGCGAATTCGTGTCCTGTCGGTAAGGAGTTAACAGCTCCGAGCCGATAGCAATGATCTCGGCATCCACGAGGGACAGTGTAAATCAGGGGGTCGCGCTCCTATTCAGGGGAGCTGGAGGCTATTCGTTCAAGGACCGGCCCTGGATGCCCCAGGAGAGGTGGTGAATGGCATTGGTGGTGGCCAGGACGGCCGAGCGTCCCGGGGCGAAGGCCAGACCGACCAGGCCGTGTCCCGCCACCTCGAGCGACACGCGCTTGTCGGGAGTGATTTTCACGACCCCGCGTTTTCCGCCCAGCGAGGCTGCGACGTAGAGGTTGTTTTCCGCATCGAAGGCGAGGCCCTGAGGGCGGCCGAGACCGCGATAAAAAACAGAAACTTCCCCTTGAGGAGTAATCAGGTAAATCGCGTCGAAACTGGAAGTTGTCGGGCCGGTGACGTAGAGGTCGCCATGCCGGTTGAAGGCCAGGTGGTAGGCGGAGACGCTTGGCTCCAGGGTGGCGAAAACGAAAATCTGGCGGTCGCGCGCAATCTTGAACACCGTGCCGCTGCGATCGCCTACATACAGATTCTCCTCGCGATCGAAAGCGATGCCGGTGGCCACGCCCATCCCTTCGGCATAGGCGGACATGGTGCCATTCGGCGCCACCTTGTAGACCGTACCGTCGTAGCGCGAGGAGACGTACATTTCACCTTCCCGATCAAAGGCGATGGCGGTCGGATTCATCATCTCCGCGAGGAACGGCTTGACGGTGTAATTGGTGTCAATCTTGTAGATAGCGACGGGCACTTTTTGCCCGCGCGAGCCGGAAAACGTGACGTAAATGTTGCCTTCAACATCCAGCGCGGGATTGGTGACGGGATGAAGGTTTTCGGCGATGGGCACCGCCACCTTCACCTCGTGGGGATTGCTCACCTGGCCGTTGGTGGCCACTACGACCGGCCCGGTCATCGCGCCTTCAGGGACCCGGGCGACGAGGAAATCATCAGAGCTGATGACCACCGCCCCTTCCACTTCTCCGAAATGGACGCGGGGGCGGCGCAGCTCGGGCGGGCGCAGGCCGCTGCCCACGATCCGGACTTCTCCCCCGGCGAGCGCAGCGGGGGGCTGGACCGCGTCAATGCGCGGCCGGCCATTCACGTTCTTCTTGCCCAGCAGGCGGTCCGAAATCCCCATCACTCCATACTCGCGGCGGTGCAACGCATCAGCGCAACACGCCGTAGTGCAACAGCAAGTGCAACACAGCCAGGGCGTAGACCCCTGCTCCCAGGTCGTCCACTACGATCCCGGTTCCGTCGGGAAGCCGTTCCAGAAGACGCAATGGCGGGGGCTTCAGGATGTCGAAAGCCCGAAAAAGTATAAAACCCGCTAGCTGAGATTTCCATCGCAGGGGCGCACCCACCAGCGCGAGCAACTGACCCGCCACCTCGTCAATCACTACGAAGCTGGGATCTTCGATTCCCGCAGCGCGTGCCACCGAGGTGGCCGCCGGGATTCCGGCCGCAACTGCCATGCCCGCCAGCAGCAGAATGCCGGGAACCTGCCAGAAATCGCGCAGGCGGCTCCCGACCAGCACCCACAGCAACACGGTGGCTGCCGAGGCCCAGGTTCCGGGCCCAGGCCGCAGGTATCCGATGCCCAGGAAAGTCGCCACTGCCCGGGCTGTGCGGCCGGCGGGCGCCGCTTTCCGCTCAGTTGGGGCGCTTGCGCTCGTGCCCGCCCTCCTGCTGGTGTTCTTCGCCAGGAGAATGTTCCAGGCGCTCCGGATCGGTGATCGGGGTAGAGATAACGTAGCCGCCACTGGCCCACTTGCCCAGGTCAATCAAGCGGCACCGTTCACTGCAGAAAGGAAACTCGGGCTCGCTGCGGAGGACCAGCTTCTTGCAAGTCGGGCAGCGCAGACTCTGTTTATGCCCCATGGTTCCACCATTCTATGTGATGCGCCGCAGGGGAGAGGAAGCAGGGAATTGGCGCTGCGGAGGAGGAGCGAAACCACTAACCGACGAGGCGCGCCACCAGGTCGTAGTCGTGTGCTTCCGTGATCTGGCAACGATAGAACTCGCCCGCGCGCACGTCCGAGCGCTCGCCGACGTCGTTGACCAGGACCTTACCGTCGATTTCCGGCGCGTGCATGCAAGTGCGGCCTTCCAGCAGCAGGTCGGTCTCGGAAGACGGTCCCTCCAGGAGAAGGTCGAATTCGCGACCCACCAGGCCTTTTTTCTTTCGGCGGCTGATCTGGCGCTGGAGCGCCATGAGGTGCTTGCGGCGGCGCTCGATTTCCCTCGGTGAAAGCTTGCCGGGCAAGGCATGGGAGGGTGAACCCTCTTCGTCGGAGTATCCGAAGGCTCCCATCCAGTCGAACTCGGCTTGGCGCACGAATTCGCACAGTTCCTGGAACTCGCGCTCGGTTTCGCCAGGAAAGCCGACGATGAAGGAGGTGCGCAGGGTCACGCCGGGAATCGTGGCGCGCATTTCCTCCAGGCTACGTAAGAAGAGCTCGCCGCTGCCGCCGCGCTTCATGCGCTTGAGAACGGAGGCGGAGGCGTGTTGCAGCGGCACGTCAAGGTACGGACAGAGAGTTTCGTGCGCTGCGATGGTTTCCAGCAGGCGGCGGGTGATCTTGTTGGGGTAGGCGTAGAGGAAGCGCACCCAGCGCAGTCCGGAAACGTGCGCGAGCTGCTCGAGCAGCAGGGCCAGGCCATCCTGCAGGTGGAGGTCCTCGCCGTAGCAGGTGGTGTCCTGGCCAATGAGCGTGATCTCGCGCACGCCGCGCCGGGCGAGGTTTTCGGCTTCCGCCACGACCGACTCGAAACGCCGCGAGCGGAAGCGGCCGCGCAGTTGCGGAATGATGCAGAAGCTGCAGGGATGATCGCAGCCTTCAGCGATCTTGATGTAGGCGGAGTGGGCGGCGGTCGCCAGCAGCCGGGGCGTGTTTTCATCGTAAAGATAGTTCGGCAAGTCGGCGATGGCGCCGTCCCAGTTTTCCCGCGCGAATCGTCCCTGTTGGGCTCGCGCCTGGGCTTCCGGCCGGGAACCCAGGATAGGGAAAGGCGAGGCCGGTCGCGGCGCGGGCTTCACCCCGGCGGCCGCCAGGACCTGCTCCAACTCGCCGGTGCCCACCACCGCGTCTACTTCCGGGATGTTTTTGCGGATTTCTTCGCGATAGCGTTCAACCAGGCAGCCCGCGACTACCAGCGTGCGCGCCCGGCCGGACACCTTGTGCTGCGCCATTTCCAGGATGGCATCCACGGATTCCCGCTTGGCGGAATCGATGAACGAGCAGGTGTTGACCACGATGACGTCGGCATCCTCGGCTCGCGCCGTGATCTCGGCACCCGAGTGCGCCAGCAGACCCATCATGACCTCACTGTCCACCAGGTTCTTGGGACAACCCAGGCTGACAAAGCCCACCTTCACGGGCTTGGTCACGCTGGCGGGCGGTACGGCTGGAACTGCTATGGAGGACTCGTTCAATGGCATGGAATCTATCGATTTTAGCATTCGCCGCGCGGGCGGGCAGGTGCCGCGGCCCGATCTGCCGCTCGTGGGAAACCTATTCTTTACTGTTCGATTTCCGCGTAGATTTCGCCGAGATGTTCTGCATCGGGGGGGGAATCAGCGAAGCGGGCGCGCTCGTAGGCCTGCGTAAAGCGAGTTACTGAGCTGCGCAGGTGCTCATCAGCGATGTTCTGCGCGAACTCGGCCGGC
>JAMXLI010000006.1 GCA_024281115.1 Terriglobales bacterium | reverse complement strand
GACCTGTTGGGCGAGGAAGCCGAAGTGCGTCTGCTGGGCGGGGTCAAGGTCAAGGGCAAAACCACCGAAACCACGGTTTTCGAATTACGCGGATTGAAGCCGGCGGAAACACCCGCCGAACCGGTTCCCGTGCTTAACAACACGCACGCCGACTGAGTTACTATGCCGTCTTCCGGAGGACAAACGATGCGTCTCGCAATGCTCACGGCCGCGTTTGCGGCCACGCTCTGCCTGGCCGGTCTGGCTGCTGTCCAGCAGCAACAGCAGCCACCTGCCGCCCAGGGCCAGGATAAGAACAAGAAGAAAAGCGACAAGGACAAGGATAAAGACAAGCCCAAACCGGCAGCCGCCAACGACAAGCCGCAGCCGCTGTTTGGCGGATCACTGAACCTCAAATCGTCGCGCCAGTCCAAGGACTCGGCCACGCTCGGCTTCAATGGCCTCGATCCCAATGGGCAGGTGCAGAAGGCCGCGCTGAATTCGCCGGCAGGCACGGGCGATACCCTCAAAGCTGAGGAGGTGGCCCGCTATCGGGTGGATTCCTCCGAGCTGTCCACATTTCTCCAGGAAGGCAAGCTCAACCAGCAAGCCGCGCCCAAGCAGGCTTCCACCCCGGCGAGCAAACAATAGGAGCGACCATCATGCGCAAACTTCTTTTAATGTTCCTCGTGCTGGCGGCCATGGCCGGTTCTTCCTACGCGCAGCTGGGCGGCCTCATCAACAAGGCGAAAAAAATCAAGCAGGGCTACGACATCTACCAGGTCTGGTCGCCGGCGCAGGAGTCCACCATCGGGGAAGCTTCGGCGGCTAAGCTGATCAACATTTTCGGCCTGTATCAGAATCCCGACATGGTGCGTTACGTCAACCTGGTGGGCAACGCGGTGGCGCGGCAGGCGCCGCGCGACGTCACCTACCACTTTGCCATTCTCGACAGCGACGCCGTCACCGCCATGTCCATGCCCGGCGGCTACGTGTTCGTCACTCGCGGCGCCTTGATTAACATGAGCAGCGAGGCCCAATTGGCGGGCGTGCTGGGCCACGAGATTGCCCACGTGGACGGACGCCACCTGGAAAAAGAGGTGCGCACGCAAAAGAGTTCGCAATTTGCCAAGACCGAGGCCGCCTCGCACATTCCCGCCGGAGCGGAACTGGTGAATCTGGCCGGCGAAATCGTTACCCGGGCCCTCACCCTGCGCTACAGCCGCGATAAGGAACTGGAAGCCGATCGCAACGGGCTGCAATACTCGGCCAAGGCGGGCTACGATCCCGCCGGACTTCGCGATTTCCTGCAGGTTCTGGCCAAGGCCTCCGAGGTCCCGGACAACAAGCGCGCCCTGGGACTCTGGGGCTCCACCCACCCGCCACTTCCCGAACGGGTGTCCGCGCTCGATTCCATCATCGCAACCATGTCGAAAGGGGGCCAGACTCTGGATGACCGCTTCGCGAAAGCGGTGAACGAGCAGGAATTCGCCAAGCAGTTCCCCTCCTCGACTCCCGGCCTGGGCGGCGCCGGTGCGGCCGGCGAAGTGGACGGCGTGGTAAGCAACGGCGTGATCGTGCTGGTGGGTGGCGGCAAGCTGCCCGAGGGGGCGCGCGTGAAGGTGCGGGTTAGCCCTTAATCATTGCCGAGAGAGCGGCGCGCCGCCCGCGGCCGAGAACAGGGACGGCTGGGCCGCTATTGCGGCAGCAGCATGCCCTTTTCCAGGTGGCGGGTGGTGTGCGCGTAAGCCGCCGCGTGGGGATCGTGCGTCACCATCACCACTGTTTTTTTAAAGCTCTCGTTCAGGCGTTTCAGAATCTCGAGGATTTCGGTAGCGGAGTGGCTGTCCAGGTCGCCGGTGGGCTCGTCTGCCAGCACCAGCGTGGGATCGCTTACAATGGCGCGCGCGATTGCGACCCGCTGCTCCTGGCCTCCGGATAGCTGCTTCGGGAGATGATTCACGCGCTCTTCCAGTCCCACCAGCCGCAGCGCCGTCATCACGTGGTCCCGGCGCTGCTGCTGCGTGAGCTTGCTGAGCAGGAGCGGCAACTCGACGTTTTCAAACGCGGTCAGCACCGGAATCAGGTTGAACGTCTGGAATACGTACCCGATGTGCTCGTTGCGCCAGTGCGCCGTCTGCTTGTCGCTCAGCTGGAAGATGTTCTGACCCATCACCAGCAGTTCGCCGCTGGTGGGACGGTCGATGGCGGCGATCATGTTCAGCAGCGTCGTCTTGCCTGAGCCCGAGGGGCCCATCAGGGCCAAAAACTCGCCCTCGGCAATATTGAGGGAAACGTCTTCCAGCGCTTTCACCTCGAAAGCATCGCGCCGGAATACTTTGCTGACGTTCCGCACCTGCACAACCTGCTTAGTGGTGGTCACTGCCTGGGTGCTCATGACTGTCCCTTCACCTTGATCTTTTCTCCGTCCTTCAAATCGGCGGGGCCCGCGGTGATCACATCTTCGCCGCCGGTCAACCCGTCAACCAGGGTGCCGTTGCTGCGCTGCGCCAGAACGCGCACTTCGCGCTCTACCGCTTTTCCCCCGAACGCAACCAGCACCACCTTCTTTCCTCCGCGCTCGCGCACTGCCGAGGCCGGCACCAATACCCCTGAGGACCCGGAAGTGGCGGCCGCCGCCTCACTGGCAATGAACTTCACGGTCGCGTTCATCTCCGGCCGAAGGTAAGAATCAGGATTGAGGATCTGAACTTTCACTTGCACAGTGGCTTTCTGGCGGTTGGCCTCGGGCGCGATCTCCGCGATGATCCCATCGTACTTGCGGTCGGGAAAGGCATCCGTGGTCACCACTCCGCGCTGCTTGGGCGAGAGCTTGGCAAAGTCGTCCTGGCTGATGTCCAGTTCCACCTGCAGGTCATTGAGGTCGGCGAGCGAGACCACCGATCCCACTGGTCCGCCCTCGGCCTGGCTGGCAAACTGCGAGGTGATCAGCTCGCCTTTTTCCGCCGTCCGCTCCAGGATGGTGCCGCTCACCGGCGCGCGGATGACGGTGGCTTCCAGTTGCGCCCGCGCATAGGCGAGCTGCCCCTCGGCTTGCAGCAGGCTGCCACGCGCGCGCTCGATCTCCTCCCGCCGCGGTCCCAGCCTGGCCAGCTCATAGGATTGCCGCAGTGAATTGGCCCGCTGCTGGTCGGCCTCAAACTTCGCCTGGGCGTCATCAAGCTGCGACCGCGACATCACACCTTGCTGCACCAGCGTGCGGGTCCGATCCAGCGTGATGCGGTCGTTGGCGAGGGTGGCTTCCGCTTCCGAGACGTTGTGCTGGGTTTGCTCAATCTCCTGCGGGCGCGAGCCGGCTTGCAGCTGTTGCAGGTAGGCACGCGCCGTGGCCGCAGCGCCTTCCGCCTGCTTCACATTGGCTCGGAACTCTTCGTCTTCCAGGCGCACCAGGGGCTGGCCTTGCTTCACCTTGTCCCCTTTCTCCACCCCGATCCAGGCCACGCGCCCGGTGACCTTGGAATTCACGTTGATCTTATGATGGGCCACAATGTAGCCGCCGGCCGAGAGCACGGTGCCGGGCTGGTTGGCGCTCTCCGCCGTGGCCCGCGCCACCTCCACTTCGGGGATTCGGGCAGCCAGCAAACGGTAAGCCAGGGCGACCAGGCCCAGCAGCAGCACCAGCGCGATGCCGGCCACGATGGTGCGCCGCGCCCATCTCGGCCCTTCCGGCCCGGCGCTGCCGCGGTCGGACCGATCAATCCTGAGGCCGTGCAGGTCCGCGTCTCGGGTATCAACAGGCATAAGAGTAGTTTCCGCTCAGACCAACCGTCTCCTAATCGCGCAGCGCTGTCAGGATATCGCCGCGCGAGGCGTGCCACGCCGGCGGGACACCGCCGAACAGTCCCATGAAAACGGCGAACAAAACCGCGGTAATCACTACGCTGGGTGTCATGCGCAGGCTGAAGACGGCCTCGCTGAAGGTGACCACGTTCTGCGTGCCGGTGGTCATGCCGTTGAACGGCAGCATGAGCGCGATCCCGACCACCGCCCCCAGCAGCGAGAGCAGGACGGATTCCAGTACGAACGAGGTGAGAATGCTGCTGCGGGCGAAGCCGATGATGCGCAAGGTCGCGATCTCCCGCGCCCGGTAAGCCACGGCAGCGTACATGGTATTCATGGCAGCAAAGCACGAACCTACCGCCATGATGATGGCCACCAGCGTGCCCACGAACTGGATGGGCGCCCCCGACTTGGTCTGGTTGGCGTAATACTCGCGTTCCAGCATGCCGCTGAGCTTTAACCTCTGATCGTCGTTCACGCGGTTTTTCAAGGCCTCGGCCGCCAGCGGATCGGTGGCCCGCAGCAGCACCGACGAGAGCACCGTCCGGTCGAAGTCGGTGGCCAGCTGGTTGATGTCGCCCCAGATCTCCGAACCGTGTGCGGTTGAAGCCGGATCGAAGACGCCCACCACCTTCCAGGGGCCTTTGCCAATCCGGATCTCGTCGCCCAGATTGGCGTGCGCGAAGCGCTCGTGGATGGGCTTGCTGACCACGATCTCGCGCTGCCCCGGCGTGAACCAGCGTCCCTCCGCCAGCTTGATCTCAGGCCGCATCTGGATGCCGGTCGGAGTCAGGAAGCGGGTGGTGACGTTCACCTCGCCCGTCCCGTCGCGCCGCGGCAGCACAATGACCAGCACGATTTCTCCCGATACCTCCGGATTGCCCTGGCTGTCCTTGGCGATTCCATTCAGGTTGCGCAGCGTCTGCAGCGTCTCGCGCGAGACGCCGCCGGCGGACAACTCCGCCGCCGACCCTTTGCGCAGCACCAGCACGTTCAGCGGATCGCCGGTGGTGGTGAAGGCATGCTTCAACCCGGCGAGCAAGGCCATGATGAAGATGGCGGTTGTCACCGTGAGCGCAATCCCCAGCGCGGTCATGATGGTTGCGCCCCGGCGCAGCTTCAGGTTACGAATGTTGTAGCGGATCGGAATCGCCATCACTAGCTACCCAACGTGCCGCAATCCTTCCACAATATTCATTCGGGAGGCGTGGTACGACGGCACAAACGCGCTGCCCAGTCCCACCAGTGCCGCGATTACCAGCGAGATGATGATGCTGGCGGCGGTCACATGAAAGTTGCCGAAAAATCCCAGCGACGGCGACTTGCTGACCGCGCTGATCAGCCCTACCGCGGCCAGAACGCCCAGCACGCCGCCGGTGAAAGCGATGGTCACCGCTTCGCTTACGAACAGCGCCAGAATGGACTGCCGGGTGAAACCCAGCGTCTTGAGCACCGCGACCTCGCGCACCCGCTCGCGCACCGACATAGCCATCGTATTGGCCGACACCAGCAAAATGGCGAACACCACCGCCGCGCAGATGCTGAGGATGAAGGCCTTCACATTCCCCAGCATGGCCAGGAACCCCAACTGGAAGGCGTGCTCGCTCTCCGACTTGGTGGGTCGCTCCACGTTGCGGAACTCGTCATCCACCGCGCTGGCAACCCGGCTCACGTCGGAAGGCGAGTTCACCAGCACGGCAAAGAAGCCGGCATGCCCCTTCACATCCGGATAGCCTTCGTCCAGGTACACGTTGTTGAAATAGACCGCTTGCGTGGGCTGCGGGGCGGTATACATGCCACGAATCGTCAGCTCCAGGTTGAGCGGGAAAATGACACCGGTAATGTTCAGCTTGTCCCCGATCTTCCAGCCGTGCTTTTGTGCCAGTTCCGCATCCACCACCGCGCCCGCGCGGTCTTTCTGCCAGGCTTGCAGCTGGTCCGGCGGAATCTTGAAATCGGTGTAGACGTCGAAGAACTCGGCCGGATCGGTGGCGAACTGGGCGAAAAAGTTTTCCGGCCTGTCATCCTTGTACTTGCCGCCGAACCAACTCGAGTTCACCACGTGGCGCACGCCCGGGATCGCGCGGATCTTCTGGCGGTAATAGGCCGGCAGGTAGAAAGCCAGCGACACCTTGTGGCGCACAATGAGGCGCTGCGCTGCGGCCTCGCTGGGCTCGGTGTCATAGAAGTTGCGCCAGATCGTGATCATGAGGGTCAGCAGAAGCAAAGAAAAGCCGATGCTGCCCATGGTGAGCAGTGTCCGGCGCTTGTTGCGCAGCGCGTTCTTTGTCACAAACTGCAAGCGCGTCATAAGATTGTGCCGCTGCCCCTCAAGGATGGCGCTAGGTTCCCCAGGCCGAGTACCCCATTTTAGACGACAGGATCGCTTGCCCATCGCTGCCCTTGTAACTGATACGGTAATACGCGCCCGCGAACCAAAAATTTTGCCTGGCACAACAAAAAGCGGGAGCTGAAAGCCCCCGCTGGATGTCTAAGTTCCGCCTGGCCAGTCAGGCCGACTTGGCATGGTGTTGCGCCATGCTCTCCCAGAAAGCCTTGGCGCGTTTCTCCATCTCCTGTGGGCTCACGTCCTCGATATGCGTGGCCAGCCCCCAGACATGCCCAAAAGGATCGGTGATCTGGCCATAGCGGTCGCCCCAGAACATGTCGGCCAGGGGCATGGCCACCTTGCCGCCCGCCTTCACTGCCGTGTCATAGGTTTTGTCCACATTCTCCAGGTAAAGGTTCAAGGTGCAGGTGGTGGAGCCCAGGCTCTGGGGAGACTTGCAGGGCGCCTGGGGAAATTCGTCGGCAAGAAAAATGACGGAATCGCCGATCTTGATTTCAGCGTGCCCGATTTTCCCGCCCGGACCCTCCATGCGCATAAGTTCCTGCGCGCCGAATGCCTTTTTGTAAAACTCAATCGCTTGGGCGGCATTGCGCACCACCAGGTGCGGCGTCACGCTATGATGCCCCTCGGGAATGGGCTTCGTTGTAGGTGCCATGATTTCCTCCTTCGGCGATTTAAAAACAGGCTCAACGAGCTGTCAATGCGGGCGGGTTGAAAGTTTTGTAAAAATTTGTTTACAACGCCAGGCTCCGTGGGCCGCAGGAGTCCTTCTCTCGCCCACATAGCGCGTGCCACGACTTACCTCATCCGGCGGTCGAAGGGTCCCAACGGCGGCTCACCACGACGCTTCCCCCGATCAGCAGGAAGATGAGCAAGGCGAACAGCAGCAACCAGCCCCAATATTGCGTGGGATGGCGCAGTACGCGAATCAGATGACGCCCGTAGTGCTCCGCCGCCAGCGCAATGATGGTGTAGCGGGCGGCGCGCGCGGCCGTGACTACGGCCAGGTACTTCGCGGTCTTGTACTTCGAGGCGCCGGCTGCCGCGAAGACTACGCTGGTGGGAAAAGGAAAAGGCACCGCCGAGGACGCAATCAGCGTCCCCGTGCCATGTTCGCGGAACAAGCGCAGCATCGCGCGGACATTCCCCCGCTTGAACTTCTTTTCTACATATGTGGAGCCTGCATGGCGCGCCAGACGGAAGGTGAGAAAGGCGCCCAGCACCGAACCCGCAGTGGCTGCCCCAGCGCACAGGTACCAGGGGCTGCGGTGAGTCGCCGCCAAAATGGCCAGCAGAATGTCTGGGCCGCCAAATGTGGGAATAGGAGAGCTGTCGAGGATCGCGAGCAGGAACAGGCCAAACACGCCCAAATGCCGGAACCAGAAAGTAATTCCCCGCCCAGAACGACTCCCCGCTCGCTGCAGAAGGGCCCTCATGCTCGAAATCCCGAAACAGTGTACGTGGCTGGCGGCTGGCTGTCGCGGGTGAACTCGTCTTGGCGATGCGTTGTCGCTTCCCTAGCAGCGGCGGCCGTTTCGGAAAACTGGCTCGATAATCCTCGCTTGTGCTTCAGTTTGTATCTTAGCCACCGTAACCCGATTCGAGCTGGCGCTGGTACTCGGTGGCATCGAACGTGCCTTCGGACTTTGAAATCAGCCGGCCGTCGCTGAGGATCCAGGACTCGAAGCCGCAGATGCGCACCTGCTTCCCCGACGCGCCAGGCCCGCGATTGGTTCCGGTCAGCGTCCAGTGATATTCAATCCGGCCCTTCTGCACCATCACGTCATCCATGCGGACACTCAGATCTGGAAACGCTTCCATGAACCCACGCGCCGCCTGGGCGATGGCGGCTCGGCCCACCGAGGGCGGGCCGCCGTTGATGGCCAGCGAGCCCTCGGGCGCATAAAATTCGGCCACGCGCTCCGGCTGTCCGCTGCACCAGGCCGCCGTATAGCGACGGGCGAATTCGCGCAGCTTGGCAATGTTGGTCATCACCCTCCTCGCCGACGGCGAAAAAAATACGTGGGGTCCGGCTTCCCGTCAACCGGGAACGGCCCCGAGAGAGCCTGCAACTGCCACCAACGCGTGAAATGCGCATCCAAGCCCAGATGCGGCCAAGGATGCGGGCACGTCATGTGCTCGCCGCGGCGGGAGCTGTCGCCATAACGGCGTTGTTCTTTCGCTATGTTCCCTTGCACGATTTTGTCGAGTACTGGACCGCCGCCCACGCTCTGGCCTCCCACCACAATCCCTATTCGGTTGCGGACATGCTGCCACTCCAGCGCGCTTTGGGATGGAGCGAGCCCGAACCGCTGGTGGTCATGTCGCCACCGCACTTCCTGCCATTGCTGATGCCCCTGGCTCTCCTGCATTCCTACTCCCTGGCCCGGTTGCTTTGGTTGGTCGTCAGTGCGGGGATGTTCGTGCTGGAATGCTTCGCTTTGTGGCGTCTTTATGGGGGCTGCGAACGCCAGAAGTGGATCTCCGTGGGGGTCGCCGCGCTGTTTTTTCCCGTCTGGCACTGCCTGGCGGTCGCTCAGATCGGACCGCTTTTGCTGCTGGGGATCGTCGGCTTCCTCTGGCTGGAACGGCGCGGGCATTTATTCTTGGCCGGCGCTGCCCTCGCGCTCACCACCTTCAAGCCCCACCTCTTCTATTTAGTCTGGCTGGCGCTCCTGCTGTGGAGCGTTCAGCGGCGTGGGTTCCGAGTGCTGTTGGGAGCAGCCGCCGCCATCGGCATCGGGATGGCCGTGGCCCTGCTCCTCGATCCGGCCGCGCTTTCACAATACGCAACCCTGGTGCGTAGCGACTATGTTTGGAAGTACAACTCCGGCTTGGGAGGCGTGTTAAGGGGCTTGCTGCAAGATCAGAGCCACGCGCTCCAGTTTTTGCCTATGTTACCTGGCCTGGCGGCGCTGGCCTGGTACTGGCGCAAATACCGGCTGGCGTGGCATTGGAGCGATCGCTTGCCCCTGCTGGTAACTGTTTCCGTACTCACCGCCGCGTACGGATGGCCCTTTGATGAAGTGGTGCTGCTGGTTGCGCTGCTGCCGGTCGCCGTGCAGTGTACCTCGCTCCCGCTGATGCGCAAGCCGGCCGCGGCCTGGCTTCTCGGCAACTTCGCGGCTTCCTTGGGTTTCGTGCTGCGCTATGGGGATGCCGCCGGCATGACCGTGTGCGCCGCTGGAGTGCTTGGCTATTACATCTTCGCTGCCTCCCGGGCTGGTGCAGAGTATCAGCCCGGAACGCTGCAAGAAACGTGTTCTCAGCCCTGAGCAGATGACCGGCCGAGAACGGTTTCTACTTCACTGCACGTCAAGGGTTACATAGGTTCCGTGGCTGATCTTGCCCGCCCCGGCAGCCAGCGTCAGCGTGTAGGAGCCCACGGTGGGAATGTCGCCGCTGGACTTCTGGGCACGGGTGGGGTTGCCTCCACACGCGCCGAGCAACAGCAACGCAACCAGCATCACGCCCAGGCCAAACCGTAGAATGAAGCGTTGCCTGGGAAAACTGCCTGGAACCAGCAGCAAGCCGAGCACGCTGGCGGCAAATGGAGCCGACAGCGGCGCCATTGCTTTCGCAAATGCGCTCGAGGACGTTACCGTATAAATGACGGTCATCGGCGACGTGCCGTTCATTGCCACAGTCGGGGGTGACACCGCGCAACTCTGAGTCGTAGGCCCTCCGGTGCAGCTCAGGTTTACGCTCTGGTGGAAGCCGGCGGTTGGCGTGAGGGTCACCTTGAATTCCGCCGAACCGTTTCCTGTAATCAGCGCCGAATTGGGCGACACGGCCAGATAAAAATCAGGTCCCGTGGAAGCGGGAGCGCCCTCCACCATTACCGGCAAGGTGGATATCTCCACCGGAGCGCTGGCGGAAATTTCGTGGTTGCGGCCCGCCAGATCGTATTCCGTGTGCAAGGCCCAGTCGCCGTCCGGCTGCACCTCGGCGGGACCATTAACGTTCCACAGGATCCAACTCTGAAGCCCGTTCGCCCGCGCCAGGTGGCAGGTCCATGTACCCTGGTCGTCGTGCTTGCAGGTATCCAGCGATGCGCCCGCTAGCCAGCGTGTCATGACCTCGTAAGCTGTGCCCGCTGGAGTTTCCTGCCCCATCCACAACGTCCCCGTCGAACCGTCCCACATATCCCAGTAGGCACGGTCCACTCCATACAGCCAATGCAGAACGTACATTCGCGCCACGAATGCCGCCTGCTGCGTGGGATCGGCCAGTCGATCGTTGAACTCCCAGCTGAATTCTGTGTCCCACAACGGCTTGTGCACGTTGTAGTACGCCAGGGCGGAGTTCATATTGAGCAGGATCTTGATCCAGGTTTCCGGGGCATTTGCGCGATTCTGGCCGTCGTACCCGGGATAGCCGTGAAAAGCCACGGTATCGGCATACTGCTGGCCACCAGCGGCAAAATAGCCCTCCATCCAGAGGTATCCGTTCACCCCCTGCGGCGCCGGCGTAAGCACCTGGGCGGCCGGGTCCGCCTGTTTGATGATGGGGTAGGCGAGCTTGGCCATCTGTACCAACTGCACCGTGGTTCCGGTCCAGAACCTCTCCGCATCGGGCTCGTTCCAGAGCTCGTAGTACTTGATTCTTCCCTTGTAGCGGCTGGCAATCGCCTGCACAAAAGTTGCCCAGTCGTTGAAATCCGACGGCGGCGCGCATTGCCCCGGTCCGCCGGCGCAGTTCTGCGCCGGGCTGGATGACGCCCATTGCGGAGTTCGTCCGAAGGTGAACAGCAAGTCCACCCCCTTGCCTTGCATGTATTCCACAATCGAATCGAGCTTCGACCAATCGTAGTTTCCGCGCGAGAGTTCCATCGAACTCCACACCGCTCCCGAATCCCAGGTCCGATACGCGCCGATCAAGGCAAGCGGCCACGGGGTGTGGCCGCTCTCGAAGCCCCAGCCGTGGATTCCGAAATACGTATGCGGAATCGTGGTGACTCCATGAGGTGAGTAGATGGTGGTTGCAGCGGGACTTACACCGGTCAGGCAACAAACGAGAACGAGCAGAGAACAGCCCCATGGGGCTATACGTGTGCGCAAAGCCGCCCTCCAAAGGTAAATCAGCGGCTCTGCAGACACTCCGCTGCCGAACTACTTGCAGGCTGGAGACCAACGGGGCAGAAGGCGAGGCGGTGAAGCTTCGCTGAGCCCCATCAAACTCGGGTAACTATAGGGGGTTGTGCGGAGCCCTTCAATCAGCAATTTCCCCTAAACCGCCGCGAAAAAGCTGAAGCCAATGGGCCGCATGTGGCCCTCGCTGACGGTTCCAACCGGTTCGACCGTTTGGTTCCGCATCCTCCCTCAATACCATGCCCAGCCGGAGCCGGGTCATGGCTGAAGAGCGCAGAATTTCACACTTGACGCGAATTCCAAAAATCAGGACACTTCTTCCCCTTGGGATGAACAGTTTTTCCCACGAGGGAAACGTTATGGTGCATTTACGACGGTTTCTGTTGCTGATTGCGTCCAGCCTCATCGCCTGCTTGGCAATACCTGCATTCGGGGCGGGACCACAGTATCTGCCAGGTCCGTATTACAAGGCTTTCCCATTGAGTCCCTCCGCGGGCGCTGCCGCGGCGACGAGCAATGTAGCGACGGTGGCGCACTGGTCGAGCTCGTTCACGTTTGCCGGCGCCAAATATCCCTACACGATGGTGGGTACCAGTCCCTTTGTAGGCCCGGGCACAACCACAGTGGGCACCATTATCCTGCCCCTGAAAATCGTATTCTCAGATGGGGTGGTCATTGACGGTACAAGCAAGGTTAAGCCGCTGGCCAACTCGCCCATCTTCAAAAGCGCGACCTTTCCCAGCGGGGTTGGTCAGTTTGCCGATGTAATCCAGCAGGCAAACTTTCACGGCCCAATCAGCAACCATGGCAACAATTATCACGTGCTGCTGGGCGCGCCCCAAGTCCTATCGGCCATTACTCTGCACGTGCCTTCTACCTCGGGATTTACCACCCTCGTGAATGGCACGCCGATCGGTTTGGTCGATATCAATTACCTAAGTGCCGCGCTCAACAATGTGCTTGCCTCGCAGTCCTTCAACTCCGGAAAATTCCTGTTTCTTCTGGTGGGCGATGTTTACGAGTACATTAATACTCCCAGCAACTGCTGCATCGGTGGTTTCCACAGCGCCACACCGAATGGAGCCGGCCAGGTCCTGACGTTTACCTACACTGCCTACAGCAGCCCGAACATTTTCGCCGGTGGGGTAGCGGATATCACCATCACCAGTCACGAGGTCGCCGAGTGGATGAACGATCCGCTGATCGGCAACGTGGTTCCACCCTGGGGTTTCCCCGGGAAGCATCCGAGCACATCGTCCTGCGCTTCGGACCTTCTGGAAGTGGGAGATCCGCTGGAGGTCTTCAATCCATCAGTTTTCCCAGTTACTCTCAATGGCCAGGTGTACCACCCACAGGACATCGCCTTTTTCTCGTGGTTTGCACACCAGATACCGTCGATCGGATTGAATCAGCAATATTCCTATATCAGTCCGCCCAAGTTAACCTCCCCGCCGCCGCCCTGTAACTGAGCGTCGAATGTGTGCTCGCTGGTCCGAGGCGTCCGTGCCAGGCGCCTCGGATTTTTTTGCCTCGGTAAACCTGTCATTCCCTGATTGCGGTCAGCCCGAAAACGTTGTTTCAGCAAGAGTGCTCGTGTGGCCGGTTGCGTCGCGAGAGCGCTTAGCGGTCGCATGTCGCAAGGGTGAACTTCACTCATCAGCCCGGCAGCGCTGAATCCCGTAATTGGCGTCACGATGGTTCCCGTGCGTTGTTGCCAGCAAGCGTGGGCCGGCGTGTGGAATTGTCAAATCCCCCCCTACCCGGGCAAGCGGTCACGACTGGGACAGCTTGGGGCTTCTCACGTGCAAGCTCTTTCCATCAAGCGTAAGCAGCGCGATCAGGAGCAGGCTGAGGATTATGCCTGCCGCAACAGTCGCAACGATGCGCAACACCGCAATTTGTGGGGGCGCCTTGGAGGTTAGGCTGAGTGCCGCGCCGGCACAAATGACTGCGGCCAGAGCGCCGCAGACAGGCCACCTTTCCCAGTGATTGTCCATGGGCGCGCACGCGTCCCCGGGTGCGATGTTAATGCCGACCAAAGGCGTGGCGGCGAACCAAAGGAGCGAGCACACCAGGGGAACGTCGTACACGCTGCCGGTGTAGTAGCCTCCATTGTCGATAGCTGAACTTGCGAGGTACGAAGCCAGGGCGTACACCGAGGACGCGCCCAGCAAGTGGAGGAACACCCCGCGCCACCTTCCGCGTGTGAAGCAACTACGAAGGGCAGCGAGCAAAGCCAGGCTGAGATTCGCGCCGCCGTAGACCACGTTAAAGTTGCGGCCGTACACCTCATTGTCGAAAACCACGTATTGCCACGCGCCTACAAAAACAATGTACAGGTAGAGCCAGAGCACCATCACACTCACAGCGCTGAGAATGGTCTTACGACCAAAACGCGCTCCCGCCACCACTGCCATGATCATCGGAATCGGGTGTAGAAACAAAACGATGTCGCCCCAGAACCCCGGCGTGGGCGCCTTTTGCAACACGACCTCGAAGAACGTCCACAGAGCCTGGTTCAACAGCCAGAGAGCGAATCCCACCGACACCAGCGTCCAAAAGCCGCTGGCGCGATTCCGTCCCACTTGGTTGGGAAGGGTGAAGACGTAACAGCAAAGCAGGAGTGCAGCCTGCAACCCGTCGCCAAAAACGTGCAGCCCGTAACTATTCGGCGCCAGGAAGGATACAAAGAGGTGGAGCAGCACGATGAAGACTGCCAAGACGAACCAAGTGGTAGCTCGTAACATGCCCGGCACACTCCGCCCCGAAGATACGGTAGGGCCGCCGAGCCCTGTTCGAAAAGGTGACCGAAGTCATCACCGGCTCCCGCTGCTAACCCGGAGAGGCGCTGTGCGCCGGCACCCTCATTCAGGATCTTCTCTTGATCGTTGGCCCTTACTAACAAGGATCCTGCACGCCAGGGCCGCCCATCAGCAACTACTGCCCATTAACGCGATAGCCCTCACAATTGAGCGCTTCCCGCACTTTTTCGGGCGCGCTCGTTCCTCTTGAGTCATACCTCAGCGCATTGACTTAGCGGGGCCAGTGGTCCACACCGCTTCGTGTTACCAGATCATTTTCAGCCCGAACTGTATTTGCCGTGAGGTCGTGGATGTGCTGGTGATCGCGCCAGCGGTTCCCGATACCCCGGTGGGCGTGAACGTAATGAGATTAGGCGTATTGAAGTTCGCCCGATTCAGCAGATTGAAAATTTCGGCGCGGAATTGCAGGTTCAGCCGTTCACGCAACCAAGTGTCTTTCAGGGTCGAAAAATCCCAGGTCGCCAGTCCCGGGCCGATCAAGGTATCCCTGCCGAGGTTGCCGTAAAAGCCGCTGTTGGGCGGCGGAGCCAAAAACGCGTTCGGGTCGAACCACTGGCCGGGCTTGCCGAGAATCACCGGTCCGGTAAATGCGGGATTCACAAACGGCCGCACGGGATTGCGCGTGTCGCCGTTATTGGAGGGATTGTAGCTGAGCTGCGGAGTGAACGGGAATCCGCTCTGCGCCGTCACAATGCTGTTTACAGACCATCCACTGACCAACTGATTGCGCCAGCCTTCAAGGCCGTTCGCCAGGGCCTGCCCTCTTCCGAACGGCAGACGGTAAAGGGCGCTGATCACCGCCACGTGTCTCACGTCATAAGTAGCCAGACCGTAGTCGGCATGCAGATCGAAGGGGTTCGAGACCAGTCCGGGGGCGTTGGCTGCCGCAGTGCCGTTGAGGGAGTCGCCGTCGTCCAGTGCCTTCGACCAGGTGTAAACACAACGCAAGGAAAGTCCATGGCTGACGCGCCGATTCACATCGAGTTGCAGCGCGTTGTAATTGCTGTCGCCACGTGAGAACCAGGTCCAGGTATTCGCCAGTCTAGGATTGGCCTTGGGCCTTCCGGCCGGGATAAAAAATGTGCCCGCCGGAATCGGCGCGTTGGCTAGCGCGCCCGGGAACGAACTCGGAAACCTTGTGGGGCAGGGTGAAGCCGGACAAACGGTGGGAAGGGGCTCATTGGCATCGATGCCGATGATTTCATGGTAGCCATGCGATCCCACGTAGCCGATGGTCAGCGCAGTGTTAGGTGAAAGCTCCTGCTGAACGCGAAGAGACCAGGAGATCAGGGTGGGTGTCTGCAAATCGGGCTGAACCCCGCCCGGAACCAGTTTTGCAGTTTTTGATACCGGGGCGGCGGGGTCAATGGGAAGCGATGATACCTTCAATCCTGAAATGCTATACACCGGGTTGAACGGGGCATTCTGATCGGTGCGGTAACCGAGCGCATCCTGCAATTCGTTGTACACCCCGAAGCCGGCACGTATCACGGTTTTGCTGCTCAGCGGACTCCAGGCCAACCCAACTCGCGGCTCGGGCAGAAATATTGCATGGTTGACAGTGAACAAAGAGCTTCCGACACGCGGTTGTGACGAAATCACTCCATCCGTGAATGTGTAATTGGCGGCCCTTCCGTGCGCTTCGTTCCACCCCGTGGAGGATTCGGCTCGAAATCCGAGCGATAAGGTCAAATTCGGCAGCACGCGAACCGCATCCTGTGCATACCAGGCTCCAAACAACGATCTCCAGTTCATTGCACTGGGTGAAGCATCAAAAAGAAAGCTCGACATCTTGCCCTGGAGGAAGGAATCGAGGCTGGCGAATGTGGCCTGCCCGAACTGGCTGAGAGCGATCGTTTCGTTCGACTGAAACGGCTGCAGCCATGCTCCTAGCGTGAATTGATGTTTGCCACGGTTGAGCAAAACCCGGTCTTCCAAGGTGTACAGGTTTCTCGCGATCCGGAGGTTGCTGCCATTGTTGCTGCCGGCTAACCCAATCTGCGCCTGCGGATTCGAGGCGGCGCTGCCACCCACCACGACCGCACCCACCTGGTGTCCCAGGAGAAAACCGGCAACCTTGGCCGCCGGTGTTGCGGGCGTTGGTTCACCCGTAAAGAAGTAGCCTGCGCGCGAGAAACCCAGTCGTGCAACGTTCACCGTAGATGTCGAGATGGCGTGCGTCTCTTCCAGGCTGAAAACCTGCTCCCGCAGGTTGAGGAGATCGGTGCTGAAAGGATTCACAGTCGTGGCTGTGACGTCAGCGCCGTCGTCAATGGTATAGGTCAGCGAGAGCGAATCACCCGAGGATATGATGTGGTCCAACCGCAGCGTCCCAAAATCCTCCCTGATCGTCTGCAGCGGGCTGCTGAAGACTTGGGCAATTCCGTTGAAATCGGGAGCCCCGGCGGGAGCCACAGGCCACAAATTCAACAGCGGACGAACGCTTGGGGCAGCGGCAGCACGCGAAGCGGCGTCGGGTACAAACGCAGCGGAAGTCTGATGCAGGTGCTGACGCAATCCCTCATAGTTCGCGAAGACGAAAGTGTTTCCTTTAGAAATTGGACCGCCGAATGCGGTTCCGAACTGGTTCCGTTGAAACGGCGGAGCGGAACCCTGGTCGAAGAAATTGGGAGCATCGAGGGCGCTGATCCTAAGAAACTCATAGACACTGCCGTGGAATTGATTACTCCCCGACTGAGTCGCAATGACCACCTGGCCTCCAGGCCGCTTGCCATACTCAGCCCCATACGTATCCCGCAGAACGTTGAACTCGCGGACGGCCTCCACGCCCAGTAACTCCTGGCTCGATCCGCCAGGCTGCATGTTGTTCTCCGCCGCTCCTGTGAACTCGACCCCGTTCAGCAGGAACAGATTCTGTTGTGGACGATTGCCTGAGACCTCAAAGTTGTTCCCGGTGGTCGAGTTCGAAACCCCGGTCCCCCCGGTTTTCTCCCAAGTGAAATTGACAATTCCCGGATTCAACGTCACGAGCAAGTCGTAACTTCGCCCGTTCAGCGGCAGATTTTTTACCTGTCTCTCGTTTACGACGCCCGAGATGTCTTGGGTTGTGACACTCACAACCGGGGCGTCGCCGGTAACTTCAACCTGCTCCCGGACCTCTCCCACGGCCAACCGCAGATCGACCTTTGCCTCTTGCCCTACAACCAGGCGAATCCCTCGGCGGATCGATTGAGCGAATCCGTCTTTTTCAGCCCGGACCTCGTATGGTCCCAGAGGCAACGCCAGCAACCGATACGTGCCCGCTTCGCCGGAAACAACGGAGCGCGATTCGTTGGTGTCGAGATTGGTGGCGGTCACAATGGCTGAGGACACGGCAGCGCCCGACTGGTCGGAAACGACACCTGAGATGGCGGCCGATACCTGCGCAGAGACCAGCGCGCCTGACAGGCACAGCAGGCAGGCGATTCCCAGAGCGATAGTTCGACGACGCTGCAATACGGGGCCTCCTGGAAAGATATCGTATTGTATACAAGCAGCATGTGCTTGCTCGATAACTATACGATTCTATACAGATGCCCCCCCCCCGCCCTCACCGCCGTTATCTCAGGGGATTGAAAGCCCTCGCGTGCCATGGCAATGATTCGTCTGCGAGGTTCCATTACGCGGAGCGTTGTCGGCTCTGAAGCCTCCAGCAGCATTACAGGTCAGCGTGGTGCCAAATGGAGACGGACGTTTCAACCGGCAGCCGGCGCGACCGTATTCAGTTCATTGATTGAGGGTGGCACTTAACCAGGTTCGCAGAGAGACCGCACCGTTGCTGAGCTGTTAAGGCTGGTGGGCAGTGCAGGGCTCGAACCTGCGACCTCGTGCTTGTAAGGCACGCGCTCTAACCAGCTGAGCTAACCGCCCGAGGAGATACCGCGATCAATCATAACGTGTTGCCGCGGACATTGCCATCCTTCGTGGCGTCGTCTGTGAACTGGAAAAGGCCCTCTAGTTACACTGCGCCTTTGATTTCTTCTGAGCCCTCCAGCACTGCTGCGAAAGAGCCGGGCAGCCTGGCTGCTTGCGGCTTCGCTTGCGCGAGTGTACTCTGCCGCGGCACGCGACAGAGCAGAAAGAGGATCACAGATGCGAAAGTTGCTGACGCTCGCCCTAACCTTGTTGTTTATCTTGCCCGCTGCAGGTCAAACCCGATCAGGATCAGGAAGTGTGCGGGACAGGCTGATCGGGGCTTGGAGGCTTGTCTCGTCGGAGGAGCCGGGGCCCGATGGTAAGCTACTCACCGCCGCAACTGTGGGCACGATCATGTACACGCGGGATGGGCACATGGCCGTCCAGATTCAATCCGCAGACCAATCTGCAAGATCTGCGGCGGGGCCGATTCAGTACGCGCAAGGCGGGTACGAGGCTTACTTCGGCACCTACACCGTGGACGAAAAGTCAGGTACCGTTACTCACCACGTCGAAGGGGCGCTGGTAAAAACGCTGGTGGGGAAACAACTTACCCGCGTGTACACCTTTTCGGGCAGGCGACTTATCCTGCATTCTTCACGGCAGGACGAGCACTGGAGGGTGACTTGGGAGCACTACTGATGTTGATCTACTCGCGCTCTAAACAGCTGAGGTTGATCTGCTCGCGCTCTGACCAGCTGAGCTAACCGCCCTTGCCGTCGCCCCTATTTACAAGTTCCACCGCGTCAGTTCGCAGCAGACGTACCCGCGAGACCGCAAGGGTCCAGCTCTGAAAGATCAACAAGGAAACCGCGCGGCGGCGCCCCCGGTCGCTCCAGTCAGGGTCGCACGCTTCTGCGGCGGGGCATCTCCAGGACCTTGCTTCGCTTTTTATTGAGAGAGCGGTCGGAAATAGAACTAACGCTGGCAACAGGCTTCTTCGTGGCCGCAAGGAGTTCATCGGCTGTTACGACCGCGATGCTTTGCGTCGGAGCTTCCTTCCTGATATGACGCACAAATCCGGTGGCGCCCTGCGCGCACACGATCACAGACTGGAAGTAATTACGCATCCACACCCACCGCGCCTCCACCGTGTCATGCGCCCATCGCACCTCGTGACCTTCCGCCATCAGGCGACGCGCGAAGAGCTCGCCCACCGCTCGATCATCAATCACCAGCAGGACGCGGCTGGGCATACTGGGCAGAGGAAGCAAGGCAGTCACTCCGATGCTGCACTTACGGCAGACGGCATTGTGCTCTGCTTCTGGTGCAGTGTCAATCCCGGGGTTGCGCTCACGCTCTCTGGATCCACCTTCGAACCAGCGGCTCATTGATGCGCTGCCGAACTTCTCGGAATGAGCTGCACGGCTGGAGCAGTGCCTGGTGGGTCTTTAAATTACTGGAGGATTAGGAGAGAGGCACGCGCCCGTGTCGTTCCATATCGGCGATTGTGCACTCGCTCGAACTCATCGCCGCCTCAAAGCTGTCTTCGAAACCCCAGCCGATGATGTCCGCAGTTCCATGCGGTTGAACGACGTAGTAGTAACGCGAGGCAGGATTGTGGCGGTCGGCAACAATGTCGGCGGCAAACTTACCGCGGCGAACATAGTAACTGGAGTGCTTGGCCTGGCCCATGGTCTGGGAAACGGCAATGCGATGCGCTTCGAGAACGCGCTGCAAGTTCTCGGGAGCGAACGCGTCTAGCGGGTATTGGCAGATCCCCACTGCGCCCCGTTCCGGAAACAATGCTTCGACCATCTGTTCGTACTCGACCAGCTGGTCGCAATCGCACATCCCGGATGCAGCCCACCGCAATTCCCCGGCAGTTCTGAATCCGCTGAAACCATCCTTGACCGCCAGTTCTATCGAGCGCTCCAGCAGCTGGACTAATCGGGCGCAGTCGAACCTGCCCTGGGGGAAATAGGTCTCTTTTTCCGAAATAATCTGCAATGCGCCGCGCTTCTTCTCCCGGGCCACGTCCACTCCGGCGCGCTCCAGCCCCGCCTCGAGGTGCTTCGCCATGGCCGCGGTCTGCGCACAAAAGCATTTCTCCCCTTGCCGCAAACCTTCGAGGATATAGGGCTCCAGGATTCCGAGCAGGTCGTCGGGCTTGTGGTAGAAAACACAGGTATGGTCCCCACGCTTGAAGCGGAACACTGAGTTTTGCGATTTCATGCTGCTCCTCAGGGCACGATACTCTCGGGTTTCAGGTTCGGGAGCGGCGTCTTTTTCCACAGGTGAACGGCTGATACACGCAGCGAAGAACCACTTGTTCGCCGCGCCGCACCCGCTTGCTTTCTGTTTACGCCTGCGGCTGGATGGATCCCGCGCCTCGAATCAGGCGTTGGCTTTCGCCGCCGCGGGAGCCCGGACGGCGGACGGCCACTCCAGTACAACGCTCGGCAAGAAGGCGGCCAGCGCAATCGCGGACCACACCACGATTTCGATTCCGGTAAATCCCATATTCCTGACTGCCGGAAGAGAAATGATGAGCCGCGCCACCGTAAACACGGTCGCGAACGGATATCCCCGAATCATCCAGCGGCGGTGCTGCCGGACGTTGCCGGTGCGAATGCAATACAGCGCGATGCCGGTGCACAGCATCCAGCCGAACGACTGCACCACCGAGGCCGCCACCAGCGACGGAGTTGCCGTCCGCATAGCCAGCGGAATGCCCATCGGCGCCCCGATCGCCACGCAGACCACGTAGGCATACCCCAGCGCGCGATGCACGCCCAGATAGCGGGCGCGCAGCCGGTTGGAAAACTGGAACGCTCCCATGGCCAGCGCCAGCCCGGCGAAGATTGCATGTGGAATAAGAAACATCATCCCGGGCGCGAAATGCCGCGCGATGGGAGAGTCCGGCTGGAAAATCTGCGCGTTCTTCATGTAGGTGACGAACGCCGTCGCCGCGAAGAACACGATGAAAAACCACAACTTCGCCTGCGATCGAGACCGGGGACGAACCGTAGGGGCACTCGCAACACTCGACATTTCCACGCTCCAAGTGCATAGCAGCATAGCGCATTGCGGGGGACGCAACAATTGGCCCCGAGCGTACTCGGCGCCTTTGCCCAGCGCGGCCGAGGAGGCGCCTGGGTTTCTTCGCGAAACCGCGCCGCTGCGTTTGCGTGTATGTAGATGCTGCACTACCCTGCACTATTCATACATGCCAAGCAAGGGAGCTCATCATGGATGATCCGCTGCGTTGGGGAAAAGTGCGGCGCTCCATCAATCGCGCCATTGAGAAGCACAAGCTGCAAACCGACGAGGGAATTCGGGGCAGCAGCCTGGTGACCATGATCTTCCAGGAGT
This sequence comes from Terriglobales bacterium, assembly GCA_024281115.1. GTDB lineage: Bacteria > Acidobacteriota > Terriglobia > Terriglobales > Acidobacteriaceae > JAMXLI01. The sequence goes on along the minus strand of JAMXLI010000006.1, from coordinate 40,155 downwards.
TGCGGGCCAACGGTCACGTCGCCGAGGAAGATGAACCGGACGAGGAGGATAATTTCGGAGGCTCTAAGTCCCCCGCCAGCCGTCACAAGGCTGGCTTGGCCCAAAGGAACTTCGTTCGAGGTCGCGCCAGCAGCTAGCCTCGATCCCTGCGTTCGGCAGATCCCCCGGAGCAGCGCCTCAGGCGGCGCCGCGGCGCGCTGCACGCGTCAGCGAGGGACGCGAGCCGGCCTTCGTCAGCTCATTCAGCAGCGTGTCGGCGCGTTCCAGCCCGCGCAGCGTGTACTCGATGTCGTAGCCGAAGCCGACTCGGAGATACTTCCCACCCCCGAAGTGGTCTCCGGGATTGATCAGCACGGAATGCTCGTCGCGCCACCGCGAGCACAGCGTGCTCGAAGATATTCCCAGCCGATAGCGAATGTAGGCGATGGCGCCGGCCACGGGTGGAATGTAGCTGAAGATGTCGTCGTGCCGCCGGATCCAACTCTCCAGGCGCGGCAGGTGGGCCCGCAGGATACCCCGGGTGCGCGCCAGGATGGCGTCGCGCCGCTGCGGCTCCATGGCGATCCAGGATAAGCGCTCCGACACCAAATTCGGCGATAACGTGGTGTAATCGCGATACGACCATAGCCGGGCGATATTGCTCGGCGGACCCACGATCCAGCCGATGCGCAGTCCCGGAAGCCCAAAGGCCTTCGACAGGCCCGACGTAATCAGCACCTTGTCGTACCTTCCCCAGAAGGTGGGGGTGGTCGTCCCTTCGATCTCGGCGCCGCGATAGATCTCGTCCGCCAGCAACCACGCATTGGCTTTGCGGGCCACCCGTACAACTTCCGCCATTTCCTCTTCCGTGAGGACTCCGCCGGTGGGGTTGTTAGGATTGGTCACGACGATGAGTTTGGTCTTCTTGTTGACTGCCCGGTGCAGGCCGTCAACATCTAACCCCCAGCGCGCCTTCCCATCCTGTGTCTGCTCGGTCAGCCAGAACGGGTCGGCAGCCGCGCCATACGCCCGCGCCAGTCCCCAGGCCTGCATGTAATTGGGCAGCATGACGGCCACCCGGTCGCCCTTTTCCAGCAGGCCCCATAAGCTGGTGTAGTTCGCTTCCGAACCGCCATTGGTCACCACCACGTTCTCTGCCTGGGCCCCGTAGAAGGACCCGATGCGCTCCCGCAGCTCTTCTGTTCCGTTGCTCTGGGGATATTTGAGGTCCAGCGCCAGGAACTGCTCCGGGGTCATGGAAGAGCCGGTCAGCACCTCCGCCAACGTCAGGGGCTGCACGCCGCTTTCCGACAGGTTGTAGTCCACGCGGTTTTCGTGCTGCGACTGGTTTCTCTCCATCTTGAACAGGTCAATGCGCACGGGGCTTTTTCCTCCAAACCGTTCATTGTGCCTGAGCGCGGGCTCCGGAAACAAATCGGTGATTTCAGCGACAGGCGGAAACCCGACACTCGCGTCCGAAATTTGCGTACTGCAACGTCGGGTGTGCGCAAAAAATAAGGGCCCCGCCGCGGCGGGGCCCGTTGGGTAGCGCCCGGCTACGCCGCTAGCGCCGAGGGCGCCGCCGGCTCCAGCATCACCTTGATCCACCCTTCCTGGCGTTTGTCGAAGCTCTTATAGGCCTCAATTGCGCCCGTCAAAGGTCCCACGTGGGTAAGGATTTCCGCCGCATTCACCGCGCCCGTGCGCACCAGTTCCACCAGCTTGGGCAGATATTTACGGTGGTGGCAGTTTCCCATGCGGATTGTCAGGTTCTTGTTCATCGCCTCGCCGATCGGATACGTCTTGGCGGTGGGCGGGAAGACGCCGATGATGGAGATGGTGCCCGCCTTGGCTACGCCGTCCACCGCCCACTGGCTGACGATGGAGGGCGCGTCTCCCGGTTCCCAGTTGCCATCTTCCGGATGGGTCTTGGGCGCCACCTGCTCCAGGTCCTGCTTGAACTGGCGTCGCTTCTCTCGCGCCAGGCGAGTTGCTGGCCCGGAATGCGGCGCCACCGCGTCCACTCCCACCGCGTCGATCACGCGATCCACCCCGATACCGCCGGTGAGTCGCCGCAACGCTTCTACCGGGTCTTCCTGGTTGAAATCGATGGTTTCCGCGCCCTGCTCGGAGGCCATCTGCAGTCGCGACGGAATCGTGTCCACGGCGAAGATGCGGCCGACGCCCAGCAACTTCAGGCTGGCGATCACAAATTGCCCCACCGGCCCGCAGCCAAATACCGCGACCGTGTGCCCGGGATGCGTCTCCGCCATTTCAGCTGCCATGTACCCGGTAGGAAAAATGTCGGACAACAGGATGGCCTGGTCGTCGCTGACCTCATCCGGCAGCTTGACCAGCCCGACATTCGCAAAGGGGACCCGCGCGAACTCCGCCTGCAAGCCGTCGAAGGCGCCCGAATCCGGGGGCCCCCCGAAGAACGCCGTTCCGGCCAGCGACCCGTTCGGGTTAGCCACATCACACTGCGCGTAAAAGCCGGCGCGGCAATACGAGCAGTACCCGCACGCAATCGTGGACGGAATCACCACGCGGTCGCCACGTTTGAAGTTGCGCACCTCCGCGCCCACATCCTCTATTACGCCCACCCCTTCATGGCCGAGAATCGTGCCATCCTTCATTCCCGGCATCGTTCCCCGGACCATGTGCAGATCCGTCCCGCAAATCGCGCTGGCCGTCAGGCGCACGATCGCGTCTGTCTTCTCTCGAATCTTCGGTTCGGGGACCGTGTCCACGCGAATATCGCCTACTTCGTGGAACACTACAGCTTTCATGCCAATCCTCCTCTGCTGGCCAGGTCGCGCTCAGGCGGCCTCGCTACTCTTAGGTCCACCCTGGGACTGCACCTTGGCGCCGCTTACTTCCGCGAACAGGCTCACCACCTCGCGATTGAACGCGGGAAGGTCGGAGGGCTGCCGGCTCGACACCCAGTTGCGGTCCCGCACTACCTCGCTGTCCTGCCAGTTTGCCCCTGCATTCTTCAAGTCGTCCTGGATGGTGTGATAGCTGGTCAGCTTCCGTCCCCGCGCCAGGCCCGCCGAAATCAGCAGCCAGGGCCCGTGACAAATCACGGCAATCGGCTTACCCGCGCGGTCCATCTCCTGCACGAACTGCTGCGCCTTCCGCTCTACCCGGAGCGCGTCGGCGTTGAGCGCCCCGCCGGGCAGCAGGACTGCATCAAAATCCCCGAACCTGGCCTCGTCCAGCGTCTGGTCCACCTTGATCTTCTGCGTCTTGGTGTCGTGCTGCACCGCCTGGATCTCGCCTGCATGCGGCGCAATCACCGTAGTCTGCGCGCCCGCCCGATCCAGCGCCTCTTTCGGCTTCACCAATTCGGATTCTTCAAACAGGTCGGTGGCCAGGATGGCCACTCGAATTCCGCTCAGATTCTTCTCTGCCATCATTCCTCCTAAGGAAAAACTGGGCGGCAGCACCTTTCGCGGCCGCGCCAGAGTGGGAGTGTCCGGTGTTCTCGGTTCAGGGAATCAACACGTAAAGTTGCGAGGGGGCAGGAAGAGGTTGTCTTCTTTTATCGGACCGGGCGCGGCGCAAGATTCACGCGACGGTTCGCTTGAGCTGGCCGCAGGCGGCGTAGATGTCGCGCCCTCGGGGACGACGAACGAAGGTGGGAATGCCCGCCCGGATGAGCACGTCCTGGAAGGCGAGCACCCGCTCCGGCTGCGGCATCGCGAACTCGATTCCCGCCCCTGGGTTCAGCGCAATCAGGTTCACCTTGGCCCGGATTCCGCGTAGCAGCTCAACGACTGCTTGAGCATTTCCTCGGTCATCGTTGACATCGCGAAGCAGGACGTACTCGAAGGTCAGCCGCTCGCGCGTTCGCAGCGGAAACTCCCGCGCCGCCGCCAGCAGCATCTCCAGCGTCCACTTGCGCGTGATCGGCATCAGGCGGCTGCGCAACTCCTGCGTGGGCGCATTCAGGGAGATGGCCAGCTTGGGGCGTACCGGCTCCTGCCCGAAGTCGCGAATGCGCGGGACAACCCCGGCCGTCGAGACCGTCATGCGCGCTTCCGCGATCCCCACCCCCTCTGCCAGCAGGCGCACCGCCTTCATGAAGTTGTCGTAATTGAGGAAAGGCTCTCCCATCCCCATGAATACCAGGTTGATGCGGTCACGTCCGGGCTCGAGCCGCTGATCATGCAGAACCGCCAGCACCTGGCCCACAATCTCGCCCGCAGTCAGGTTGCGTCGTACGCCCAGCAGCGCGGTAAGGCAAAACTTGCAATCCACCGCGCATCCCACCTGGCTGGAAACGCAGATGGTGCCCCGGCTGGGAGTTCTTCCCGTCTCTTCGCTGGCGCCCGCTGCGGAACCGTCGCCGGCTTCGCCGCCGTCGCCGTTCGGCATCCACACGGTCTCGACGCTCTCCCCATCTTCGTAGCCCACCAGGTAGCGCACGGTTCCATCGCCAGAAGCGAACCTGCCGGCGATGCGCGGCGTTCCCAGGGCAAAACGGCGCGCCAGTTCACCCCGCAATGCAGTAGGAAAGGTGGAGACCGCCTCTATTGAGAGCACTCGCTGGCGATAAAGCGCCTCAAACAGCTGCCGGGCCCGATAAGCGGGCTCGCCGCTCTCGTCCACAATCTCGGTAAGCTCTTGAATACTAAGACCTAACAAAGTTGGTTGTGATTTGCTCGGCATGCATCTCATCGTTCCGGCTGCACCCCAATTGTACTGAAATGGGTGGCCAACCGGGTTGGAGGGGGTTTTCGTCCCGTTTTCCCTGAATTTCCCGCAAGTTAAAGAAAACAGGTGAGTTGTATGCAGATGCGAAGAGCGGTCTCCTGTGTCAAAATGATGCTTGTACTCGGCAGTTCCGTCCGCCCTCCTCTTTCTGGGTAGCCGCTCACCATGGTTCAGGAAGTCCGCAATATCGAACGCGCCGTTTTGCCCAACGGCCTGGTTGTCATCAGCGAGGAGATGCAGCACATCCGCTCGGTTTCCATCGGGATCTGGATCAAGAGCGGGTCGCGCGACGAAGACCCCCACTGGAACGGCATCTCCCACTTCGTCGAGCACATGGTGTTCAAGGGCACCAAGCACCGGAGCGCCGAAGACATCGCGCGCCAGGTGGACTCGATCGGCGGCAACATGGACGCCTTTACCGCCAAGGAGACCATCTGCTTCAACATCAAGGTTTTGGATGACCACCTGCCGATCGCCATGGACGTGCTCTCCGACCTGGTGCTGAACCCGGTCTTTGAGACCAAGGACATCACCCGCGAGCGCAGCGTGATCCTGGAGGAGATCAAGATGGATGAGGACAATCCCGACTACCTCGTCCACGAGATCTTCACCCAGAACTTCTGGAAGGACCATCCCCTGGGCAAGCCCATCCTGGGGACCAAGGAAACCGTGCGCCGCTTCGAGCAGCCGGTGATCTTCGATTATTGGGGCCAGCGCTTCAATCCCAGCAACATGGTCATCTGCGCCGCCGGCCACCTGAACCACAAGCAATTTGTGGACCTGGTGGCGGAAAAATTCCAGCACCTCAAACCGGTGCAGAACGGCTATCACACCGCTCCGCCGCGCACTAATTCGCGCATCATCATGCGCAACAAGAAGGCGCTCGAGCAGGTGCAGATCTGCGTCGGGGTGCCCGCCTACCCCATTGCCCACGAGAAGCGCTATTCCTCCTACGTCCTGAACACGGTGCTGGGCGGCGGGATGAGTTCGCGGCTTTTCCAGAACGTGCGCGAGCGCCAGGGCCTGGTCTATGCCATCTACAGCGACCTGAATCCCTACCGCGATACCGGCTGCCTCTCCATCTACGCGGGAACCTCGAAGGAATCCGCGCCCAAGGTGGTGCAGTCCATCGTCGCCGAGCTGCGCAAGCTGAAAACCGAGCTGGTGCCGGCCGACGAATTGCGGCGCGCCAAGGACCAGCTCAAGGGCAGCTTGATGCTGGGACTGGAATCGAGCACCTCGCGCATGTCGAACCTGGCGCGGCAGGAAATGTATTTCGACCGCTTCGCCGGATTGGATGAGCTGATCGAGAACATCGAGGCGGTCGAAGCCCCGGACTTGAAGCGCATCGCCGAAGAATTCTTCCGCCAGGAGTGGATTGCAGTCACCGTTCTAGGCAACTTGAACGGGCTGAAAATCTCGCGCGACCAGCTCGCCTGCTAGCCCGCGTCGCTTTCCCGCCACAACTCCATGCTGTGGACGTGGCTCACGAGACCCGTCTCGGGATTCATCTCCGCCGTAATGCGGTAACTTTCCCGTCGCGCCACATAACCTTCCCTTTCCAACTCGAGCACGCGCTGGTGAAAAAGCTCGGCATCCCACTCGCTCACGACGACGGTGTCCGGCATCCCTACCAGATTACTCCCGCCTCCCGCTGGGCCGCGACCTTTTATGCACCCGCTATCCCGCATCAAAGTTCCTGGGACGGGGTTATACAGAAACGGCGGAGCCGCCCACCAGCAGGAACGCGCGCTCCCCGCGATCGGAGGTTTCATGAGCAGAAAGGCAGCGGCCCTGGCCGTGTTATCGCTGATGGCGTGCGTGGTGTTGTTAACTGGCTGTCCGCCGCGCAAAAGCATCGCCGACATTCAGCGCGATCCCGGCAAGTACGCCAACAAGGAAGTCACCATCGCGGGCAACGTGGTGAGCACATTCGGTGCTTTGGGCACCGGCATGTTTCAGGTGGACGACGGTACCGGCAGAATGTGGGTGCTCAGCGAGAACTACGGCGTGCCCAGCAAGGGCGCCAAGGTGGCAGTAACGGGGCGCGTCGCCAGCACGTTCAGTTTTGGCGGAAGGTCCTTCTCTACCGTGTTGCGCGAGACCCAGCGCCGCCACTGAGCGCCGGAAGTACATTTGGCGAGGGCGCTGGCCAGACGGCGCCCTTCCATTTCATCGAGGCTCGTGGGCTGCCGCGATCCTTAAACTCCCCGCGTGCCGGCCTTTGCACGCGGTTCGTACACACAGAAGGGCTCTTCCGCCAGGAAATTCCCGGTGGCGGCGAAGGCGCGCGCCCGGCATCCCATGCACACATTCTTGAACTCGCAGCAGCCGCATTTCCCTTCCAGGTTGTCGGTTTCGCGGAGCTGCTCAAAAACGGCGGCGTGCTGCCAGATCTCCGCGAAGCTCTGCTGCTGCAAGCTGCCCGCCAGCACCGGCAGGTAGCCGCAGGGATAAATTTCGCCCTGGTGTGAGATGAAGCACACGCCGGTGCCCGCCAGGCAGCCCTTGGTCATGGCATTCATCCCGCCGGGGTGCCCTCCAGGATGCCCGCTGTGCGCTGCCGGCGAGGGTCGCAGATTGATCCCGGTAGCGCCCGGCATGGTTATCTCCACCGGGCCGATGCCACCGGAACCGTTGGCGGGCGCGGTCACAGCCGTGTGGCCATAGGTTCCGCCGGCGCGGCGCTCCTCGGCCCGGCGCTGGCGCACCACGCGGAAATAGTGCGGGGCGCAGGTGGCCTTCAGCTCAATGCCGCCTTCCAGCGAGCGATCGTAGAACCAGTGGAGCATGGCCTCGTACTCTTCCGGGGCCACCATCTGCTCGGCGGCAATGTCCACCCCGCAGCCCACCGGCACGAGCAGGAACGTATGCAATGCGTCAGCGCCCAGCGTACGCGCCAGTTCCAGCACGTCGGGCAACTGGCTGGCATTGTGGCGCGCGATGGTCATGCTGCACCGACATCCCGCGCTCGCGCAGGTTGCGCAGACCCTGGACCGCCGCCTCGAACGCGCCGGGAATGCCGCGGAAAGCGTCGTGGGTAACGGCGTCCGCCCCGTCCAGGCTAATGGAAACGCGGCGCACGCCCGAGTCCACGATCATGCGCGCTACTTCTTTCGTGACCAGGGTGCCGTTGGTGGCCAGCGCCACACGCAACCCGCGATCGGTGGCGTAGCGCGCCAGCTGGAAGATGTCGGAGCGATACAACGGCTCGCCGCCGCTCAGCACCAGGATCGGGCTGGCAAAAGAGGCGATCTGGTCAATCACGCCGAGCGCCGTGCTGGTGGGGAGGTCGGTGGGCGAACTGAGCTCGGTGGCGCTGGCGCGGCAGTGAATGCAACGCAGGTTGCAGCCCTTGGTAACTTCCCAGAAAATCAGGCGGGGAACGAACTGGCTCGTTGCCTTGCTCGCTGCACCGTTGCCCTGCGGCATCTGCAACCCTCCCCGGGCAGGCCACAATGCAGCCTCCGCCCGCACCTTCAAAATAGAAGGGAGGCCTCGGAGCCGCGAGGATGATTATCACCGGCGACTGTGACGGCCATCACAATTCCGCCGGTCGGCAGCCGGCCGCGCCCGGCGCCTAGGGGCTGGCTCCCCCGGTATGGCAGTCGCTGCAGGTGGCCTGCGAAATGTCGCCCAGGTCCACCGGATGTTGGAAGGCCATGCCCTTCACCGACGTAATCGGCGTCCCGCCCTCCTCCTGTCCCAGAACGGTGTGGCAAATCTCGCAGTCCTTGCTGATCACGCGTCCTTCCTGGCTGACGTGCTGCCCATCGTGGCAGCGGAAACAGCCGGCAAAGTAAAAATGCCCGACGTTGTTGGGATGGGTCCGCCAGTCCAGCTTCATCTCCGGAAACGTGGTCGAGCGATAGATTCTCTGTACCTCGGCGACGGCATTACGCAGTTCCAGCCCCTTCCGGTTTTCCAGGTCTGGATATTTGGAGCTGTAAAAATTCCGCAGGGCGGTCGCGATCCCCTGCATGGCGGCATCGGTGGTGTTGTAGCTGGCGGTAAGCGCGGCGACCGCCTGCTGCTTGACGAAGGGCAACTCCGGGTCAATGCGCCGCGCCAAGAGCGATTCGTCCACCGCCCGGTCCGGGGGAACATAGATGTGCGTGGGGCGATTGTGGCAGTCCACGCAATCCATGCGCCGGTGCGGCAGCCGCTCCAGTTGGGCGGGGCTCAGGGAGGCGTCTTTGGCCCTGTACTCCGTCACCCGTCCCTGCAGGTCTTTTAGGCGGACGTAAGGGATGTTCTGCCGCCGGGCATCGGTGGTGACGTAGGAGATCTCGTTGGCGATGTTCATGTGCCAGTGAATGCCCGCGACCATGCCGACGGTGGGATCTCCGCCGCCGGTTTTGATGAGGAGCCGGATCTGCCGGGGCGTGTTCTTTTCGTCGCTCCCGAAGTGGGTGATCACCTTCAGCTGCGCCCCGTGAAACTTCTTGGGCCAGTGGCACTGTTCGCAGGTTTCCTGCGCCGGACGCAGGTTCTCGACCGGGGTGGGAATAGGCCGGGGAAAGCGCTTGAAGGCGGTGGCGTAAACCTGGCGCGCCCCCGAAAGCTTGGAGCGAACATACCAGTTCGCGCCCGAGCCCACGTGGCAGTCCACGCAGGCGACGCGCGCGTGCGGGGAGAGCTGGTACGCGGTGAACTCCGGGTTCATCACCGAGTGGCAGAGCTGGCCGCAGAACTGCACCGAGTCGGTGTACTCGTAGGCGCGATAGCTGCCCACCGCGCTCAACATGACGAAAACGATCACGAAGGCGAAAAAGAAGCCAAGCACGCTGCGCTGACCGGCATCGTTCAAATCCAGCCGGGGATAAACGCTTTCCTCGGAAGTGCGGCCCAGGCGACGGCGCTGGCGCCGGTCCAGCCACATGCCGATGGGCATCATGATGAGTCCCACGACCAGGAAGGCCGGCAGCACCATGTAGGCCAGGATCCCGATGTACGGGCTCGACTGGACGGAAAAGAGGTCAATCAGAAACAGGAAGAGGATGTTGGCCAGGCTGACCAGGGCGAGGGCCGCGCCGATCAAGGTGATCGGATGGCGCAAATGCGCCCTCAACCTGCCATTTCCCCCAACCGGCGGCGCGTCGTGTGGGTTGTTCATAGATGACCGGGTGAATTGTGCCTCAAAGCCTCAGGGCCGGGAAGCAGTCAGTTCTTCCTCCTGCTCCCCCGTTTCTTCTTCCTCTTTCTCCGGCGAGTCGCCGGAAGCCACGCTCACCGTCTCCGCGGGACTGGCCGCAAGCGGGATGGCCGGATCGAGAGCGTGCTCCTCGCGGTAGTGGTGCAGCGACATCTTGCCGTCGAACCACGCCCAATTCATCGGGTACACGTCGGGATCGAAGAACACCTGGTAGAAATGCCAGACGACAATGGCCAGGGTCGCCAGAATGGCTTCATAAAAGTGCACGGCAGTGGCCACATCGAACAACCAGCGGGGCAGGAAGTGGCCGAACGTGACCTTGGCCCACAACATCACACCCGTGCTGGCCATCACCAGCATGCCCCAAACCAGCGCCCAGTACTCCATTTTTTCCGCATAGCTGAAGCGCGCGTAGCGCGGCCGGGCAACGCCGCCGTCCAGGTAGTAGCGCATCGTGTCCCTGAGGTCGCGAGCATCGTGCAACACTGGAACCAGGGCGCGAATCAGCTTGCGTCCTTCTCCTGTGATCGCAAGGTAGAGGACGTGGTAGCAGCCCGCGGCGATCAGGGCCGCAGCCGCCACCCGGTGCAGGACGCCGCGCGCCTTCTCTCCCATGCCTAGGCCGGCGGCAAACCACGATTCCGGATACTTGAGCGCGAATCCCGTGATCACCAGCACGAAGAAGCTGAGCAGCAGCACCAGGTGCTGCGCGCGCTGGTTGCCGCTCATCCGGACCACCACGCGGTCCGGCGTCTGGCGGCGGCGTTCCACTGCCTTGCGCCGCCAGATCAGGAAGTTGTGCAGCAGCATGGCGCCGATCACCGCCAGGATCATGCCCACGTAGGCCTGCCGCACCCAGCGCACGGCCACGCTGCTGAAGTCGGCGGAGAGCGGGTCGTCCACATGCACCTTGCCCAGCGCGAACTTCTCGGTCACGCCCGGGTGGCATTTTCCGCAGGTCTCCACCAGGTGCGCGCGGCTGATGGTGGAACGCGGGTCGGAAGAAGGCAGGATGTTGTGCACGCCATGGCAGCTGGCGCAATTGGCTACCACGTTCGAACCCAGCTTGGACGCCAGGCCGTGATAGCTCTCCAGATAGGTAGTGGCCCGGCGGTCGGGCATGCTGAACTCTTGCGACAGCCGCACTCCCTCGTGGCAACGGGCGCAGGTGGTGCGGGCCAGGGCCTGGGCGGCCACCGAGGACTGCGGGTCAACATGAGACTTGATGGAGTGAATGCCGTGGCAGTCGGTGCACACCGGCGCCTGCCAGTTGCCGCGCGCCACCGCCTGGCCATGGATGCTTTGCACGTACTCCGCCTTTGCCGTCCCGTGGCAGCGGGCGCAGGTGGCGGGCACGTTGAACTTGAAGATCGGCGATTGCGGGTCGCTGGCGCGCAGGATGTTGTGCGCGTTGTGGCAATCGGTGCACACGGCCGCCGTTTTCGAACCTGCCGCCACCGCACGGCCGTGCACGCTTTCCTGGTAGGAGACGTAGGTTTGCGAGCTGTGGCCGCTCGCCGCCATCACAAACTTCTGCCCGTGGCAGGAGCCGCAGGTCGCGGGAATTCGGGAACGATGCACTTGCGATTTTGGGTCGGACGCGGCCAGGATGCCGTGCGGGCTCCCGTGGCAATCCACGCAGCCCGCCGCCTTGCCATCTCCCTGCTTCAGCGCCTGCGCATGAATTCCGTGATCGTAGGAAGCTTGCTGCTCGGCGTGACAGGAGCTGCAATTGGGCTTCGCCGGCGCGCTCTCGTGCGGGACCGCCTTCACATCCGCGTGACAGTCGGTGCAGCTGAGAACGCCGTGAATGGAACCTGCAAACTGCGTTTCGTTGACGTACAGGCTCTCGGCCTTGCCATTCACGTCCTTGCTCAGGGTGGCGTCATTGTGGCAGGCAAGACAATCCGCGCTGGTGAGCTTGGCCGGGACTGGGTTTACCCGCGGCGCGGCCAGCGCCGGAGCGGCGACCCATGCGACCAGCAACAGGCTTGCCGCCAGCGTCAGTTTCCACAATCCCGGGCGATGTACGGCGCCATCGCCTTCCGCGGTGTCTTTCATGGGCAACCCGCCCTCCCCGACAGCCACCTGCTGAACGATTGATTGTTGCCGGTGGCCTGCGACGGGCGCAGTGCGGCCTCTCACCTGCGGACGTGATTCAAATCACGATGGGTTTGTGCGCGGCAGCGGCGCGTGGGCGTTTCAAAACGGGGCTGCGGAAGCCAGGCGGTTTACGATTTTCCGCGTGAGCGCGCTCCGCCGGATGGCAACAGCGCTAGTGGACCAGGCTGCCGACTCGCGGCCGCCGCGTGCGCGCCAGCCCGACCGCGCGCACCCGATCGTAGGCGGTGTGCAGGTCGGCGCTCAGCGCGTGCACGACCTGCAGGCAGGCATCGCGGTATTGCCGGAGAAAGCGGACCAGGTCTTTGCGCTTTATGAAGGCTACCTGGGAAGTTTCCAGGAGTTCCGCCGTCACCTCGTAGGGCTCGCCCGTCAGCACCGCGCTCAAGCCCAGGATTTCGCCCGGCCCTGCGATGCGAAGAATCAGGCGCTTGCCGCTGGGAGAGCACACGGTAAGCTTGGCCCGGCCATCGCACAGCAGAAAAACTCCCCGCGCAGGCCGCCCTTCCTGGAACAAGGTCGCGCCGCGAGCGTAGAGCGACGCGCTCTTGATCGAGTCGAAGGCTTTCAGGGCATCTGCCGGCAGGTCGCAAAACGTGCGCGCGGGACGCAGCGAGCAATCGAAGCAGCTCATAGTGGCGCGCTCCATGCCCTTTGATAGCCCCCTGGCGGGAACGCGGCAGTGACTCGAGTCACGGTTTTGCGTGACACCCCGCACAGGGGCGGCAAGCTTTACGCGCCGGCGATGGACTTCAGCGCCCCCTTGTTCCGGATGAGCAGCGTGGAGCCCTTGGATTGGATGACTTGCCGCTTTTTCAAATCGGCGAACAGCCGCGTCACCGTCTCGCGTGAGGTGCCGATCATCTGCGCGATCTCCTCGTGGGTAAGCGCCAGCTTCACCCGGGGCTCCTGCTTGGCGGCTTCGCCGTTCTTGGAACTCCACTCCAGCAGCAGCCGGGCCAGCTTCTCCGCGGCGGAATGCGACAGGCCCAGCGCGCGCACTTCGTGGCAGGCATTGTTGTATTTCTCGCTGAGCTGCTCGGCCACCCGGAAGCACGCTTCGGCATGCTCCCTCAGGAAGCGCAGAAAATCTTCGCGTTTAATGAAATTCACCTGGCAGGGGTCCACCGTCTCGGCGGTCAACTCGTAAGGCTTGCCGGAGATCGCGGCGCTCAAGCCCAGCACCTCTCCCGGCTCGGCAATTTTCAGGATCAGGGTTTTGCCGTCGGTCGAGCATACCGACAGCTTCACCCGGCCCTTGCACAGCATGAAAATCCCGCGCGGGCTCTGGCCCTCGACGAACAGCACCGCGCCTTTGGGGTAGGCAGCCGCGTACTTGATATTTTCCAGGTTCTGCAGTGCGGGGGCGGGTAAATCGCAGAAGATGCGATCGGCGCGCAGCTTGCACGTGAGACAGCTTTCAACAATATCCAAACCGTAGGGTGAGAGCACGCACACCTCCGTGTGACGTGCAGCCGCGGCGCGAGCCCACCCGTCGCCAGCTGCAGATCGTGTCCCTTGCAAGCCGCTGGCGCGTCTCCGGGCCGCCGACGTCCCGGCTGCTGCTGGAAGGCGCTGCCACCCGCATGAACACGAGGTTAGTGTCGGCCCTCACCATGCTGTGTGCTGTGACCCTCCCCACCGAGGTATGTGATACGCGTCACAAAGCGGAGAGCGGTGCCGGAATCGGTGCCGCCGGCCGGGCCGGAATCAGCCTGGGAACTGGCGCCGGTGCCGCGGGGGGTGCCGGAATCAGCCTGGGAACTGGCGCCGGCGCTGTCGCGGACCCAGAATCGTGCTCGGCTGGCAAGCAGCCCGCCGATCACTATCATGCGCAACGCTTACGAACTGCTCTACGAGAAAGAAAAACAGCTGCAACGCGTCCGCAAAGAGGTGGAGGCGCTGCGCGCCGTCGCTCCTTTGCTGGGAGAACATGCGGACCTGGCCACTCAGACCGGCGCCGCGGCCGAGCCACGCCTGGTGGTCCTGCCCGGGCGCAACTACGCCGGCGCCCACTGAAGGCACTGCGAACGCCTCCTGCCCGGGCCGTAGTGGCCTCTGATTTTCCGGGTAACCGGGCGCTGCTTAGCGCCCTTTCGCTTCGGCCTTGTGCGAGCCGCGGGTCACCAGTTCCGGGCCGTCGGCCTCATCGGCCAACAGGGGTGCAGCAAGGCGCAGCGCCTCGACTTCAACCTGGACCTGGCGGAGTTGGGCTTCTTTATCCCTCAGAACTTCATACACGTTACGCATTAGAACGGCATCCTCACTGATGGGAAATAACGTGGCTGCATCTTAGACTGGCTGAAAATGCAAGTCAAAGAGAACTTGTCCGGGCGCTGTTGAAAGTCGCCACAGCCCTCCGCGGCACGTCCGCCGTGGTGATTTCCCCCACTTGAGGTCGTGATATTCAGCAGCGCCGCAGCGCCTCCACGCCTTCCCTGAATGGTAACTCCTGCTCTCTCAGCATCTACTGGGTCCTTGCGCCTTGGCGAACCAATTGCCAATTCTAGGAGGTGCGCCATCCTGCGCCCGCAGGCGCGGAGAGGAACTCGCCATGGCTATTACCAAGCAGGAAACCCTCGATTATCACTTTGGCTCGCGCCCGGGAAAGATCTCGGTTGTGCCCACCAAGCCCTGCCGCACGCAACGCGAACTGAGCCTGGCCTACACGCCGGGTGTGGCGGTGCCCTGCCTGGAAATTCGCGACAATCCCCACGATGCCTTCAAGTACACGGCCCGGGGCAACCTGGTCGCGGTGGTCAGCAATGGCACCGCCGTGCTGGGCCTGGGCGACATCGGGGCGCTCGCCGGCAAGCCCGTCATGGAGGGCAAGGGCGTGCTCTTCAAGCGGTTCGCCGACATTGACGTCTTCGACCTCGAGATAGACAGCAAGAACCCCGACGAAGTCATCCGCCTTTGCCAGCTTCTTGAACCCACGTTCGGCGGCATCAACCTGGAAGACATCAAGGCACCGGAGTGCTTCTACATCGAGGAGACCCTGCGCCGCACCATGAAGATCCCGGTCTTCCATGATGACCAGCACGGTACCGCCATCATCTCCGGGGCTGCTCTTCTGAACGCCGTGGAAATTGTGGGCAAGGACCTCAGCAAGCTGAAGGTGGTGTTCAATGGGGCGGGAGCTTCGGGCATCGCCTGCGCCGAGCATTACGTGCTGTTGGGGGTGCGACGAGAAAACATCACCTTGGTGGATACGCAAGGGGTGATCTACGAGGGCCGCACCACCGGCATGAATCCCTACAAGGCGCGCTTTGCCCGGCCAACCGACCAGCGGACGCTGGAAGAGGCGGTGCGCGGATGCGACGTGCTGGTCGGGTGCTCGGTGAAGGGCGCCTTCACCCCCGCCATGATTAAGGCGATGGCGGCCAAGCCCATTGTTTTTGCCATGGCAAACCCGGACCCGGAGATTGCGTTTGAGGAGGCGCGCAGCGCGCGCCCCGATCTCATCATGGCCACCGGCCGTTCCGATTATCCCAACCAGGTGAATAATGTCCTGGGATTCCCCTTCATCTTTCGCGGGGCGCTCGACGTGCGCGCCACCGCCATCAACTCGGAGATGAAGCTGGCGGCCACCCGCGCTTTGGCGTCGCTGGCGAAAGAAGATGTTCCCGACTCGGTGTGCCGCGCCTACGGGGTCGCGCGGCTCCGCTTCGGCCCGGACTACATCATTCCCAAGCCCTTCGATGCGCGCGTCCTGGTGTGGGAGGCGTCGGCCGTGGCGCGCGCCGCCATGGAAAGCGGTGTGGCGCAGGAGCCGGTCGAGATCGTTCAGTACCGCGAAAGCCTGGAATCGCGGCTGGGCAAGGCGCGCGAGATCGTGCGCATGATGATCCACAAGGCGCAAGCTTCGCCCAAACGCGTGGTTTTCCCCGAGGGGCAGCACGAAAAGGTGCTGCGCGCCTCCCATCGGCTGGTGGAGGAGCAGGTTGCGCGGCCTGTCCTGCTGGGCAAGGAGAGTGCCATCTGCGCTCTTGCCCAGGAACTCGGGCTATCGCTTAGCGGCGTGGAAATCGTGGACCCGGGCGTCTCGCCCCAACGCGAGGCGTATGCTCGCGAACTGTTCCGCCTGCGTCAACGCCGCGGGGTCACCCTCGCGGAAGCCAACCAACTGATTGCCAATCCCAACTACTTCGGTTCGCTGATGGTGCACCTGGGGGACGCGGAGGCGCTAGTCTCGGGCATTACGCAGCATTATCCCGACACCATCCGCCCCGCGCTCGAAGTCATCAAGACCCAGGATGGCACGCACCGCGTGTCCGGCCTCTACGTTCTCATCACCCGCACCGGCGACCTGCTGTTCCTGGCCGATTGCAGCGTGAACATCGATCCCTCGGCGGAGGACCTGGCGGAGATCGCGCTGTGCGCCGCGCGCGCCGCCCGCAATTTCGAAGTCGAGCCGCGGGTGGCCATGCTGTCGTTTTCCAACTTCGGCAGCACCAAGCATCCCAGTTGCGAGAAGGTGCGGCGCGCCACCGAGCTGGTGAAGCAAGTGGATCCCTACCTGGTGGTGGACGGTGAAATGATGGCCGACACCGCGCTGGTGCCGGAGATCGTGCAGCGCGATTACCCCTTCTCCACGCTGCGCCAGGCGGCCAACGTGCTCATCTTCCCCGACCTGAACTCGGCCAACATCGCCTACAAGCTGCTGATGCGCGCGGGTGGCGCCGAGGCCATAGGGCCGGTGCTGATGGGAATGTCCAAACCGGTGTACGTGCTGCCGCGCGGCGCCGAGGTGGAGGACATCGTCCACATCGCCACCATCGCCGTGGTGGATGCCGACCAGCACGCGCCTTCGTGGGCAGCGGCGGCGGTGACCGGCGTCTGAGTTGCCGGCCGCTAGCCGCCCGCCGTCAGTTCCAGAAACACGTTGTGCCGGCTCCACAAGAAGGGAAGCTGCATCAGCCAGTACTTGCGCGCCAGAAGGTCACGGGCGCGCCCAAAATCCGCGCGCTCGAGCACCCGGGCGCGCGCCTCCGCTTCCGGACCCAGCCGCCGCCCGCGCATGGTGCAGGGAGCGACGCGCACGCGCGGGTTGTTGCGGATGCGCTTGTATTTCCCCGAATCGTTGCGCGTCATGATGTATACCCTGCCGTCCGCTTCCGCGAACCATACCGGGGTATCGACGGGTTGGCCGTTGCGGCGGAAGCTGGCCAGGCTGAGGTATTTGTGCCCGCGCAGCGCAGAAAAAGGAGAGCTGCCCGTATCGTGCATTCCGCCATGGTAGCGGCCGGGGAGAGTGGCTGTCAGCAACGAGCAAGGAGCGGACCTGCGCGTAGATGTGCGACGCCCACGCGGCTGCGCCGGAAGCTTATCCGACTAGTTCCGGCTCGTCCTCGGTGTGAAAGTTGATGCGCGACGCGCGGCCCATTTCCTGGATCACGCTGGTCCGCTGTTCCAGCCCGATGGAGGCCAGGTCGGCTGCCAGCATGGAACCGGCCGCGAGCGTGAAGTGCAGGGCATCTTCCTGCCGATCGAAGTAGAGAACCACCTTTTTAACTGACATCGCACCTCCCGGTTCGCTGCGCGACCGCCCATCCGCGTCGCGACGGCATCAACTTGCGACCAGTCTATGCGAGGCAGCAGGACTGTCTAGTGCATCGGGTGGTGCGGCGCGCAGGCGGCAGCACGCAAGCACCCTGCTGGTCAAGCCGCGTCCGGACGAGCCCTGGCGGACAATTGCTTTTCCGCCCGATCCCCCACAAAATCGTGACACTCACCTGCATGCATGCGAGGAGAACCATGTTCCTGAGGCGTCTGCTGTCTCTCGTTCTTGCCCTGATGCTTTCTCCCTTGCCTTCCCTGCTGGCGCAGTCCGGGTCATCCCAGCAGGCGGGGCAGATCAACGCGCTGATCCCGCAAGGGTCCCGCAACGACCGGCTCGCCAAGGTGAAGGAGGAAGTGGACTGGAACGACTTGCTGAAAACGGAGAACGCCGGCCGCATGCGGGTCGGCCTCCTCGACGGTTCCATGCTGAGCGTGGGTTCCAACAGCCAGCTGCGCGTGGTGCAGCACGACAACAAGTCGCAGCAGACGTCCCTGGAGCTCGGGTTCGGCAAACTTCGCAGCCAGGTGGTCAAGATCACCCAGCCGGGCGGCAAATACGAAGTGCGCACACCCCATGCGGTGATCGGCGTGATCGGCACCGATTTCTACGTGGACGTGATGCCGGACCGCACGCGCGTCATCTGCTACACCGGGACGGTGAGCGTCACCCCGCTGGGCGCGTCGCGCGTTCTGAACCAGCAGAACGTCGGCAATACGGCGGGCACGCAAGGGACCGCAGCCACTTCACCGGCTTCGAATACGCTTACCGTTAGCGCCGGCCAGATGGTGGACGTCGGGCCGGAGGTTGCGGCGGCGGTTCAGCCCACACCCCGCGGGGTGCAGCAGGCGAGCATGTCGGCCACCAATATCGGCGGCGAGGCGGCGGGTGTGGTGGCCGGGTCGCATGCACTGCTGCACACCCTGGTCGGCATCGCGGTGGTAGGCGCGGTGAGCGGAGCGGTGGTGGGCAGCACCACTCAGAACGGCACGCCGCGGTTCATCGGCCCGATCTTCATACCGCAGCCGCCGACGCGGTGCCCGCCCACCCAATGTGGAGCGCCGCGCTTGCCGTGACGCTGGCCCGTCCGCTGCGGCGCTCGGTCGCTCATCGCCGATGAAATCAGAGGCCAAGTCCCGCTCCCGCTGGCGCGCCTGGTGGCGGCACGCCCCGGCACACTATGCCGACCTGGCGCTGGCGCTGCTTGCCACCGCCGCCGGCCTGGTGCTGTTTTCCTACGTCAACATCGGCGGCAACGCGCGCGCGGGCTTCTCCTTCTTGCAGAACATCGAGCTGCGCTCCCTGGACCTGCGCTTTGCGCTGCGCGGCGCGCGCCCCCACGATGAGCGCATTGTCATCGTGGGCATTGACGAGGGCACGTTGCAGAAACTGGGTTCGTTTCCCGTGCCGCGCGGCGCCTACGCGCGCATGCTCGAGCGCTTGCACCAGGACGGCGCCCGCCTGGTGGCTTTTGACGAGAGCTTTCCCACCCCGCAATCCAATGCCGCGCTCTCCGTGCTGCGCGATCTGCGCCCCCTGGCTAAACCGCTGCCGTCGCTGGAAATGAAGATTCAGGGGCTCGAAGCTCAAGCCGACCAGGACGCTCAGTTTGCCGAGGCGGTCAAGAGCAGCGGGAATGTGGTGCTCGGCCACCTGTTCCTCGACCGCGACCGCGCGCAAGCATCCGATCCGAAGCTGGCCGAGGAGTACTACAACGTAGTGTGGGCGCACGCCTTCCCGCAGGTGCTGAAAGTGAAGGCGCGGGGCCGCGACTTCGACCTGGATGCCGCCTGGCGCAACAATCAGGGCCTGGTGGCGTATGGCGTGGAAGCCAACATCCCGCCCCTGGCCCAGGCAGCGCGCTCCTTCGGATATTTCAACAACAACCCTGACGCCGACGGAACCCTGCGCCGCGCCGTGCTGGTGATGCGCTACCGGGACCAGGACTTCTTCCCTTCCCTGGCCGTGCAGATCCTGCGCGTGTACGAGAACATTCCCGACCAGGACATGGCCGCCTACGTGTCGGAGAACGGCCTGGAACGCCTGCAACTCGGCCATCACGTTATCGCGACCGGACATGACGGCACCGCTCTCATCAACTACACCGGGCCGTATCGCACCTATACCCACTACTCGATGTACGACGTCGTCTCCGGCGCGGTGGCCCCCGGCACCTTTCGCGACAAGATTGTGCTGGTGGGGGGAACGGCGCTGGGCATTGGCGATCTGCGCAGTACCCCCCTGCAGAAGCAGGACACCGGCTACATGGGAGTGGAGGTCCACGCCAACATTCTCGACAACTTGCTTCACCTGGAAGACCGGGGACGCGGCTTCCTGGCGCGTGGCTTCAACGAGGAGATGATCGACATCGCGGTGATCGTGATTTTCGGCCTGGGCTTTGGCTCCTGGTTTGGCCGCACCAAGCCGCTGGTCTCTACCCTGTCGGCCATGGGCGCCCTGGCGGCGTTCTCCCTGCTGGTCTACCTAGCTTTCGCGCAGTACGGGCGTTGGCTCAGCTTCGTGATTCCCTCGCTCACGCTGGTAGCCACCTACGCCTCCATCACCAGTTTTCGCATGATCTTTGAGGAAGGCGAGAAGCGGCGCATCCGCAAGACCTTCGCCCAGTACCTTTCGCCGGGCGTGATCACGCTCATGGAAAAGGAGCCGGGCAAATACTTCCGGCCGGGCGGCGAGACCAAAGAACTCACGGTGATGTTCACCGATATCCGCAACTTCACCACGCTCTCGGAGGGCCTGGCGCCCGACGAACTCGTCCACTGGTTGAATGAGTACCTGGGCACGATGACCGACATCCTCTTCGCCAACCAGGGCACGCTCGATAAATACATCGGCGACGCCATCATGGCATTTTGGGGCTCTCCGTACCCCCAACCCGAGCACGCCGCCAACGCCTGCAAATGCGCCCTGCAGATGCAGGACGATCTTGCTTACCTGAACTCGCGCTGGACGGCCGACGGCCGCAAACCCATGCAGGTGGGGATCGGCATCAACACCGGCCCGGTGAACGTGGGCAATATGGGATCGGAGCGGCGCTTCTCCTGGACGGTGATGGGCGACAACGTCAATCTGGCTTCGCGGCTCGAGGGACTGACCAAGGAATACGGCGTGCGCATTTTGATCAGCGAGGCCACTTACCTGGCGGTGAGCAACGATTACGTGTGCCGCCAACTCGACCGGATCCGCGTCAAGGGCAAGAACCAGGCCGTCAACATTTATGAACTGCTCGGGCCCGCCTCGCGCCACCCGGAATGCGCCCCGCTGCTGAATGACTTTGCTGCTGCCCTGGCGGCCTACCGCGAGCAGAGCTGGGCACAAGCCGCGGAGATGTTCGAGCGGCTCCTCCAACAATATCCCTCCGATGGGCCCACCCGGGTCTTCCTGCAGCGCAGCCGAGAACTGATGCAAGCGTCGCCGGCTGAGGGCTGGGACGGCGTCTTCGTGATGAAAACGAAATAGGCGGGGAGTGCTGGCTGCGGAAGTGGCGGCTCAGGCTGCGGCGGGTGCTTCCACGGCTCCCTGCTTCAGCAAAAGGCGCAGGCGCAGCCGCGCCTTGTGCAGCTGCGACTTGGAATTGCCCACCGTGCAGCCCAGCATGTCGGCAATCTCTTTGTGCTCGTACCCTTCCACGTCGTGCAGAACGAAAATCAGCCGGTAGCCCGGCGGCAGGTAAGCGATGGCGCGTTCCAGCAACACCCGCTCATTGGCCACCCGCAGGGTGGAATCCTGTTCTCCGAATTCCCGCCGCGGCTCATCTTCCCCGCGCGGCTGTAGCACTTCCTCGAGCGGCAGTTGGGGCAGCACTTTTTTCCGCAGGTGCATGAGCACCACATTCACGACCAGGCGGTGTAACCAGGTGGAAAAAGCCGACTCGCCCCGAAACGTGTGGATCTTGCGGTACACCTGCAGGAAAGCTTCTTGCGCCAGCTCTTCCGCCTCGGCGGGCTCGCTGATCATGCGCAGGCAAAGCGAGTACACCCGGCGCTTGTACTGCTGATATAGAAGCTCAAAGCAGGCGGAGTTTCCCGTTTGCGCTCCCCGGATGGCGTCGGCTTCCGCCATGGGCGCCGCGAGTGCCTGGGCGGGCGCATTCGCGGCGGGCTGGCTGGCGGGGGAACGCTTTTGCGCTCCGCCCGTCCGCTTGGGTTTCAAAGAGGAGACTCGTACCTTGCTTTTTCTGACAGGCTTCTTTGGTTCGATGGTGAACAGTTTAGCCAAATGTTCTTTGCGCAGTCCCGAATTGCACATTGCCAGTGATGCTGGTGCCCGCCGGCAGTGTTGTACGCGCCCGAGATTTCGCGGCAGACCGGGAATGCTAAGTTGCATCCTCGCGCACCCCTCGACATCTAATTAACCAGACAGTTAATTGGAGAGGTTGAGGATTATGAAGCGACAAATCACACTATTTTTTGGGCTGGCGCTCGCTCTGGCCGCGGCCGGCGCATTCGCCGACACGCAGCCGTTTTCGGGGCCCGAGCTGGCCGCCAAAATCACTCGTAAGTTGCAGCAGGACAAGAAATTAACGAATGTGCGCGCGGCGGCGGACGACGGCGCGATCACTCTGCAAGGCACCGTCGAGCGCTACGCCGACAAGCTCAAAGCGGAGCGCGAGGCTCGCCACAGCGGGCACGTGGCTGCTGTCAGGGACGAGATTGAGGTTGCCGGCCAAACCGTGCCCGACGCGGTGCTTCAGGACCGGCTGGCACGCAAGCTGGCCTACGATCGCATCGGCTTCGGACACGTCTTCAACGCGTTGGCATTGAATGTGAAGAACGGGGTGGTTACGGTTGCGGGAGAAGTGCTGAACCAGCCGGACCGCGACTCCGCTCTCAGCATCGTGCAGAACCAGCCAGGCGTGAAGGACGTGGTGGACCGCGTCCGGGTGCTGCCCACGTCGCCCTTTGACGACGACGTGAGAATCCGCACGTTGCGCGCCATCTACGGAGACCCGGTTCTCTCGCGTTACGCCATGGACCCGCAGGCACCCATTCGCATTATCGTGGACCGCGGCCATGTGACGCTGTACGGCATGGTAGACAACACCCTGGATAAGCAGGTGGCCGGCATGCGCGCCAACCAGGTGTTTGGCGCCTTCTCGGTGGACAATGAACTGGTCGCGCGCGACCAGGAGCGGGAGCGGTAACCGCTCACGCCGGAGAGCGCAAGAACCCAACCAGCGTCAGCGCCAGCGACGCGGTGACCAGTCCGGCGCCCAGGATAGCCAGGGCGGTGGCGGTCGCCGCGGCGCACGCGCAGGTTTGCAGGATGACGCCGGCAGGAAAGACAACGGAACCCGACAGCAGCCCGGTGGCGATCAGCAGGCGCGTGCGATCGGAAAATGCGACCCGGTCGAAAGCCGCTCCCAGCACGATCAGCAGCATGGCCAGTCCGATCCAGTGGGAGTGCGCGTCTACCTGGCGCACGTACCTGTATCGTGCGGCAGCATACGAGGCGATTGCCGCTTGGCTCTGCGCCGGCTCGCGTTGCGCTGCGCTCACGAACGCACCTGTAAGATGGCCGCCCATGGCCCCCAGCGCCTGGTGTTCGCCAAACAGCGCGTAATAGAGGCCGTACAGCATGCCCACGGCCGCCAAACCCAAGCCGCCGAAGAGGAGCAGTTTGCGCGCGACGCTCATTCCACCGGCTCCAACTCCGCGTCGGCGCGCCCGCTATATCTCACGACTCCGACTAGCATCCCGACCAGCGCAAGGATGACGAGAAGGCCGCCGCCATCGGCAATGCCGCCCGCCAGCAGTCCCAGCCGCAGTTCCAGCAGGACAAAAACAGGCAAAACCACCGAACCGGCCAGCAGGAGCACAACCCAGCGCCTCCGCCACCGCTCGCTCAGGAATACATAGGGCTGAACGAAGGCCAGCAGGGTGGCCAGGATTCCGAACTCAATGATGTGGGAATGGGCGGCAATCTTGACCGCTTTGTCGGCCTGCAGCATGCCGAAGGCATTCACTCGATCAGGCAGGTCGGCGGCACGGGCGCTCGCTGCGGCGGCTGCCAACGAGCCCAGGATGTGCCCTTCCTCGGTTTCCTGCCGATAGAGATCGCGGGCCGAGTACCAGGCGCCGAACAGAAATCCGATCAAAATCAGCGCGGTGCCGCCGGCCAGCAATGTGCGCTCGCACCAGGAATCCTTCGCTGCCGTAGGTTGGGTGCCCGGAAAACCTGCGCGCAGGCACCGCGCCAGTCCCCAGCCTTCGGCGACGAGGGCGATGATCATCAGCGCCCCCGCAAAATCAGCCAGCACGCTGGCCCACCCGATGACGGGCGAAGGGCTGTGGGCCAGCCCGACATAGTGGATGAGGAAGATCCCAACCGGCAAAAAGACTCCCCCGGCCAGAAATAAGCGTGCCAGCAGCTTCTTGCGCTGCGGGGAAAAGGCCACGTAAGGCTGCACCAGGGCCAGCAGGAGCGCCAGGTAGCCGCCATCGGTCATGTGGACGTGCGCGTCCACCTTGGTCCCGCGGTCCTCCAGCAATCCGCCGACGCCGCTGAAGATGTCGCGCACCTGCGCCGGTTGGCGCGCCGCCGCCGCCTGCGCCGCCGCCAGCAAAGCCGCGCCTGTGCTGCCGGCATTCTGGTGCAGCACAAAAACGGCAAAAATGTCGCCGAACAGCATGCCGCCCACGATCAATGCGATCCCGCCAAATACCAGCAGCCGCTGCGCGCTCATGGGCGCGAAGGAATGGGCGGGCGCGCTGGTTATGGTTCCGATCGCCATCGCAGGACGTAATCTGCTTGAAAGGAGCGACTACAGATGCGGCATTCACAACAGTAAGGCCCGTTGTTTGCGGCCTACGACATCTGGTGCCAATCGGGTCTCCCGTCCGAGCTAACGGCTAATGGGAGGAAACCGAAACGCATACTGAGCAATGGAATACGACAAAAGCCAGATGGAGGCAAAGAACACAGCAATCCCCCAAGGCCGGCCGCCTAAAATCACCCCTCCAAACAGACGCGCGACAAAGACCGTTCCGAGCTCAAGCAACAGGATGATTAGCAAATAGATCGCGCAAGTGAGAGCACCGAACTTAAGAATAGGCATCGTCCCCTTCACCTGGTTGGCAGCTACTGTACTTTCCCATACACACATGAGTCCGCCATCTCGCGTTTGCCTTCGCTAGTCCGCCGCGGCCGGAGTGCCCTGCTGGCGGAATGCGGGCATCACGTGCTGGGCGAACAACTGTTGGGTCTTGATGCTTTTCCAATGCTCCAGCCCGCCGAAGTTGGCCACGATGGCTAATTCGCCAATCCCGCCTTTCGCCTGCAGATCGCGAACCTGGCGCACCACCTTGTCGGGGGTGCCGATGAAGCCGATCTCCTGCTCCACGATCTCCTCGTAACGGAGCCGGGTGAGCGATTCCAGGGCCCCCGCTGGCATAAAAGCCATATCCCTTGGCGCGCAGCTCCGCCTTCACCGCCTCTTCTTGCAGGGAATCGACCGGCGACGCGTTGAACGCCAGAAAATTGTGCAGCGCCGTTTCCACTTCCTTGCGCACGAGTTTTTCGTCTTCGTCCAGGTAAACGGGGCGGATGTAGACGATGTCGGGAGTATGGCCGCGGGCGGCGCAGGCTTTCTTGTAAATGTTGAGCGGCGCCTCCAGCACCTTCCAGGGCAGCAGGGGCGGAACGAAAATGCCCCAGCCTCTCTCGCCCGCCATCTGGTAGGTCACATCGCTGGTGCCCCCCGTGTAGAACTTGGGATGCGGTTTCTGCAGCGGCTGCGGGACCACGCTTACGTCCTTGATCTTGTAGAACTGGCCGTCGTAAGAGAATTTCTCCTTGGTAAAAGCCAGTTCCAGGATGTCGATGGCCTCGTTGTAACGCGGCCGGCTTTCCTCCAGCGGCAGCGCGGACGGAGCGAACAGCCAGGCATGGCCGCGTCCCAGCCCGCACTCCAGCCGGCCGCCGGTCAGGATGTCGGCTTCGGCAATCATGCCGGCCAGGCGCATGGGATTCTCCAGCGGCAGTGTGTGCAGCGCCGTCCGAAAGCGGATGCGGCGCGTGCGCTGCGCGGCGGCCGCGAACATGGCCAGCGGATTCGCCGAGATGGAAAATTTGGGAAAGAAGTGATGATCGATGATGGAGTACACGTCGAAGCCCACCGCATCGGCGTGCTCGATCTGGCGCATGATTTCCCAGGTCAAGTCGTAATGCGATTTGCCCGGCGGGGACTGCATCTCGCAGTAAATGCCGAAGCGCATGGTGCTCTCCGTCGAATCCAAAGGGGGAGGGCGGGGCGGGATACACTCCGCCCCGAAAAACGGTTTACCACGTCAGGCGCAAGGCCAGCTGCAACTGGCGCGGATTGAATAATGCGCGCGGCGTCCCGTAGGAGGGGTTGGGAGAGCCCTCGATGTAAAACGGACCGGTGCCGCAGTACGTGGGGCCGCCCGCCGGGCAGAAGTCGGAAGCCCCATACGCCGTGTTGTAGTAGTGCACATTCAGGGTATTGAACAGGTTGAAGGCTTCCACCAGGGCCTCCAGCCGGGTGCGCTCCTTCACCGCGAAGGTCCGCGACACCCGCAGGTCGATGGTCTGGTAGGTGTCGCCCCGGAAGGTGTTGCGCGGCTCGATGCCCACGCGGTCGTTGTTGCCGAAAATGTCGCCGTTGGCATCGAAGCCCGCAAACTTGGTGAAGTAGTGGGGCGATTCGAAGGTCATGATGAGCCCCAGCTGCCATCCGTTCACCACAGCGTTCATGTGCTCCGGCCCGGTAAAGGTGGCATTGCCCACGAAGCGGTGCTTGACGTAGTCCGCCGAGATGGCGCGCTCGGCGCGGAAGTTGGAGCTGTCCTGCGGGATCAACACAAAGCTGGGATTGGGGCCGTCGTCGATTCCCTTGCCCCAGGTGTAACTGGTGCCGAAACCGAAATGGTGCGTCACCCGCTTGTTGAACGTGATTAGCAGGCCGTCCCACTGCGCATCCCAGCGCGAGTCCGCTTCGAAATCCACGGCGAAGCCCAGGAAACCGGGCGGGACCGGGCAGCCGGTAAACACCGCGCAGCGCACGCCCGGCGCGATCACCGGCGGGAAGCAGGGGAAGTTGGCGCAATACATGTTCTTCAGGCCGAGGTCGCCGCGCGAGTCGTGGAACGGTAGTTGGCCGCTGGGGTTGGGCTGATTCACGTTGTAGAAGCTGCCCAGATGGATGCTGCGCACGTGCAGCCCGGTGATGTCCACCACCGTGTCGCGGGTCGGCTGGAACTCGAGGCTCGCGCTTACCTGGGCGCCGTAGGGGGGCTTGTGGTTCTGCGCGAAGCGCACGATGGTGGCGTCGAGCGACCCCGCCGGATACGTGGCCGTGGCCAGGCCCGGGCCCACCATTTGTGAGAAAGCGGTGGCCATGGTGAAGGGGTCCGCCCCGAAAGCGGAAAGCCGGGTGTTGGCATTCAGGTTGTCCTGGATGTTCTCGCGGCCCGGAAACTTGCCGATCACGCCCCCGCAGGAAGGCAACTGGCACATCAGCAGCGGCGACGGAATGGTACCGTGAAACAAGCCGCCGCCGGCGCGGAGCACCAGGTTGCGCGAAGTTCCCAGCGCATAGGAAAAGCCGGCGCGCGGATCGAAATTCTTGTTGGGGCTGTTGATGGCGGCCTTCGGCCAGTTCTCGCCTTCCCAGCGCAGCCCGTAGTTGAGCGTCAGGTTGTTACTTACCCGCCATTTGTCCTGGATGAACGCGCCCTGGTAGGTGTGGCCCAGTTCGCCCCGGGCTTCGTTGCGCACCGCCGATGGGATGGCGCTGCCCTGGTAGACCGAGGTGCTGAACGAGGGCTCGTTGAATCCGGAAGCCTTGTCGAAGCGCTCAAAGAAGATCACGAAGGGATGGGGAGCGCCCACAAAATCGGTGCCCAGGAAAGCGTTGAGGCTGCCGAAGTCCGCTTCGAAGGGATAGAACAAAGGAAAGGACTCGGTGGTGTTCACGTGGTTATAGTCGCCGCCGAACATCAGGGTATGGCGGCCCAGGGTCTTGGTCACGCTGTCCACGATCTCGAAGCGGCCTTCCTCGTAAAAATCCGGGTTGCCGCGGTTTACGCCCAGCGTGAACACGTTCGAGACCTCAAGGTGGGGCTGCGTGCTGGTGGTCGGGAAATCAAAAAACCGGTGCGCATACTGCAGGCTGACCTGGTTGACCAGGGAACTGGAAATCACCGAGGTCAGGTTCCCGACGATGGACTGGTCGCGGAAATTGTTGTTCTTGAAGCCGGAGGGCAGGTCGAAGCCATCGTTGAGCGGTGAGAGATTGGTCGCGCGGTTATCGTTGAAGAAGTAGCGCACGAACATGGAATTGTGCGGGTTGAAGTTGTGGTTGAGCTTCACCAGGAAGTTGTCGTAATTGATGGTGCGGGTGACGAACAGGTTTTCCGGCGGCAGGCCAAAGGTGTTGACCTTCACCGCATTGATCGCCGCGATGTTCTGCAGCACAGTCGAGTTGTAGAACGGCGATTCGCTGTGCCGCTGGCCCTCATAGTTGGCGAAGATGAAGGTCTTGTCCTTGACGATGGGACCGCCCAGGGTGACGCCAAACTGGTTCTGGCGCAGCTTGTTGAAGCCTCCGGCGGCGGCCAGCGCGTTCTTGGCGTCCATGCGGTCATGGCGGAAAAACTCGTACACTGAACCGTGAAAATCGTTGGTGCCGCTCTTGGTGATGATGTTGACAATGCCGCCTACGGCGCGCCCGAACTCGGCGCTGTAATCCGTGTTAATCACGCGGAATTCGCTGACCGCGTCCTGCGACGGCGTGGTCTTCTGGATCCCGGAGGCGGTGGACATGTTGTCCGCTCCGTCAATGGCCACGAAGTTGTAGTGAATGTTCTGGCCGGCAAAGGAGAGCTTGGTCACCGGCTCGATGATCACGTCGGTGCTGCCCGACGTGGTGTCGCCGATGGTGACGCCGGGCGCCAGCAGGGCGAAATCAATGAACTGGCGGCCGTTCACCGGCAGGTCGTGGATCTCGGTCTGCGAGATCACTGAGCTGATCATGGTGCGGGTAGGCTCCGCCACCTCGCCCACGTCTTCCACGTTCACTTGCTGCGTCACCTGCCCGGGTGCGAGGGTGAAGTCCAGGCTGGCGGCGGCGCCGATCTGCAGCTGGATCCTTTTAGCTTGTTTCTGGAAACCCGCCTTTTCGGCGGTCACGGTGTAGTCGCCGGGAGGCAGCGTGGAAATGATGTAGTCGCCGGTAGGAGACGCGCTTACGTTGCGCGTGATGCCGGTGGCCGCATTGGCAGCGGTCACATCGGCGCCGGAGATGGCCGCCCCGGTCGAATCGTAAACCCTGCCCTGCACCGCCACCGTCGTTACCTGCGCATTCGCGCTCAGGGTGAACAGGGGGAGCCAACCTGCTGCCAGCAGCACGGTCAGAATACCGCTGCGGAAGCGAGCCTTGCGCGGCCGAGTGGCCAGCAGGTGGGACTTCAGGTTTCTCAGCATCTGCCTCATGTGGTTGCTCCTTGCATTTTTTCCTGGCCAGGCACTCTCAGGGCGTCCCGCCTGCGCCTACTGCGCGAGGCTGCTGGTCTTGGACGCCGCGGTCTGGGCCACAATCTGGCTGATCCGGGCTTCGGAATCCTCCAGGTGGCGGGCCAGAACCTCGGCGCATTGCTTGTTCTTGCCCGCCAGCAACAGCTGGTACACCTTGCGATGCACGGGCACCAGCCCGACAGGATCGTCGTGGCTGCGGTCCACCAGCACCATGCCCATGCGCAATTCCCCGATCACCTTGCGGTAAAACGCCTCCAGCCGGCGGTTCTTGAGAAAGCGAATCAGCAGGGTGTGGAAGTGCAAATCGTGGCCCACGGCGGTGAGCCAGTCGCGGTTGCGCACCGCCTGTTCGTACTGCTGCAGCGCGAGCTGCAGCTCCTTGAGAACCGCGGGATCGGCTTTGCGCGTGGCCACCACGGCGCTGATCTCGAGCATGCGCCGCAAGTGATAGATCTCCCGCACATCGCGCGCGGTGAGGCGCTCCACGGCTACGCCGCGGTGAGCGCTGCGCACCAGCAGGCCCTCGAGGCAGAGGATGCGCACCGCCTCGCGCATGGTGTTGCGGGAGACGCCCAGGGAAGCGGCCAGCGGAATCTCCTGCAAGGGGGTCCCGGGCCGCAGCTCGCCGTTGAGAATGCGCTGCCGCAGGATGGCGGCGGCCTGGTCGGCGACACTCACCCGGTTGATCTGAGCGCGTTCCATGCGCAGACTTTGGGGGCGCCAAAGTACATTCAACTGTTCAACAAGTCAAGTGAATAACGATCCAACACTCCCCCCACCAGGGTTGCGGCTGCCGGCTCAGCAGGCGGTGACTTCCAGCCCGGCGTGATTGACGCTGAATTCGAAAAAACGCGCGCGCGGGTTGAGCGGCTCCTGCTCGAGGCGCGCGCGCACCTCGCCGGCATCCTGCGGTGACTTGCAGACCAGCAGCAGAAAGCCGCCGCTGCCTGCCCCGGAAATCCGCATGCCGTGCACGTGCGGGCGTACCCGTCGCAGCAGCGATTCAATCTCCGGATTAGTCACCACGCCGCACAGGCGCTTCTGCAACTCCCAGGCGGCATCCAGCCCCGCGCCCAACCCGGCCATGTCGTTCTGGCGCAAGGCCCCCGCTATGGCCTGCGCCACCTCGTGCTCTTGTGCCAGGGCAGTCATGATGGCAGGTTCGCGGTCCAGGCAGGCGCCCACAATTTCCTGCAGGATGTTCTTGGCCAGGCGGGTGAGTCCCGTGTAGTAGAGCAGCGTGCATCCGCCATTGGTCTGGGGATCGAGAACGGTGCTGGGCAGCGCTTCCATCACCGGATCTGGGACGAGGCCGGGCAAGGTCGCGGTAATCTTGCAGCCGCCCACGCATCCGCCCACCTGGTCCTGCCAGCCGCCGCCGGTGGTGAGCGCCTGCTCCAGCCGAAGCACGTCGTGAAACAACTCGCGCCGGCGGAACTCTCTTCCGCACATGCGCTGTACCACCGCCAGAATGACCGCGCCCAGGATGCTCGAGGTTCCCAGGCCGCTGCCCTGGGGGATTCCAACCAGCGTCGTCAGCTCGATGCCGCCGCCGAATTCCGCCAGCATGGTTGGCAGCGTCGCGCCCGCCGGCCAGGGGGCGAAATCCGGGGAGAAGCCGGAAAGGGCCAGGGCAGCCTTGGCTAGCGCAAAGGGATCACCCGGCCTGCGGTAGTCCAGCAACTGCTCCAGTCGCGTGATTTCCAGGTGCCGGCCGGAATCGGTGGAGTGCAGGCGAACCACGGGATCGGGGGTGATTCGAGCGTAACAATGAATGGGAGGCTGCCCATTCAGATTGATGGCCACATTGGTGACATGCCCGCCGAATTCCAGCGTGTAAGGGGGCGTATCCGTCCAGCCGCCGCCTAACTCAATGCGCGCCGGCGCGCGCCCCCAAACGCATTCGTCCGGCCGCAAGGAGCGGCGAGGAATGGGCACAGGCTCAGCGGCTCCGCCGACGATCGCCTGCGCCAAAAGCTCGAAGGCGTAGCGGCGCAAGCGAGCGGGAGGATCGTCCGGCATCCCGGGCGAAGCGTCTCCAGGATCGGGAATGGAAAGCGCGCCACGGGGAAGATCGATTTCGATGGAGCGCGCGGCCAGCAGCCGCAACGCCGCGGCCAGCGAATGCGCAATCCGGCAGCGCGTGAGGGCGTCGCCCTCTCCACGCCGGTCAGGTTGCGCGGGAGCGGCCAAGGCGAAAACATCGGCGGCCATTCCGGCCCGGTCTTCCGCATGTTCCAGCGCGAACGCCAGGTCGCGCGCGGAGAAACCGCTGGAAACCGCAAACATGGAGGAGCCGCGGCGGCGGATGTGGCGTGCGCGTATGGCATAGCGGCGGCGGTGAAACTGTTCGTTGTCGGCGAGCAGGGCGATTTCCGCGCAGCTGTAGCGGTCCGCTGCGGCGTAGGCCCGCTTGTCGCCGGGGGTGGCGCGGACCACGTCCCACATCCACAACCAGCGCAGAAAGTCTTCCGGGCGAGTTTCGGCGGGAAACAGGCGCGCGTTCCACAAGGAGCGCTCGCCCGCCGCAATATCTGCCGGCCAGGTCTGCTCCGGTGTAACGCCGGCGTTCCGCATCCATTCGTCCAGCTCGATTCCGCAGAACCTTGCATCGCCCGCGAGCGATTGCTTGAAGTCGTCATCCACCCCGCAGCAGCGGACAAAAAAGATCGGTTGGCCGGTTCGCGACAGGCCGGGTGTTACATCCAGGCAGGAGCCGGCGGGAAGCTGCAGCGGGACGTCCACATCCAGCCCGATAACAACATTCTGCCCCGGCAGCGCGAGCGGCGCGTGCACGCGGCACCCCTCCAGCCAGGCGTCGGTTCCTTTTACCTCTCCGTCGCCCGTCACCTCGCAGTTGACGATGACGGCGCGGCGGCCGCGCGCGCCCTCCTCGTCCGACGCCTGGCCGCTGCTGATGAGCTGGCGAGTAGTTCCAAAGTGCAGAAAGCGGCAAGGATCGACGAGGTGCACGCTTACAGGGATAGGGTTGAGTGCGGCGAACCACTTGCGCAGCAGTTCGGGGCTGATCAAGCTGCTCCCGGCGGCGCTCAGGGAGTAAGCATAGTGCTCCAGGTTCGCCTCGCTTCCCAATGCGCACGAGATTTCGCGGTAAAGATCGAGGCCGCGCGTGCGCATAATTGCGAGCGCATCCTGGTCCCAGACCAGAGGGCTTCCCTGCCCAGCCTGGTCGTCGGCGCGATGGCAGAACGCCCGGAGCAAGCGGAGCGCCGTAGCCGCATCGAAGCTCATGACCCCGAGGTCGAGCGCGGCGCGGCCCTCCTTGTCGAGCGCACCGGCTTGGCGTTGCCGCTCGGGAGCGGGCTTCTGCAGATAAAGGCGCAGCTGCCGGTCTGCTCCCGCGCAGAACACGCCGTGCCTGGCAGCCTCTTCCGGCGCGGAATATGCAGCGAGCACGTTGATGCCGGGCCGGGCCAGGTCGAGTGCTTCCGGATTGAATTCAATGAGCGCGTCACCCGTGGCGACAACGATCTGGCCGGCTTCCAGTTGCGTTGAAGGCAGCGCCAGGAAACGAGGCACCAGTTGGTCAAACAGGGTGAGCGGCAGCGCCGACGAATCGTCTCCCGGCAGAGGAACAAAAATCTTCCCCAGGGCTGAGTACGCGGGCAAGCGGCGCGAGTCGCCGCCCGCGTGGACAATCAGGATGCGCTTTCGCCGGAAGACTTCCTCCACCTGTCCCGCGTTTCCGGCGCCCGCCAGCAGTTCCCGCGTCACCACGTCCCGCAGGCATTCGAGGGTGCTGCCGCCGCTACCGATGCGCTGCCCCTCAGGATCGGGCACGCACAACCATTGGCGCACCTGCGGCAAGCGTCCCAGGTCGCAGCGCAGCCGCAATTGCTCGGAGTAGGCGGCGGCCTGGCGTGGGTGGGCGGCGGTGAGGATCAGGTAGTCCCAGGGTTGCGCTGGGCCGGGCATGCTCAAGCCGATTCAACCGAGGGCGTAGCCATGCGGGCGGGGAGCCGCACGGCGGAGCCGATCCAGGCAAAGTAGGCGATAAAGACGTAGCAGGCCAGCGGGACCAGCATCGCGAGCGCCATGCTGCGCGTGATCTCAAACACCAGGCCCATCAGCGGCGTGAATACCGCCCCTCCGATGATCGCCATCACGATCAGGGATCCGCCCAGCTTGGTTTGGGGACCCAGACCTTTCAACCCCAGCGCGAAAATGGTGGGGAACATCAGCGACATGAAGAAGCTGGTAAGAAAAATCGCCCACACGCCGGTCCATCCTGGAAACAGCACCGCCAGCCCCACCAGCCCGATGTTGATCAGCGCGTAGCTGCCCATCAGGCGATTGGGCGCGACAAACTTCATCAGATACGTAGCGGTAAATCTTCCCACTCCGAAGGCCACCAGAGTCCCGGTCAAAAAGTAGCCGGCCACTTTCTCCGGCTGGTGAACGTAGTCCTGCACGTATTGGATGAAGTAACTCCAGGTACCCACCTGCGCGCCCACGTAGAAGAACTGCGCGATGACGGCCTGGACGAAGTGGGAATGGCGAAATAGTTCAGCGAAATTTCCCGCCCGCCTCGCGGCTGAGGTTCCCTCGTAGCCGACGGAGGGAAATTTCGTACGCAGTATGAGGAGGGCCCACAGCAGCACGGCGCAGCCCAAGGCGAGGTAGGGGCGGATGACGCGCACGGTTTCATGCTGCAAATAAGCGTCATAGGCGCCGCTGGCTTTGAGCCCATTCACCTGGCCGGCCGTGAGCTCCACCCCGGAAAAAATGAATGCCGTGCCGATCAGCACTCCCGCAATCGAGCCCAGCGGGTTGAATGCCTGGGCGAGATTGAGCCGCCGTTCCGAGCTGGCGGGATCGCCCAGCTGCGCGATGAAGGAATTCGCCCCCGTCTCCAGGAACGCCAGCCCGCTGGCGATCACGAAAAGCGCGAAGAGAAAGAAGCTATAGCTGCGGATCAGCGCCGCCGGCCAGAACAGCAGCGTGCCCGCGCTGTAAAGAAATAAGCCGGTCACCAGGCCGGTCTTGTAGCCGAAACGGCGCATGGTCAGCGCTGCCGGCAGGGAAAGCACGAAGTATCCGAAGTAGAAGGCCGATTGCACCAGCCCGGCCTTCAGCCGGGTGATCTCGAATGACTTCATGAACTGCTTGATCAGCACATCGTTGAGGTTGTTGGGGATCCCCCACAAAAAGAACAGGGCAGTCACCAGCACGAACGCCGCCAGGTGTTCGCGGGCCAGCAGTTTATGGCCGGAAGGCACTAGGCCGACTCCAGGATCATGTTGGCGTACGGAATGGAATCTCCGGTGCGGATCAGCCCCACCGCCTGGGGGACGCGACGCTTGAAGTGTTCGTGAGGCTCAAAGGACACGGGAATGCCGCTCAGCGCCTCCTCAAAGGCGCGACGGGTGGCGTCATCGTTGCTGGAGCGGAACTGTTCCGCCATGTAGGCGTGTCCGATGGTGAAGTTGGCGCGCAGCGCACGCAACACCTCCAGCACGCGGGGGATGTCATCCACCAGGGAGATATCGACGATCTCGATCTCGCGCCAGGAGGGAAAGCCGCGGTCGGCGATCACCAGGGTGTTGGTGTGGCGGACACGGCTGAGCAGCGCGTTGATCGCCGGATTGAGAATGCCGGACTTGAGCATGAAAATTCGCCGCCGGCGCGGGCGGGCGAGAACCGCGCGCGGCCAGTATAAGCGAGCCAGGCCGTAAACCGCGGGTGATTCCATAAGCAATACTAATCGAAGTAGAAACAATAATAAGATTGACTGATTCTCCCGGATTGCGCAATGATGCCTTCTTTGCCCGAAGAAGGTTGCTGCCCAGATGCCCCCGGAAAGGTCGCCAAAACGCAGCGCTGTGCTGGTGGAGGGCAATCGCCGCGCGCCCGCGCGCGCCATGCTGCACGCCGCCGGCTTCAGCCGCGCCGACCTGGAGAAACCGCTGATCGGCATTGCCAACACCTGGACGGAAATCGGGCCCTGCAATCTTCATCTGCGCGAGCTCGCCGAACACATCAAGCGGGGCGTGCGCGAGGCGGGCGGCACACCGCTCGAATTCAACACCGTTTCCATTTCCGACGGGATCACCATGGGGACCGAGGGCATGCGCGCTTCCCTGGTGAGCCGCGAAATCATCGCCGACTCCATTGAGCTGGTGGGCCGGGGCAACTGCTTCGACGGCATGGTGGCGCTGGCCGGCTGCGATAAGACCCTGCCCGGGACCATCATGGCGCTCTGCCGGCTGGACATACCTTCCCTCATGATCTATGGAGGGTCGATTGCGCCGGGGCAATTCCGGGGCAAGCACGTTTCCATCCAGGACGTTTTCGAGGCGGTGGGAGCGCACGCTCGCGGGGCGATGAGCGATGCCGAGCTGGCGGAGCTGGAAGACGCGGCCTGTCCCGGCGCCGGCGCCTGCGGCGGCCAGTTCACCGCCAATACGATGGCGATGGTGGGCGAGTTTTTGGGCATCTCCCCCATGGGCAGCGCCAGCGTGCCTGCCGCCTGCGAGCGCAAAAACGAAGTGTGCCGGCAGGCGGGAGCGCAGGTGATGGAGCTGTACCGGAGCGACCTGCGGCCCAGCGGCATCATCACCCGGGCGGCCCTGGAGAACGCAATCGCCAGTGTTTGCGCCTCGGGGGGCTCCACCAATGCCGTCCTGCACCTGCTAGCCATCGCCGCGGAGCGCGGAGTGGAGCTCGGCATGGACGATTTCGACCGCATCAGCCGGCAAGTTCCGCTGTTGGCGGATTTGAAGCCCGCGGGCCGCTTCATGGCCACCGACCTGTACCACGCCGGCGGAACGCGCTTGCTGGCGGCGCGCCTGCGCGAGGCGGGCTGCCTGCAGGGCAGCGCCCGCACCGTTTCCGGGCGCACGCTGGAGGAAGAGGCTGCGTCCGCGAGCGAGACGCCCGGCCAGGAAGTCGTACGGCCGCTGTCGAATCCGCTGAGCCCGACCGGGGGCCTGGCCATCCTGCGCGGCAACCTGGCCCTGGAAGGATGCGTGCTCAAGATCGCGCACCACCATGGCGATGGTTTCCGCGGACCGGCGCGCGTGTTCGATTCCGAGGAAGCGGCGTTCTCTGCGCTGGAGCGCAACCAGATCCGCGCCGGCGACGTGATCCTCATCCGCTACGAAGGCCCGCGCGGCGGTCCCGGGATGCGCGAGATGCTGGCGGTGACCGCGGCGCTGGCGGGAGCGGGACTGGGAGAATCGGTGGCGCTGATCACCGATGGCCGCTTCTCCGGCGCGACGCGTGGGCTGATGATCGGCCACATTGCGCCCGAGGCGGCCAGCGGTGGCGTTATCGCGGTGGTGCGCGACGGCGATTGCATCGCCATCGATATCGCCCACCGGCAGTTACGCCTGGAAGTGGATCCCGCGCAGGTCGCCGAACGGCTGCAAGCCTGGAAGCCTCCCGCGCCGCGCTATCCCGGAGGCGTATTCGCCAAATACGCCCGCCAGGTGTCGTCGGCTGCCCACGGGGCCGTCACCGGGTAAGGACACAAGGAAGAAATGAGCATGGCTCTGGAAAAGAAAACGGGCGCGGCAATCCTGTGGGAATGCCTGGAGCGCGAAGGCGTACGGCACGTCTTCGGCTATCCCGGGGGCGCCATCCTGCCCGCCTACGATGCCTTGCGCCACTCGGCAATTCACCACGTGCTGGTGCGGCACGAGCAGGGCGCCACCCACATGGCCGACGGGTACGCGCGGGCCAGCGGCGGCATTGGCGTGGCCATCGCCACCTCCGGGCCGGGAGCCACCAACATGGTGACCGGAATCGCCACCGCC
Source organism: Terriglobales bacterium (assembly GCA_024281115.1). GTDB lineage: Bacteria > Acidobacteriota > Terriglobia > Terriglobales > Acidobacteriaceae > JAMXLI01. The sequence goes on along the minus strand of JAMXLI010000006.1, from coordinate 3,329 downwards.
ATGATGGACTCCTCTCCCATCGTCTGCATCACCGGGCAGGTGGGCAGCCGCTTGATCGGCTCCGACGCGTTCCAGGAAACCGACATCACCGGCATCACACTGCCCATCACCAAGCACAACTACCTGGTGACGCACGCCGGCGACATCGCCCGCACCGTGCGGGAAGCTTTTTATATCGCGCAGTCGGGGCGGCCCGGGCCCGTGCTCATTGACATCACCAAGGACGCGCAGCAGTCGTCCTGCGAGTTCGACTGGGAAGCGGCCGCTCCCCAGCTCCCGGGCTACCGGCCCGATCTCTCGCCCAGCGGCGCCGAGTACGAGCAGGCGCTGCAATTGATTCGCGGCGCGCGCCGGCCCGTGATCCTCGCCGGGCACGGAATCCTGGTGGCGCAGGCCAGCGCCGAACTGCTTGCCTTCGCCGAACGCGCGCACATTCCGGTGGCGCTGACGCTGCTCGGACTGGGCGCGCTGCCCGCCTCCCATGCCCTGAACCTGGGGATGATGGGCATGCACGGCGAAGCCTGGGTCAACACCATGATCCAGGAAGCCGACCTGCTGATTGCGCTGGGCATGCGCTTCGACGACCGCGTCACCGGCAACCTTAGGACGTATGCCGCGCGCGCCCGCAAAATCCACGTGGACATTGATCCCTCGGAGATCAACAAGAACGTGAAGGTGGATGTAGCCCTGGTGGGTGACGTTCGCCAGGTCCTGCGCAACCTGCTGCGCGATCTGCAGGGCGCCGAGCACGGCGAGTGGCTGGAGCGGCTGCGCGCGCTGAAAGGCGACTCCTCGGTGCGTGACATCCAGAACCTGCCCGACAGCGGCCACCTGTATGCCGCCCACGTGATCCATGACCTGTGGCGCGCGACCCAGGGCCAGGCGCTCATCGTCACCGATGTGGGCCAGCACCAGATGTGGGAGGCGCAGTATTACCACCACGAATCGCCGCGCTCGCTCATCACGTCCGGAGGTCTCGGCACCATGGGCTTTGCGTTGCCCGCAGCCATCGGCGCCAAGGTGGCGCGCCCCCAGGCCGAGGTGTGGGTGGTGGTGGGCGATGGCGGCTTCCAGATGACCATGCCCGAGCTGGCCACCCTGGTACAGGAGAAGCTGAAGATCCACATCGCGGTCATCAACAACGGCTATCTCGGAATGGTGCGGCAGTGGCAGGAATTCTTCTACGACCGCAACTACCAGTCCACCCCGCTGCTCAATCCGGATTTCGTCAAGCTCGCCGAGGCTTTCGGACTGCGCGCCACCCGCGTGCGGCAGCGCCAGGAAGTAGAGGCCGCCATCCAGCAGGCGCGCCAGCACGACGGACCCGCACTGCTCGACTTCCAGGTGGAGCAGGAAGATTCGGTGTACCCCATGGTACCGGCGGGCGCGGACCTGCACGCGATGATTCGGCGGCCCAGCGTGCTGGTGGAAACGGCCGAGGACGGGTAAGGACCTATGCTCAACACTTTCGTGGTGTACGTGGAAGACAAGCCGGGCGTGCTGACGCGCGTGGCCTCGCTGTTCCGGAGGCGCGCCTTCAACATTACCTCGCTGACCGTGGGCACGACCGAGAAAACCGGCGTCTCGCGCATGACCATCGTGGTGGACACCGACGAATTCGGCGCCCGCCGCATTGAGGCGCACCTGTACAAGCTGATTAACGTGCTGCTGGTGGAGAACGTGACCGAGCAGCCGGCGGTCTTCCGCGAACTCGCCATGGTGCGGGTGGCGGCTACCGCGTCCGAGCGCTCGCACATCATGGACCTGGTGCGCGTGTTCCGCGCCAAGGTGAGCGACGTCTCGCCGGACTCGATGATCGTCGAAATTACCGGCACTGAAGACAAGATTGAAGGCTTGTTGCAGGTGCTCGCGCCCTACGGCGTGCTGGAGATTGTGCGCACCGGGCGCGTCGCCATGCGGCGGGGTTACCGCCCGGCCGTGAGCGAACGCCCTACCTCCGGACTGGCTGCAGCCGCGGCCGCCGGCGAAATTTCCTATTCCGTCTGAAGGACAATGAAAGCGAGGCATGATTATGGCAACGATTTACCACGACGACGCCGCTGACCTGGCGCTGATTCGCACAAAAAAGGTGGCCATTATCGGGTACGGCTCCCAAGGCCACGCGCACGCGCTGAACCTCAAGGACAGCGGGGTAAACGTGAAGGTAGGCCTGCACGAGTTCAGCCCGTCGCGGGCGCGCGCGCAGGCGGCCGGACTGAGCGTGACCACGGTGGCGGAGGCGGCGCGCTGGGCCGACGTCGTCATGGTGCTCGCGCCGGACACCAGCCAGCCCGAAATCTATGCGCAACACATCCGGCCGCACCTGAGTGCCGGAAAAACCCTGATGTTCGCGCACGGCTTCAACATTCGCTTCGGCACGATTGCCTCCCCGCCGGACGTGGACGTGAGCCTGATCGCGCCCAAGGCGCCGGGCCACCGCGTGCGCGAGGTGTTCGTCGAAGGCGGCGGCACACCGGCGCTGCTGGCCATCCACCAGGACTCGAGCGGAAAAGCCAGAGCGCTGGCGCTCTCTTACGCCAAGGCGCTGGGCGCCACCCGGGCGGGAGTGATTGAGACCACCTTCGCCGAGGAAACGGAAACCGACCTGTTCGGCGAGCAGGCGGTGCTCTGCGGTGGGGTCAGCGAACTGGTGAAAGCGGGCTTTGAAACCCTGGTGCAAGCGGGGTATCAGCCGGAAATTGCCTACTTTGAATGCCTGCACGAACTGAAGCTCATCGTGGACCTGATGTACCGGGGCGGGCTCAACTACATGCGCTACTCGGTGAGCGATACCGCCGAGCACGGCGACTACACCGGCGGCCCGCGCGTCATCACCGAGCAAACGCGCGCCACCATGCGCCAGATGCTGCGCGAAATCCAGGACGGCACTTACGCGAAGCAGTGGATTGCGGAGAACCGTTCCGGGCGCGAATGGTTCGAGGCGCGGCGCGCGAGCGAGCAGGAACAGGTGCTGGAGCGGGTGGGCGCGCAACTTCGCGGCATGATGAAGTTCCTCCAGCCGGTGGAGGTCAAACAAAAGGCTACTGCCGTTCCGGCTTGATTGCGCCGCAGTTTCCAGCTATATTCGTTCGCCATGCACGCGCTCCGATTTAGCGGGCGTTTCTCCTACCGCTTCTACTTTGGCGAGAAGCGGCGCCGGGCGCGTGCGCGGGCGAGCCACATGAGTTAGCTGCCCACCACAGTTCAGCCGGAACCGCCGCGATCTTCCGAGGTCGCGGCTTTTTATTTCTGCGCGGTTTGCGGACCAACGAGGAGCCAAGCAATGATCGTCAACATGTCGGAAGGGGCAACCGAGCAGGAAATCCAGC
>JAMXLI010000005.1 GCA_024281115.1 Terriglobales bacterium | reverse complement strand
ATTAGGCGATGGCGGACATCATCATCGTAGGCGGCGGGCACAACGGCCTGGTCACGGCGTTCTACCTGGCCAAGGCCGGCCTGAAGCCGCTGGTGCTGGAGCGTCGTCCGCAAACCGGCGGCGGCGCCATCACCGAGGAGTTTGCTCCCGGCTTCCGCTGCTCCACCCTGGCCCATACTGCCGGACCGATTCGAGCCGACGTTGCCCGCAGCATGCAGTTGGAGAAACACGGGCTCAAGATGGTGCAGCCCGATGTCCGCCTGTTCGCGCCCGCGCCGGATGGCCGCGCTCTGCTGCTGTATGCCGATTCCCAACGGTCGGCGAAGTCCATCGCTCAATTCTCGCAACACGACGCCGAACGATACGAGGACTATCACCGCTCGCTGGGGAAGATCGGCGGGGTGTTGGCGCGGCTGCTGGCCATGACGCCGCCCAACATTGATCACCCCAGCCGCGGCGACATGTGGGACCTGCTCAAGACGGGCAAGGCGGTGCGCGACCTGGGCAAGAAAGATATGTACCGGCTCATCCGGTGGGGCCCCATGGCCGTGGCCGACCTGGTGGCCGAGTTCTTTGAGACCGAACTGCTGCGCGCCGCCGTGGCTGCGCGGGGCATCTTTGGCACCTTCCTCGGTCCCTGGTCTGCCGGCAGCAGCACGGTGCTGCTGATGCGCGCCGCCTCCGATGCGACTCCTGCGGGTTCCTCGGCGTTTGCCCTGGGCGGCATGGGCGCGCTCACTGCGGCGATGAGCTCCTCGGCCCAAGCCGCGGGCGCCGAAATTCGCACTGATGCCGAGGTGGCGCAAATTCGCGTCCGCGATGGCGCGGCGACGGGCGTCGTGCTGGGCAGCGGCGAGGAGATTGCGGCCAAGGCAGTCATCTCCAATGCTGATCCGCGGCGCACCCTGCTGCAACTGGTGGATCCGGTAAACCTCACGCCCGACTTCGTGGTGAAGTTGCAGCATTACCGCTCGCTGGGGACCGTGGCCAAGGTGAACCTGGCGCTGGGCGGCCTGCCCAAATTCACCGCCCTGGAAAAGTCCGGCGGCAATGGCGCCGCGCTCTCCGGCCGTATCCACATCGGTCCGGAAATTGATTATCTGGAGCGCGCGTTCGACGAATCCAAGTACGGCCAGTTTTCCCGGCAGCCCTACCTGGAAGCGATGATCCCGTCGCTCTCCGATCCTTCCCTCGCGCCCGCCGGCAAACACGTGATGTCGGTATACATGCAATTCGCCCCCTACAAGCTGCGCGGGGCCGACTGGAGTAGCCAGCGCGACGCCCTGGGCAATACGGTGGTGCAGACGCTGGCGCAATACGCGCCCGACCTGCCCAACCTGGTGGAAGGGGGGCAGATCATCACCCCACAGGACCTGGAAGACACCTACGGTTTTACCGGCGGACACATCTTTCATGGCGAGATCGCGCTCGACCAGATGTTCACAATGCGCCCGCTGCTCGATTGGGCACGCTACCGCACTCCGATTCAGAACCTTTATCTCTGCGGCTCCGGCACGCACCCGGGCGACGGGCTGACGGGAGGATCGGGCGCCAATGCCGCGCGCGAAATCCTGCACGACCTGAAGCGATGAGATTGCTGGACAAGCTTCAGCCACTGGCGCTGCTGGCCCTGCGCGTGGTGCTGGGAATCATCTTCATCGTTCACAGTTACCAGTTTGTCTTCGGCGGGATGCCGGGCGCGGTGAAAATGGTGACCGGGATTGGATTTCCCTGGTGGGCTGCCTACGTCTCGAAGTACACGGAATTCTTCGGAGGAATTTTGGTCATCGCCGGAGTGCTGACCCGTGTATGGGGCTTCGGCCTGGTGATTGACATGTCGGTCGCCATCAGCAAGCTGTTGTGGAGAAACGGCCTGCGCGGGCAACGCAATTTCCAGCTGGAACTGGCGCTGGCGGCGATGGCATTTGCGCTCGTCTGCTTCGGCGGAGGCCCGCTCTCGCTCGACTCCATGTGGCGGCGCAAGCGTACCGCCGCGGTGAAGAAGACCTGAGCGGACGCGCCGGAGTATAAGCTTCCTCCAGCCGGGCGGCGCCACCCCCTCGGACTAACAAGGCAATTGGCGTCAGGCCGGTTTGTTACACTGATGTTGAGCGCGCGCCCGTAGCTCAATTGGATAGAGCGCCAGCCTCCGGAGCTGTAGGTTGGGGGTTCGAGTCCCTCCGGGCGCGCCATGAATATTTTGCTAAGCGTAGAGCTCGCACCAGCCGGGCCTTGAGTTCTGCCCCACGGGGCAGCGAGGTTACCGGAGTAATCGCGTCAACCACTGTCGCTCTCAGAGTTGCCTGTCCGCCCAGGTCACAGCCGACCGAGCCGAATCCATTTTCCGGCCGATGCCCAACCGTCACTTTCTGCCCCGGAATCCGCAGCCTATAGTCACTGAGTACACCGGAGGGCAGAATGACGCGCGTTGGTATTGCGACATTCCTGATAATTCCACTCGTTATCGCCACAGCCCTGCTCGTCGCATGTGGCGGGGGCAGCAGCACGGCCGCCCCTCAGACCGGCTTTGTGACTACCTCGCTGAGCGATCCAGCTCCTTGCTCGGCTCCCAACGGACCTTACAGCGCCGTATGGGTCACGGTCACCGATGTCCAGATTCATAACAGCGGTTCGGGACAATGGACCGACCTGACGCCGAATTTACCGCCGACCCAAGTCAACCTGCTGGCCAGTGCCAGCACAGAATGTTTCCTGGCCATGCTGGGATCGAAGACGGAACTCCAGGCGGGAACGTACGAGCAGATCCGCATCATGCTGGCTGACACGAACGCCAATTCCGTTGCCCTCCAGGGCCAGAACCAGTGCGGCAACACGCACAACGCGCCCATGAACTGTCTCGTCCTGACCGCGGGAGGAACCATGTTCCCGCTGCAGCTGGCCAGCGAGGATAAGAACGGAATCAAGATCCCGTCGGGCCAGATCGCGGGCGGAGCTTTCGTTGTGGCGGCGGGACAGACAAAAGATTTAGACATCGACTTTGACAGCTGTGCCTCGATTGTGGCCACGGGAAGCGGCCACTACCTTCTAAAGCCGGTGCTGCACGCCGGGGAAGTTTCCTTGAACTCGGCCGTGAATGGAAAAGTAGTGGATGCGAACAACAACAATCTTCCCATTAACGGCGGAGCCACGATCGTCGCGCTGGAACAGCGCACCAATGGAATCGACCGCGTTCTGCTCTCGACGCTGGCCGACGCCAACGGATCGTTCGCCCTGTGCCCGGTTCCCCCCGGCACTTATGACCTGGTGGCCGTCGCGGTGGATCAGAACGGACTGCAGTACGCGACCACTGTCATCACCGGCGTAGCCGCGGGAACCGTGGTGGGCAACGTTCCGATGTTCCGGACGGCGCAGACCAACACCGGCGGGGCGAGCATTTCCGGCACCATAAGCACATCGGGCTCGGGCGAAAACGTGCTTGTCTCGGCCCTCCAGCAAGTGAACTTCAACGGAGCATTCACCATCACTGTGCCCTCCACGGCTCCAGTGGCAGCGACGCAAAATTTGATGGTATCTTCGCCCGCCAACTACTCAGTTTCACTTGCCGGAGTGAATCCGGCGATCACCGCCTTCGGTACTCCGGTTACTTACACGCAGACCAAGGGTGCTACCTACACGATTGATGCCCTCACGCTGCCTCTCTCTACCCAGGTTTGCAGCTCGGGAGCTGAGTCGCAGAGCAATCCGATCGCCGTCAACCCCGGCGACCTGGTGTCGAGCATCAATCTGAGCTTCAGCGGCTGCGTGGCCCCGCCCCAATAGCGACCCCGGCCACAGGAAGCACCCAGGCAACGAGAAGGCCGCCTCGAAAGAGGCGGCTTTCTATTTCGGCCGTTCCGACTACGGGGAGGGCGCATTCATTGCTCACCCTGTCCGGGGCAGCACGCTCTGGACTGTCGAAAGGCGAAGCCTGCATGTGCACTCAATAGTCGTACACGTGCTCGAGATTGACGGGCTGGGAACGCAGCGCGAGCAGCAACTCGCCGAGCGCGCTCACCTCGCATCCGATAACCACCCGCTGGCGACCCGACTGGGTGAGCACCGGGGAAGAAAACAATTCCGCTCCATAGCGGTTGTCGTACCGCCAGCTTTGAGGCGCAAGCACCGACACCAGGATCTGCGAATTGCCCGCAATGTCAAGAAACCGGCCCTTGCGCTCTGCGAGGCGCGTGGCGGCCGACGTGAATTCCTGGTAACGAGGCAGGTCAACCAGGTATGCATTAGGACCTGCCGGCGCGATCGGCCGGCTATGTGAAAGTTCTCGCAGCAAAGATTCGTCCACGTTCTCCACCCAGGCATGCGTGTCGTCGGGCTCGTAGCCGTAGGTGAAGTGGGTAAGCTGCTCGATCAGCCAGCAGTAGCCCGCCTCCATGGCATAGTCAAGACTCAGGAACAGCTTGCGCTCCCATTTGCGCAGCGGATGCGGGCCCCAAAGGCTGGTCGCGGCCCACATTCCGCCAAGCCGCGGGGCGAAACGAAACTCGTAAAACGGCCGCACGTGCACGAAATTGGCGTAATCGCGCGCTACCGCCGCAGCGTACTGGTCTTCTTCTACCGGCTGGCCGTGGCTGCTCCACTCGCTAAGCCGTCCGATGGTCTTTTCGTACGCACCCTTCAGCAGGTATTCCGCGGAGAAACTGCTTCCAATCACCACGAGCATAAAATGTTCGCCGGCGTTGAAGGCGTACTTGCCACGCGTAAGACGGGCGATGCAGCAATAGGAACCCCAATACTGAGCCACCGCGACGAAATACGGGAAACGGGAGGGCAGATGGTCGCGCTGAAAATCAGCTTTTTCCTGGTAGCTCCAGACGATGTACCACTCGGGATAACTCAGAAACGTGTCGTCTTCCGGGCGCGCGTAACCGGGAATGGCTGCCGTGTCGGCTCGCCCGTCGTGCGGTCGCGGCGCAGGCGAGCGGATCGCGCCCTGTAGCCTGCATCGCCAGTTCGAGGCTGCCGCCACGGCGATGGCCAGCACCAAAAGTCCGAGTAGCACGCCGCCAGCCACTAGAAGCCGCCGCAGCCATCTCCTCCTCAAGCGCTTGCGGTCCAGGCCTTGGGCTTGTCCACGTTGATCGCGATCCAATAGGCGGCGGTGAAGATCAGGATGTGCGGTAAATTCACCAGGAAGTTGGTGAGCAGCGGAAGCGTATGCAGGTGGCCGAAGAAGTAGGTGACCACATCAATCGTGTACCAGATGGCCAGCAGCCAGAAATAGAGGCGTGCGGCGCGGCCGGAGACGAGCCCTGCCACTAATCCGGCAGCGCCGGCGCCCAGGTGGCCCAGATCGATCAAGCGGCTCATGTGGAATAAGCCGAACATCAACCCGTTGCTGTCCATTATCCCGGGCACGTAGTCAAGCAGGTAGACGCCGAGGAACAGCGCGGCGAACCCAAGAGCGCACTTCTGGATGGTGCTGAAATGTTTTTGCATGCTGGCCGCTGCTGGGTACTATTGTGCCAACCGAGCACGTCCTACAAGTCATCGTTGCGATTCTCCCTGAGAACGTCCAGGAGGATGTTTCTTGCGCTCCAAGCGAGGTCTGCTGCTACCGTTCGCGCTGCTTCTGATGTCGCTGGTGGTTGCGGGTGCCCGGAAGATCTTTGACTATGCCGCCGCCCCCAGCGGGGAGAAAGAAAGCGATTTCGTTTTCCCCCGTTTTTCGGGCGAAGCCACGCCGCCGGTTGTAAAGGTTTTGCCGAGTTCGACTCCGGTTGTCTTCTACCAGAAGGGCGGCTACACCAACGATGCCAGCCACCTGAATAAAACCGGCATTTTTGGCATTGTCCGGCCTGGCAGCGAGCAGGCCATCCGCGATGCCCTCCAGTACGCGCGCGAAAACCACCTCAAGGTCACGTGCGCGGGACAGCAGCACAGCATGGGCGGGCAGACATTTTCGCCCGGCGGGCTGGTGCTGGACCTGCGAGACTTCAACCGGATGGAGCTGGACCCGGCGCGCATGACGATCAACGTTCAAAGCGGCGCACGCTGGTGGCAGGTCCAGAAACTCCTGGACCAGCATGGACTGGCCGTCAAGTCCATGCAGTCCATCAACATCTTCAGCGTGGGCGGGACGCTGAGTGTGAACGCGCACGGCATCGATCCCGCGCCCGGGCCGGTGGCGCCCAGCGTGCGATCCCTGCGCATCATGTTGGCCGACGGCAGCGTCGTGCGGGCCAGCCGCAGCGAGAACGCGGAACTCTTCCGCCATGCCCTGGGCGGGTACGGGCTCTTCGGCGTAATCCTCGACGCCGAGCTCGAGGTTGTCGCCAACCAGATGTACGGCCGCGAAACCCTGTACATGAGCTACCGGGACTATCCCGCGTACTACGCGTCCCACGTGGAAAATAATGATCGCGCCGGCCTGGTTTTCGCGCGGCTTTCGGTTGCTCCCCAGTCATTTCTGCGCGAAACGGCGGTGCACACTTACTGGAAAACGAGCTTCGACGGTGCGCTGCCGCCGCTGCGCGCGGTGCGCCACGACACCCTGGACCGCTTCATCATCAACCTGTCGAAAACGGGGGGTGTGGGACGCTGGATGCGCTGGACACTGGAGAAATACGCCGAGCCGCACCTGCACGACTGCGTCACCCGCAACCAGGCCATGAACCAGAAAGAGCTGTGCCTGGTCACGCGCAACGAAGAGATGTATGACGACATGGCATATTTGAAGAACCGGCTGCGTGACACGGACATTCTGCAGGAGTATTTCGTTCCCTTCGCACGCATGCCCGACTTTGTGGACGGCTTGCGGCGCGTGGTACGGGCCAGGGGAGCCAACCTGCTCAATGTCACCATCCGGACGGTGCATAGGGACGACGTGACTGCCCTGCCGTATGCCACGCAGGACATGTTCGGCTTGGTGCTTTATTTCAACGTGAAATTCAACCTGCGGGACAATGAGATCCTGCGCCAGACCACCCGCGAACTGGTGGACGTGGCCGAGCAGGCGGGAGGAACCTACTATCTTCCCTACCAGCTTTTCTATTCGCCGGAGCAGTTGCGACGGGCCTACCCAACAATTGATAAATTCTTCGCTGCCAAGAAGAAGTACGACCCCTCCGAGCTGTTCACCAACCGGTTTTACGAGAAATATTCCGTTGGGCACGGGTAAATGCAGGCGTTTCCGAGTCAGTTGCCGCTTGGGAGCCCATAGGCGGGGGCGCTGGCCTGAGCTGCGGCGAAATTCGTGTATAATAGCTGTGCGACTGATCGAACCGAGTTCTACAAGCACAAGACGAAGCACTCACCTGCCAGCGCCTTCCTGCCTTTAGTACTGGATTGAATCACCGCAAATACAACACAAGGATCAATGCAGATCATGGAACAAGGTACAGTTAAGTGGTTTAACGATGCGAAGGGCTATGGGTTCATCACCCGCCAGAGCGGCGAGGATGTGTTCGTGCACTTTTCGTCCATCCAGTCGAGTGGCTTTCGCAGCCTGCAGGAAGGGCAGGCAGTCCAGTTCGAGGTGGTGAAGGGCAAAAAGGGTTTCGAAGCACAGAACGTGCAGCCCGTCTAAGCGACTTCTCTGGTGCACAAAAGGGACGGTTCACTCCGTCCCTTTTTCTTTTTCGGAAAGATTTGCCGGGCAGAAGTGGCTCAGGCGGCGCGCGAGGAACGGGCGCCCTCGATCATCTGCGCCACTTGTTCCAGCAGGACACGGGGGCGTTGCGGCTTCCCCATAATGACACTGGCGAATTGGCTGCCGGCGGCGGCCCCGGGATCCCCGGAGAGCACCATGATGGGTAGTGCGGGGTAGCGCGACCGGATCTCGCTGCCCAGTTCCTCTCCCCCGCCAGGCAGGTTGTAATCCATGATCACAGCATCGGGCACGCGTTCCCGGAGCAGCTTGAGCGCGCCGCTCGCGCTATCGGCCAGCATTACGTCGTAACCCGAGAATTTGAAGACCATCCCCAGGGACTGCAGGGTCGGCCCATGATCGTCGATCAGCAGGACAATGGCAGAGCTGGGCATCTAGCATTAGGATCCGGCCGGGGAGGAAAGGATGCCCGATGGCCGAGGGTAAGATTTTGGCGGTACCGTTTTGGTAATGGCCCGGCCCTTCCGTCCTTGATTACACGTCCAGCAGTCGCGTGCTGGGCGGAGAACGGGCCGAGGGCGGCCTTTTAGCATAGGCTCAGATTCGCGCGCAGGGTACCGGGCTTTTCCCCGCTTTCCCATTTACACTGGCGGCGAATGAATGTTCTCGAACTGACGATCCTCATCTGGCTTGGCTCTTTCATGGCCGGCTTTTTGGGATCGCTCACGGGCCTCGGTGGCGGGGTAGTTCTGGTTCCCTTGCTGGCGCTTCTTTTCAAGGTGGATTTGCGCTATGCCATCGGCGCCTCGTTGGTTTCCGTGATTGCCACCTCTTCCGGCGCTGCCGCAGCCTACGTCAAGGAAGGCTTTTCCAATATCCGGATCGGGATGTTCCTGGAGATCGCCACCACGCTCGGGGCGCTGCTGGGGGCATTCCTCGCCACTCGCGTTCCGAGTAACGCCATCGCCATCGTGTTTGGCGCCGTGCTGTTGTACTCCGCATGGGTTTCGGCGCGCACGCCCCCGCGCTCTCACCACGACCAGCAACCGGACCCGCTGGCCACGCGGCTGAAGATGAACGGCTCTTACCCCACGGAGAATGGGCCCGTGAACTACTGCGTGAAACGCGTGCCGCAGGGATTCGGGCTGATGTTCGGAGCCGGCGCGCTTTCCGGATTGCTGGGCATCGGGTCGGGAGCGGTCAAGGTGCTGGCCATGGACCAAGCGATGCGTATTCCCTTCAAAGTCTCCACCACCACCAGCAATTTCATGATCGGGGTGACCGCCGCCGCCAGCGCCGGCATCTACTTGCGGCGCGGCTACATTGATCCCGGGCTGGTGATGCCGGTAATGCTGGGCGTACTGGCGGGTTCGCTGCTGGGAGCGCGCGTGCTGGTGAAGGCGCCCACGCGCACCTTGCGCTGGGTGTTCGCCCTGGTCATTGCCGCCCTGGGAGCGCAGATGATCTATCACGGGATTACGGGGAAGATATAAATGCGCGCCTGGGACGACCAGCACGTCGAGGAGATTATCGGGAACCTGCTGCGCTGGGGCGTGCTGCTGGCGGCAATGGTGGTCTTGGCTGGAGCGGCTGTGTACCTGGCCCGGAACGCCTTTGTGCACCCGGATTACCGCATTTTCCGTGGCGAACCCAGCGACCTGCGGCATGTACGCGGCATCCTGCGCGATACGCGCGCTCTGCAGGGCCGCGGCATCATCCAGTTGGGGCTGCTGCTGCTGATCGCAACGCCGGTGGCGCGCGTCGCCTTCTCCATAGTGGCTTTTGCCTTGCAACGGGACCGCATGTACGTTGCCGTGACCCTGGTGGTGCTCGCCACCCTGCTCTACAGCCTGACTGGGTCCTGAGCGCCGCGCCCGGCCTGTGTTTTGCCTCACGCTCGAAGGTGATCAGCATCACACCCCCATGCGAGCTGCCAATCCCATAATCGCGGGTGGGGGATTGCGTGGCCAAAGGGGCAGTAAAGATCATCGTCGAGCGCTGCAAGGCCTGCGGGTTTTGCGTCGAGTTCTGTCCCACCAAGGTGCTGGCCCTTTCCTCGGCTTTTAACTCACGCGGCTACCATCCGCCGCACGTGATCGCGGCCGAAAAGTGCAGCGGCTGCGACCTGTGCGGCATGTATTGTCCCGATTTCGCCATCTTTGGCTTTCGCTTATCGCGCCCGAAGGAGCCCGGAAATGCAAGCTGATCCGCGAGGCGTGCTGACGGGCGTTCACTTCATGGACGGCGACCATGCCTGCTGCGAGGGGGCGTTGGCTGCAGGCGCGCGTTTTGCCGCCGGCTATCCCATTACGCCCTCCACGGAGGTAGTGGAGCGATTTGCCGCACGCGCGCCCATGCTGGGTGGAATCTTCATCCAGATGGAAGATGAACTGGCGGCTTCGATTGCGCTGCAAGGCGCGGTGTGGGGGGGCGCTAAGGCCTTTACCGTGACCTCCGGACCGGGCTTCTCGCTGATGATGGAGCACATCGGCTATGCCGCCATGACGGAAACGCCGTGCGTGTTCGTGGACGTGCAGCGCGGCGGTCCTTCAACCGGCCTCCCCACCCTGCCGGCGCAGGCGGACATGATGCAGGCGCGCTGGGGATCGCATGGCGACTACGAGATCATCGCTCTGTGTCCTAATTCGCCGCAGGAGTGCTTCGACCTGGCCATTCGCGCCTTCAACTTTGCCGAACAGTATCGTGTCCCGGTGATGCTGATGATGGACGAAGTGGTCGGCCACATGACGGAGAAGGTGGTGATCCCGTCCGCCGAACAGATCGAAATCGTGCCCCGGCGCCATACCCGCAAATCGCACGATGATTACCTCCCATACGCGAACAACGGCGATGGCGTCCCGGAGATGGCCCATGCCGGCGAGGGCTACAACTTTCACGTCACTGGTCTTACTCACGATGCGCGCGGCTACCCCCTGATGAATGCGCAGGCGCAAGATCAGCTGGTGCGCCGGCTGCAGAACAAGGTGCGCGATGCCGAGGAAAAGATTGCTCTTTACGAAGAGGAAGACCTGGAAGGCGCCGAGGTAGCCGTTATCTCCTACGGGATCACGTCGCGGGTAGCCCAGCGCGCCATCGAAGTGGCCCGCGGGCAGGGCGTGAGGGTGGGCAAGTTCCGCCTCATCACGGGATGGCCTTTTCCCGAGCGCCGCGTTCGCGAACTGGCGGCCCGAGTGAAGGCGCTGGTGGTGCCCGAACTCAATCTGGGACAAATGGTCCGCGAAGTGGAACGGGCGGCCGGGGGATTGGCCCATACCGTGGCTGTCACCCACGCGGGCGGCGGAGTCCACGATCCTCAACACATTCTCGCGGCCATAGTGGAGGCGGCGCGATGAGCAATCTGCTGAACCCGGTGGAACCGTTCCTGCGCATGGAGCGCATCCCTCACATCTGGTGTCCGGGATGCGGCATCGGCACCACCGTGAATTGCTTCACCCGCGCCCTGATCGAATCGAAGACCGATGTGCAGAAGCTCGCCCTGGTGTCGGGTATCGGCTGCACCGGTCGGGTTGCCGGCTACGTGAAGCTCGATTCTTTCCACACCACGCATGGGCGCGCCATCCCGTTTGCCACCGGACTGAAGCTGGCCAATCCCAACCTGAACGTGGTGGTGTACTCGGGCGACGGCGACCTCTCGGCCATCGGTGGCAACCACCTGATCCATGCGGCGCGGCGCAACATTGACTTGAAGGTGATCTGCGTCAACAACCTGATCTACGCGATGACCGGCGGGCAGACTGCGCCCACTACGCCGAACGACGCTATCACCTCCACCGCTCCTTACGGCAGCTACGAGCCCGCTTTCAACCTGCCTCACCTGGTGGAAGCGGCGGGCGCCATCTATGTGGCGCGCTGGACCACGTACCACGTCCGGCAACTGGCGCGTTCCATGGCCGAGGCGTTCCAGAAGAAAGGCTTCTGCTTCATCGAGGTACTCTCGCCCTGCCCGACCTTGTACCAGCGTCGCAACAAGCTGGGCGACGGGCTGGAGACCATGAAGTACTACAAGGAATGCAGCAAGGTGCGCCACGGCGCGCCGACCAGCGAGGTCGCCCTGAGTATGACCGGCGAGATCGTGGTTGGAAAGTTCGTTGACCGGGAGCGGCCGGACTATCGCGAGCTGATGCAGCACCGTTTCGCCGATACTCTGGGCGACCGCTACGTGGAAGCGGGAGAACTGGTATGCGGCTGACCGAAATCCGCATTGCAGGATTTGGCGGCCAGGGCGTCATCCTCTCCGCCGCGGTGATCGGCAAGGCGGCTTGTATTTTTCAGGGCGGCTTCGCCACGATGACGCAGAATTTCGGCCCGGAGGCGCGCGGCGGCGCTTGCAGCGCCCAGGTGATTCTCTCCGGCCAGCCCATACTTTATCCCTACGTCACCCGTCCCGACATTCTCGTCGTGTTGTCGCAGGAGGCCTACACCCGGTTCATTCCCGAACTGAAGGACGGCGGCATCCTGATCGTCGAGCAGGACTTGGTCCGCGTCTCCCATCTCAAGGAAGGCGTGCGCGCCTTCAGCGTGCCGGCCACCCGCATCGCCGAAGAACTCGGCAAGCGCATGGTGCTGAACTCGGTGATGGTGGGGTTCTTCGCGGCCATCACCGGGCTGCTCGATCCCGAAGCCCTGCGCAAGGCCATTGCCGATTCTGTGCCCGCCGCCTTCGGCGACCTGAACCTGCAGGCTTTCGATCGCGGGCTCGCTCACGGCGCCTGCGCTTTGCCCGCGCAAGAGGAGCATGACGCGGCTGTACCCTGCTACGACGGTATCGCCTGAAGCCGCTGCCTTTGAAATGGGAAACCGGGTCTCCGTTTTAACCGCCCGGCTCCTTGGTAGCGAGAGGTTTGGGTGTGAGCGCGGAGATTCCGCGCGCCGTGGTCTCCTCCGGCGGATCGCCGCCGGCCGCTGATTGCGCGATAATCAACTGGCGCGCTTCCACGCGAAACTCTTCCAAGCGCAGCCCGAAGATGGCGGCGGCTCCCAGGCAGGCCACCGCGCCCATGCTGACCGTGAGCGGCGCGCCGATGCGGTCCGCGATGGCGCCGGCGAACAGCGCCCCGAAGGGTGCCATGCCCATGAACATCATCGAGTAGACCGCCATCACGCGGCCGCGCAGTTCGTCCGGCACCATGGATTGGATCAGCGTGTTGGAGGCGGCCATTTCCACCATCAGGCTCATGCCCACCGGAATCAGCAGCAGGGCGGAAAGCCAAAGCATGCGCGACCAGGAGAAGAGGATCAGGCTGAGGCCAAACCCCGCGGTGGCGATCACGATCCAGCGGCCGAGACCCCGCAAACCGGACTTCGCCGCCAGCAGCAAGGCCCCACCCAGGGCGCCGACCCCGCTGAATCCCATCAGCAGGCCCAGGCCGCGGGCCCCCGCGTGCAGGATACGGTCCGCAAATATCGGCATCAGCACCGCGTAGGGCATGGCCACCAGGCTCAGCAACCCGAGCAGCAGGAGCAGCGACCGTATGGGGGCGGTCGCTGCCACCCAGCGGAATCCTTCGATCATGGTGGCGAGCGGCGACTCTGCCGTCGCTGGACACTCGATCCGCATCAGCAGTAGTCCGGCAATTACTGCGAGATAACTGACCGCGTTGGCGAAGAAGCACCACCCCTCCCCGATGCTGGCCACCAGGATGCCGGCAATGGCCGGACCCAGGATGCGCGCTCCGTTGAACATGGACGAGTTGAGCGCGATTGCGTTCATCAGGTCTTCCTTGCCCACCATGTCCACGATGAAGGACTGTCGCGAGGGGATATCGAAGGCGTTCACCGCGCCCAGCAGCGCAGCCAGCACAAAAATGTGCCAGACCAGAATGCGGTTGGTCAGGGTCAGCGCTGCCAAGATGAACGCGAGGAGCATCGAGGCCACTTGAGTGGCAATCACCAGGCGATGGCGATTATGCCGATCGGCAACGGTTCCCCCCACGGGAGCAAGCAGAAACACAGGGAACTGCGACGCGAATCCCACGGTCCCCAGCAGCACGGATGAACCGGTCAAGCGGTAGACCAGCCAGGACTGCGCAACGTTTTGCATCCAGGTCCCGATCAGGGAGATGAGCTGTCCACTAAAAAAAAGCCGGAAGTTCCGGTGGCGCAGGGCCCGGACGGTCAGGGCCAGCCGCGACGGCGTGGATGGCTCCTGGGATGTGGGCCGAGTCTGGGTATCAGGGACCGTCATTGGTCAGGTATGGAACACAACCCTGCTCACGATGGTAATTGAACCCTGCAGGTGCGTGCGGCAGTTCTCCGGCTTTAGTGACGCCCTTTTCAACTTCCCTGGCTGGTCGCTTTAGGCTACTCTGAGCAGGTCTCGCGGTCTGAGTTCAATCCAGCCCGTGCCGGTGAGTGTTATGGCACAGTTTCGCTACGAGCGCCGCGCCGCCCAACGTTTTCCTTTCCAGATTCCTTGCACCATTCGCCGGAAAGACGGCTCCGCCGAGGCCGTCGGAGTCACCCAGGACGTGAGCGCGAAAGGGGCTTTCCTCTACACGGACCTGGCCGCGGTGGAAGGCGACGTGGTCGAGTTCACCCTCACTCTGCCGCCGGAGATCACTTTTGCAGAGAGCGCCCCGGTGCGTTGTCAGGGGCGGGTCACGCGAGTGGTTCCGCAGGAGATTGGCCCGCGGTTTGGCCTGGCGCTGACGGTTGAAAGGTACGAGTTCCTGGCCACGAAGCCCGAGAAGCCGAATCAGCCGGATCACCCGGAGGATGAGAGCGGCCAATCTGCCTCGCGGGCAGCAGATTAACCTGCTTCCTGCAACTCAACCCATCCCATTCCGACGCGGTGTGTGGCGCCGATCGAGCACCGATTCCGCTGCAATTTTCGTCGAATTCGGAATGACTTCCGGCAGGTACCGCGGGCGCGCACCGATGAGGCCAGCTTCCGCTGCCAGCTCGCTCGCGTTGATCCCGTACCAGCCCAGTATCTCGTTCAGGGTACGCCGATAGATAGCGGCCAGGGAATAGAGCCGGTAGATGTTAGGCACGACCCCTTTGGTCTCGATATCGAAGAGACGACTGGGCGCGATGGCGAAATCCAGGTTGTTGTGCTTGGCAGCCAGGCGGGCGCTTGCGACCTCCACTGCCCGCATAGTAAGCCCCAGTTGCTCGCGCACTCTGCGCAACTGCTGCCCCGGTAGAAGCACTCCGACCTCCAGAACTGCGGATTGGCATCCATTACCCAAATTGGGAAATACGAAATGGGCGGACTTATTCCTTCGTCTCATTTTTGGATCTTGTTTTGGCTGGCGGTTACTTTGGTGAGTTGTTGCCGTTTCTACCCCCCTCTACCCTGTTAGCAGCCCCCTCCCCCCGCTAAGGACAGCAATGATCAGGCTGAGGACCGCTATTTTCAGCGCCGATTCCGAACAGGTGTCGGCTTTGCAGTCGCGTGTGAACCGGACGATGTGCGCGCAGTCCGTGTTTGCCTACAGCCAGGCGGGCGGGGTGCTGGCCGAAGCGGCCTTGCAAGAGGCTCGCGCGCTCGATCCCGATCTCGCGCTGGTAAGCCTGGGCGGTGAAAATCCAGCCGCCCGAGTGGTTTGCATTGAAAGATTGCGCGAGGCGCTTCCCCGCACCGCTGTGCTGGCCGTAGGCCCGATGGATCCCCGGCTCATCGTGGCGGCCATGCGTTCTGGGGCCCGCGAGTACCTGGACGAAAACTTTAGTGATGCCAACCTGGTGGAAGCCTTCTCGCGCATGGCGGCCTCGCATGAGCAGGCGCGCGTGGATCGCGAGGGCCGGGGCAAGTTGTACGCGGTATTCAGCGCCAAAGGCGGCAGTGGAGGCACCACGGTCGCCATCAATTTGGCCATGGCCCTGCAGGAGCGGGTGCAGAGCGTTGCCGTCGTTGACCTGGCGACCCTGGGACACACCCCCTTGCACCTGGATGCGCGCCCGGTTTTCGGATTCATGGATGCCGTCCAGAACCTGCATCGCCTGGATCGAGCCCTGCTGGAGAGCTTTATGGTGTCCTGCCAGGGCGTCCGGCTGCTCGCCGGTCCGGGGTACCCCGGCATAGATTTCCCGGCCGAAGATGTGGGGCGAGTTTTGGATGTCTTAAGCGCAAACTATCGCGCGATTGTTGTGGACTGTTCCACGCGATGCGACGGTGTCGCGCGTACGGTCGATGAACGGTGTGAGGCCGCGCTGCTGGTGTCGCAAAGCGACGCCATTTCCCTGTGGAGCGCGGCGCGCATTCGCGAGTACCTGGTTGAGGGCAGCGATGCTGAGAAGCTGAGCCTCGTGATTAACCGCTTCCGCCCCAACGGTGCGCTTTCCGAGAAGGAGATTGAAGCCAAAACCAGGTTGCCGATTACCTGCAGGGTCCCCAACCAGTTTCAACTGGTGGCCAAAGCCATCGACCGCGGATCGCCCGCAGGCGTGGGCAATTCCGAACTGGCCCGTTGCTTTCACCAGCTGGCTGCCCGACTGTTGCCGGGCTCCGCACCGATTGTGGCTAACAGCGAAACCAAGAAGGAGCGACCGCACCGCATCCTGGAGCGGCTGCTCAACCTCAGCCCCGCCCGCTAGCTCACGGTCTCGGGACGACGAACACGTGCAGACTGTGGTTTAGTATGGCTTTCTCGGGGTAGCGCAGCACCCAGCGGAAGGCATCCGGGGCCTCCTGCTGCATCTGTCCGGTAAGCTGGGTCGCGCTCACCACCACGGTTGCCCCTGCAACCCTCTCCCCCGGCTCCAAAAACTCAGTGCGCAGACCATAAGCTGGCGGTTCAACGCTGCCAAAGTAGGAGAGATAGATCTTTTCTGAGGGGTGATCCTGCTGGTAGCGGCGCAGAGCGAGCAGTCCTTGCCCCCAATCTAGATTGCTGTCGCTCAGAACCTTGTAGCTCTGGCCCGGGGCCAGGAAAGGTGTGAAGTAGGAAATGTAATCGGGAGCGTAGCGCAGCCCGTCGGCGGCATTCAGGGCCACCGCCGCAATCAGAATCCCCAGCACGGCGCGCTGACGCCAAGGAGCGACGGTGGGGGGTTGTGCGGCAGTTCCCCGGGTGCGCGCCCATTCACGGGGGCTGATCGCCAGCTGCCACCATCCGGCCACAAATAAAAGCGCAAAGGGGTAGAGCGGCAGAACGTGCCGGTCCCCGATGTCGATGTGGGACTTGATGGCAAAGGCCAGGAAGACCGCCGGGAATGTGGCCATTACCAGCAGGTCCGCAGGCACGCGAAAATGACGCCGCAGGGCCAACAGTAACAACGCCAGGAAGAGCACCAGCACGGTGGTCGGCCACTTCAGCAGGATGACGACCGGGTAGTAAAGCTTCCAGCCGCCCTTGGGGGAGAAGACGCCCATGAAGAAAGCCTGATGTCCACGATGGTTGTGCAACGCCACTGAGCGCAGCCCTTCCAGGTACTCTCCCGCAGGAATTGGAATGCTGAAGTTCACGGGGGTGCGCAGGTGCTTCACGATCGGCTGGCGATTCGGGAAGGTGGCGATCATGGTTCCATCCCGCATGGTCAAGCGCGACACGTGAAAGAAATACCCGACCCAGACCAGCAGGAATGCGATCACTGCCACCGCGGCGGCCTTGGCCCAGTTCCAGCGCAGCGGATTCCAGGCAAAACCAGACGGCTTGGAGATCAGGACCCATACCATCGCCACCAGGAACATGGGCGGCGTATAGAACTTGGAGAGGAGAAGCACACCGCAGGCGACGCCCAGGAGAATGGTCTGGCCGAGGTTTGCATTACGTCGCCAGCGCGCCACCTGCACGGCGGCGGCGAAAATGCTGAGCACTCCGATGCCGTCGGTGGTGACCAGGGAAAAGTGCGCCACCACCGCGGGTGAAAACGCGTATAAAGCGAGCGCGAAGTTCGCCGCTCCCTCGGAGAACATTCGCCTCGCCGTGACCCACAGAAGGGCCCCCAGCAGGATGCCAAGGCCAACCGTGACCAAGCGCCCGCGCCAGGCCATCTGCTGCGGATCGGGATGGAAGCCGAGCGCGCGGAACTCGGGAAAATGGCCCCCCACATCTACCTGCCAGCGCGCGCCGATCAGCGGCAAGGTACACAAGAGCCGTCCCAGGGGAGGATGGTCGTTCCACAACTCGAAGCGCCCATGGCGCCACATGTCCTGGCCGGTAACGATGTGAACGGGTTCGTCGAAGGTGAACGACTGCGTGCGAATAAACCAGCCGCATTGCAGCACGTAGTAGGAAATCAGCAGGAAGGGTACCAGCAGCCGCAGGCGCGCATAGCGACGCGGCCTGAGCTGAAAGCCAGCGGATTCGTTCCTGGCTTGTGTCTCCGTAGCGGGACTCACCGCTACCAAGTTAATGCAGGCCGCGGCAAACTTCCACTGATGGCTTAGCTCACGCTTTCCAGCGAACCTGCCATGACGATCGGTTCCAGGGTCACTTCGCTGGTCAAGGAGCGCGAAACCAGGCAGGCGCGCTCGGCCTTGCTCAACAGCCGAAGAATCCGCTCAGTGCCGTGCTCGGCCGGAGCCTCCACGGTCGGCTTCAGGACCACCCTGGTAAAGCGATAGCCGCCTTCGGTCTTCTGCAGAACGCCTTCGACGGCCACGCGCAGCGCGGTCACTTCCACCTTCGACAGCTCCGCGATTGCGCGAAACGTGCTCACGAAGCAGGTGCCCACCGCGGCCATCAACAGGTGCTCGGGCGTCCACAGGCCGGGCTCGCCGCCAAATTCCGGAGGCGCGCTGAAATTGATGGTGCGGGCAATGGATTCTCCTTCCACCAGCCCGCGGCGGTGCTCGATCCAGACGGCGGTTGCTTGGTATTGGTACTGGGATTCCATAGCGCTCCTCCTAATGCACATGCTGGGACACCCGCGGCGATCGGGCTGTGCGCCACATCACTGGCATCAGTGAGGCCGCACCTTGTCCTGCGAGGGGCGGTGGACGGGGCGAGGAGCTTCCGAAGCCAGGTGTGACCCACATCACCGAACCCTGTGCGCGTTCTCACAGCCTCGATGTACATGCCGGACCACAATCAAAGCGCAAGGGCAGGGCCGCGCGCCTTCGCCTTCTGCTCCCGGAGGCCATTCATGAAAGACAACCGCAACTTGCTCGACCTTTTGAAATTCGAACTGAACTTCCTGGAGCAGGGCGGGTACGGACGCTCGGTTCGCACGCCCTGGAAAGCCACTTCGCTGTTTCAGGATTCGCTTACGTGCCTAAACTTCGGGGAGCCGGAAAAGGTGCACCCTTGCGATGAGTGCGCCCTCTACGCATTCGTTCCGGGCGAGTTCCGAAATGAAAAAATTCCCTGCCACCATATCCCACTTAATGAACATGGGGATACCGTTGCGAGCGTGAATCAAGGTTACAATCAGGCAGCCATGGAAGAGGCACTGCGGCACTGGCTGCGCAAGATGATTGCTCAACTGGAAGAAGAAGTCGGACGTACGCCCTGCGCAGGTACATCAACTGGCTGCGAAAGCACGCGCCAGCACGAGCCCCGTTAGTCGAGCCTTCCTGGCAATTCAATCCGAGCACTTGGTTCTGTGAACGCAGGCCCCGGGCTGTGAAGACTAGAAGTTAAGGAGTGCGGCCGTGGTCGCCAAGTGCGCTAATCCCGTTTGCTGTGTGCCCTTCCGATATCTGCATTTGGGTAGAGTGTTCCGCGTGGAAATCCTGCGGCGCAAACGGGACGAAACTGGCTTTGGGAATGGCTGCGCCAGCACGGTCGAACACTACTGGCTCTGTCACGTGTGCTCCACGTCTCTGACCGTCGCGGTGGAAAGGGGCGAGGTCGTGATCCGGCCTCAGCGTTCCTCCGAAACCGCAGCCAGTCGTCCGGCTGCGCGCAGACCGCACGCTTCCACCCCCTCGCGCCGAACCTCGGCAGTCTCTTTCCAGCAAAATGAATCCGTGGTCGGATAAACGGTGGAGCCGCAGTGCGGCTCGGGAGTTCCACCGTGAAACGTGACTTTGCTTCTCTCAGCCCGCAGGAAGCTTTGCACGTCGCCATCTTTATTGAAGAACGCAACGCTGAGATTTATCACCAGTTCGCGGAAATGTTCGCCGGCTTCCGGGATGACGAGTCGCTGGAGATCGCCAGCACTTTCTGGGATATGGCCGCCGAGGAGCGCAACCACGGCACTGAACTGCAGAAGCGCTATTTCGATCGCTACGGTACCCGCCCCTGCGCCATCACTGAAGACGACATTCGCGATTTCATCGAGGTGCCGCGGCTGGAAAGCGGCGACATCTTCGCAATCAGCCGGGCCCACGGGGGGCGCTCGCCGCGGGAGCTGGCGCTCGAGATTGCCATTGCCGCCGAACAGAACGCCCTCCGCTACTACTCCCGCCTGGCGGAACTGACCGAAGACCTTGAACTGCGCCATCTGTATCGCGAGTTCGTGGATTTTGAAAACGAGCACACCGATTATCTGCAGAAAAAGGTAGCGGCGGCGCGGCGTACCTCCGGCGGTCCTCGCCACGCCTGAGGGCGACTCCTGCCACCCGCAGCGCTCGGCCTCGGCTCCGCCCAGCGGAAGTTACAATCCGGGGAGTCTCGAGATACGCAATCCAGCCAACGCTGGTCCGCAGCGCGGGCCAACCTGAAACAAAAGCGGCGAATCGTACTGGCAAGGAGGAAACATGCAGGGATCCACTAAGTGCGCCCACCCCGCCTGTACGTGTTCAGCCCAGGCTTCTGGCTATTGCAGCGACGCTTGCCGCAATTCCGCCCAGAGTGCCTCGAGCACCGCGCAGTGCGGTTGTGGCCATCCCGATTGTGAGAAGAAGCGCGCCTGATCCGAACTCCAACTAGGCCGCATCCGGCTGGGTCTCCTGGCCATCGGCGGCTTGCACCAGGCGTTTGAGCGTGAGAGCGTTCTGGGCGGCGTATCCGGCCTGATCATTGTCGAAGTACATGTACACGCCGCGCA
>JAMXLI010000004.1 GCA_024281115.1 Terriglobales bacterium | reverse complement strand
CGACATCGTCAACGTCAAGCTTGGACAACCGGCGCAAGTCACCATCGATGCTATTCCCAACCAGAGTTTTTCGGGCAAGGTCACCGAGATTGGAAACAACGCGGTGGTGCGCTCTACCGGAGTCTCGACATCGCAGCAAACCATTGCCACGGAGGAGGCCAAGGACTTCAAGGTGGTGGTGACGCTCGAGCATCCGCCCGACAACCTGCGGCCCGGACTTTCCACCACCGCGAAGATCACCACGGCCACGCGCCAGGGCGCGGTCACCATCCCCATCCAGGCGCTCACCTCGCGCCGGCGCGGGGAGCTGAAGGAAACTTCAAAAGACAACAATGCCGTGCAGGCGGCGAGCCCGGCGTCCTCGGAGGACGACAAGAAGGAGCTGCAGGGCGTTTTCGTGATTCGCGACAAAAAAGCCACCTTCGTGCCGGTCGAAACCGGCATTTCGGGCACCAGCGACCTGGAAGTGCTCAAGGGGCTGCAGAAGGGCGACGAAATCGTGACCGGCAGCTACAAAGTGCTGCGCACCCTGCGCAATGGGGCCAGCGTGCGGATCGACAATTCCGTGCCCAAGAAAGAGGAAGAAACCACGTAACCTTCGAGCCGCCGGCGCGTCCAATCCGGCGGGGGAGTTAGAACGGGTGAATTCCGAGGAGAAGAGGATGGCGACCGTCGTCAACATGTCCGAACTGAGGGAAGAGCTTGGTGCGCCGCCGGCAACGTGCATGATCTGCACCGAAGACCTATGGAAAACCTACGACATGGGCTCGGAGCAGCAGGTGCACGCGCTCCGTGGCGTCAACCTGCGCATTGAGCGTAACGAGTACGTCGCCATCATGGGCCCCTCGGGCTCCGGCAAGTCTACTTTGATGAACCTGATCGGCTGCCTGGACACGCCTTCCCAGGGCCGCTACTGGCTCAATAACCAGCTGGTCAGCGAACTGGACGACGACGAACTGGCCCGCATCCGCAACAAGGAAATCGGCTTCGTCTTCCAGACCTTCAATCTGCTGGCGCGGGCCACCGCGCTGCACAACGTGGAGTTGCCGCTCATCTATGCGGGCGTGCCCACCGAGGAGCGGCTGGACCGCGCCAAGGAAGCCCTACGCCTGGTGGATTTGGAGCCGCGGATGATGCACAAACCCAACGAGCTTTCCGGAGGCCAGCGGCAGCGCGTGGCCATCGCCCGTGCCCTGGTCAACAAGCCTTCCATCATCCTGGCCGACGAACCCACCGGCAACCTGGATTCGCAGACCGGAAACGAGATCATGGCGCTGTTTGACGATCTGCACCACCAGGGCAACACCATCGTGCTGGTCACCCACGAGCACGACATCGCGGAGTTTGCCCACCGCGTTATCTTCATCAAGGACGGCGTGATCGCGGGAGACCAGAGAACCAAGCGGGGATAGGGGGAAGCCTTTGCCCCAAGAGTAAAAAGCCTCTCTCGCGAGAGGCTTTTTGATTGCAATCCTGAAATGCTGCTATTCCAGGGTGCTGGGACTGGGCGCGATGTCGGGCGTGTGCTCGGCGTTCAGGGGCGCGTGGGCGGCGAAGAAGTTATGGTCATACAGGCTGCGATATGCCAGCCCTGAAATCTCGGCCGCCTTGGGGCCGTAGGTGGGCCGCCCGCCTTGCAGAAACACCACCAGGACGATCTTCCCCACCTGGGTGTTGGCGTAGGAGGCGAACCAGCCAAAGCGTGTGCCGTCTTTCGAGCAGGTTCCCGTCTTGCCAAGAATCTCTTGTTCGTTGAAGTTCACGCGCAGGCTGCGCGCGGTACCGTACTGCACCGCCCCTGCCAGGCCATCGGAAATTTCCGGAATCACCGGGGCGATGTCCAGCTGCCGCTTAATGCGGGGCTGGAAGGCAGCCACTTCTTCCGGCGTAGTGGGATGCTGCAGGTAGTACAGCGTGCCGCCATTGGCGATGGCCGAAACCAGGGCGCCCAACTGCAGCGGGGTCATCGAAATGCCCTCGCCGAACGAGCACATCTTGCCTACCCCACCGAGCTTGGCGGAAATCTCTTCGCTGGGATACATGCCCAGGTGCTCGCCCGGAATGTTGTACCCGGCGAGTTCCCCCAGCCCGTATTGGTGGGCGTAGTAAGCCACCTTCTCAAATCCCAGCCGCCGGCCCACCGCCTCGAAATAGGCATTGTTGGAGTGCGCCAGGGCGGCGGTCAGGTTCATGCGGAAGCGCCCGCGGCGGCCGAGCGCGATGGGCGTGTCCTTGGTGATGACGTTTTCGCTTAACGCCGCCAGCGCCACCGAAAGCTTAATGGTGGAACAAGGCTGCGCGCCGCTGGAGAGCGCCAGCTTCTGGTTCACCATGGCCAGGATGCGTCCGCTGGTGGGCTCAATTGCCACCACCGTCCCGTTCATGTTGCCCAGCGCCTCGAGCGCGGCCTGGCGCACGACAGGGTCCTCGCCTGCGGTGATGTCGCCTTCCGCGAGGTTCTCGCTGGCAAACGAGCTGGTGTAGAAGCGCTCGTAATAACGGCGATGGCGGCGGGAGCGCGCGTAGCGGCGCGAAACATGGCTGCGCCGCAGCCGGGTCATGCGCTTGCGGGCTTTGCTGCTCTCGCTGACTTGCGCCGGCGTTTTGGTCTTGGCCTTGGGCAGCGAGCGCGTATTCACGGTTGCGGCCCAGGCGGCCAGCGAAAAGAAGGCGCTGAAGAGAAGGACGATGACGCGACGAAGAGCGGACCCGTTTTCCATGAACCCCGACCCGGCCCATCCATGCAGGGCTGTGGACTCGGCCAACAAAAATTGAGGCACATCGGCGGCCAGCGAGACGTCCCTGGTCGCCTGCTTCCTCTAATGACCTGAGTGTATGAGAGTTGCTGCCGGCCCGCAATCGGAAAATAGCTGAGTCATCAACCGACGTGCCCCGGGCTAAGTAATTTCAACACAGTAACTTGCCTCGAAGTTACCGGCCGGCGACCGCCTTTGGTAATGGCGGGGGGTTAACTGTGCGTCTACCTCATAAGCTGTGCAATTTCTTGCAGGGCCCCGGTGCGCCGAAGGCGGGCTATCCCGCCGCCTTTTCGCCAAGAGCGATCTTGTCCGTCGCCCCCGCTGCGCTGCTACGGCTGGCGCCCGAACGGTTGAAAAAGCTCACATGAAGCGCGCGGGCAAGCTGGGGTGCAAAAAAAAATCCCCAGCGCGGCGCCGCGCTGGGGAGAAGTTCGCCGCCTGCCGGCTAGTTCACCGGCTTGCGAAGGAAGGTGGGCACGTCCAAATCGCCGTGCTCAAACGTGGGGATGACGGTTTTCGGCACTTCCACCCGCGGGGGAGCCGCGGCCGGAGCCTCTTCCGCGAATTCCTGCACCGGCTCGGGAATGGTGTAGGTGGAGGTAACGCGCTCGCGCGAGATCGCCGCCGCCGCCGGCGAGATGCCATGGCCCCGGCGTTGCGGCGCGTCCGTCTTGAAGCCGGTGGCGATCACCGTGATCTTCACCGCGTCCTTCATCTTCTCGTCCAGCACCGCGCCGAAGATGATGTTGGCATCTTCATGGGCTGCGCTCTGGATGATCATGGAAGCTTCGTTCACCTCGCTGAGCTTGAGCGAACTCGAACCGGTGATGTTGATGAGGATGCCGCGCGCCCCGTCGATGGCGCCGGCTTCAAGCAGGGGCGAGGCGATGGCGCGCTGCGCGGCTTCCGTGGCGCGGCGCGCGCCGTTAGCCGTGGCCGTGCCCATCACCGCATATCCCATGCCCGCCATGATCGCCTTCACGTCGGCAAAGTCGCGGTTGATGATGCCGGGGATGGTGATGATGTCGGAAATTCCCTGCACCGCCTGCCGCAGGATGTCGTCGGCCACTTTGAAGGACTCGAAGAAACCGGCATTTTCCGCCACGCCCAGCAGCTTCTCGTTGGGAATGACGATGGTGGTATCCACCGAATCGATCAACTCGGCCAGCCCATTGCCCGCCTGCGACATGCGCCGCTTGCCTTCAAAGCCGAAGGGCTTGGTGACCACGGCAACGGTGAGCGCCCCCATCTCGCTGGCCAGCGAGGCAATGATGGGAGCGGCGCCGGTGCCCGTGCCCCCGCCCAGGCCGGCGGTGACGAACACCATGTCGGCGCCTTCCAGCGTTTCGATGATCTTGTCGGAATCCTCCAGCGCCGCCTTGCGCCCCACTTCCGGGTTGGCGCCCGCACCCAGGCCGTTGGTCAGCTTCACTCCCAGCTGGATCTTGACGGGAGCGCGCGAGAGACGCAGCGCCTGCATGTCGGTGTTGGCGACGATAAACTCGACGCCTTCCACCCCGGCGTCAATCATGCGGTTCACCGCGTTGGTGCCGCCTCCTCCCACCCCGATCACCTTGATGTTGGCGTCGTTCTTGGCTTCCTCGTGGAAGCTGATGCGTATGCCCGATTTCGGCGTTTCCGCCGCCGGCGTTGGATTGTCCTTCTTTGGCGTCATTGGATTCAGGTCTCCGTTCCTCGCTGCGCGATTGTGATGGTTCCCGTGCTTGGTCTTCGATCCCTTTCTCTTTTTTGCTGCCTGTGCCTGCTGCTATGCGCCCACGCGCGACCACAACGATTTCAACTTCGAAACGCCCCAGCGCTCGTCCTGGTTGCCGCGTGCCATGCGGGCGCGGTGCGCGTAAAAAATCATGCCGATTGTGGTGCTGAATTCCGGCTCGGCGAGCACGGAGGGCATTTTGGCGAGCGGCGAAGGCCACGCCAGCCGCACCGGCTTGCGCAGCACCGACTCGGCGATTTCCAGGACGCCCATCAGGCGGGCGCCGCCCCCGGTCAGCACCACCCCCGCGCCGCAGGCCTCCAGCAGCCCGGCGTGCCGCAGGTTGTCGCGCAGGACCTCAAACAACTCGCGCGCCCGCGGCTCGAGGATTTCACCCAGGGTGCGCTGGGCGATCATGCGCGAGGGCCGGTCGCCGACCGAGGGCACCTCCACCTCGTGGCCTTCCGGGATGCGGGTTACGACCGCGCAGCCGTAGGCCAGCTTCAGGCGCTCGGCTTCCGCCATGGGGGTGCGCAACCCCACCGAGATGTCGCTGGTGAAATGATCGCCGCCCACCGGCAAGGCCCCTGTGAGCGCCACCGCGCCGCCGTGGAAGGCGATGACGTCGGTGGAGCCGGCGCCGATGTCCACCAGGGTGACTCCCAGCTCGCGTTCCTCGGGCTGCAGAATGGCGTCCGCCGCCGCCAGCGGCTCGAAGACAGTGTCGTCCACGTGCACGCCGGCGCGGTTCACAGCGCTGACCACGTTCTGGACGGCGCTGCTGGCCGCGGTCACCACGTGCACCCGCACTTCCAGCTTGCTGCCGATCATGCCCAGGGGATCGCGAATTTCGGACTGCCCGTCGAGAATGAATTCCTGCGGCAGCAGGTGCAGCACTTCGCGGTCCTCGGGAAGCGAGATAGCCCGCGCCTTCTCCACCGCCTGGCGCACTTCGTCGCGGGTAATTTCGCGGGGCCGGTTGCCGAAGCTGATGCCGCCCATGCTGTTCATTCCGCGCAGGTGGCCGCCGGAAACACCGATCATGGCGCGTTCGATGGGCGCGGAAATGCCGTTCTCCGCCTCCTCCACGGCCCGCTGAATGGAGGCTACTGCCTTCTCCAGGTCCACGATGGCGCCTTTGCGGCTGCCCAGCGAATCGGCGATGCCGTGACTGCGATAGCGCACGCCCGCCTCGGTGATTTCCGCCACCAGGGCGCACGTCTTGGCGCTGCCTACATCAATCGCCGTCAGCAGATGTTCGTTCGCATTCCCCATATTGGCCCTCAGTCGCTCTCCTGGTTTTTGACGGGCTGGTGGTGGCGCGCCGCCCGGCGGGATTTCGCTTTCCTGGCTGGCTTGCGGACCTTGGCCGCAGGCTTCGGCTTGCCCGCCCGAGGCTTGCCGCTCCGGGAAGCATCCGGGGCGCGCGTCGCCGATTCCGCGCGCTTCAAATCGGCGCTGGTCAAGGCCGCCGGCTTCACTCCGGCCGCCAGCGCCGCCTTGACCGCGGTTGCCGTTAAAGGCTGCCCAGGCACGCTGCGTGCGTCCGGGTTGACAATGATCTGGCGGTCATAGCGCAGGTCCACCGACTCCAGCTTTTGAAATTGCTGGCGCCATTCAGCCGCGTGCGCGATGTAGGTTTTGAAGCGCTCCAGGTAGTTGGCATCGCCCAGGTGCACCAGGACCGCGCCCGAGGGGTCGTTCACGGTCACCTTCACATCCTGGGGATCGGAGAGGTCCACTTCGCTGAGGTCCTGGGAATAGTTGGCTCCGCCCGCGTCGAGTTCGCGCACCACGTCGGAGTAAATGCGCATGCGCGCCGCGCGCGTGGAGAGCGGTTCGGCTTCGCCCATACCTGTGATCACCGGAAATGAGAAGCGGTGGGGGCTGCTGGCCGGCAGGTCCATGACAACCCCATTGGCGTCAATCAGGGCAATACGAGCGCCGATCCGGGCAAAGGCCACCGGGGTGCGCTCCCGGACCTCCACCCGCACGTGGTTGGGCAGGAAGCGCATGACCGTGGCCGACTCTACCCAGGGAATCTCCTCCAAAGCATGGCGGCGCTCCGCCAGGGGCACGAAGAACACGTTGCGGCCGATATCGCCGCCGAGCACGTCCATGATCTGCGCGCGGGTGACGTGCGCGTTGCCGCTGATCTCGATGTCGTCGCCGGATTCGATGGTGAAACGCCAGGAATGGGCGCCGTAGGCATACACCGCGCCACTGGCAAACAAGCCTGCGCCCAGCAGACACACCGCCAGCACCACCCACTTCAGCTTGCGTGCGGTTTTCCGGGGAAGAGATCCTCGACGGACGGGTACCCGCTTTTGCGCGCGCAGGAAGGGAGACTCTTGCTCGTTGTCGAGATCTACGAGGCGGGCATCATCGACCGGAGCCGGAACAAACTCCGGCCCCCGCGTGAGCTCCAGGTCTTCCTGAGATGGAAGGCTTCGTCGCGCCACCAGTTGAGTTGTCGTCGAGAATCGCCACCCCGACTATACCTGCAATTGCCTATTTTGGTGCCGACGAATTTGCGGATTTTTTCCACAATGGCGGGAGGGAGGATTGCTTACCCGACGAGCGCGCGGCCTCTCAGCCGACGGTTATGCTCTTATCGTTCGCAGCGCGACTGCGGCCGTCAGCAAGAACGCTGAGTATCTGCGGCCCCAGCTGCGAGACGCTGCCGGCGCCCAGCGTCAAGACCGCGTCGCCCGGTCCCGCCACGGCAGCGGCGGCGTGGGCGGCCTCGGCAAACGAGCCCACATACCGAGCCGCCTGTCCGCCCAACTCCGCGATCCTTCGCGCCAGAGCTTCCCCGGTCACCCCCGGAATGGGCTGCTCACTTGCGGGATACACGTCCAGCACAAACACCGAGTCGGCGCCGGCAAACGAGGTGGCAAATTCGTCCATCAGGCGGTGGGTACGGCTGTAGCGATGGGGCTGGAAGACAACGTGCACGCGCCCATACCCGCAGGACCGGGCGGCGGCAAGCGTGGCGCGAATCTCGGTGGGATGGTGGCCATAATCGTCCACCACGCTCACCCCCGCGGCGGTACCCCGGAGCTGGAAGCGCCGGTCCACGCCGCGAAAGCCGTCCAGCCCGCGCGCGATCAGGGGCACCGGAATCTCCAGGCCCACGCCCACCGCAATGGCGGCGGTGGCATTGAGCACGTTGTGAATGCCCGGAACGCGCAGCTGGAACTCGCCCAGTTCCTCGCCCCGGTAGCGCACCCGAAAGCGGCTGCCGGCTTTCTCCAGATCGGCCGCCGCCCCAGTTCTGATCGCGACAATGTGAAAGTCGGAGTCGCGGCGCGTCCCGTATGTGACCAGCCGGCGTTTCAGGTGCGGGAACAGAGAACGCAGCGGCCGGTCATCGCTGCATAGCACCACCATGCCGTAAAACGGCACGCGGTCCATGAAGTCGAGGAAGGCGCGCTTGATGTCTTTCAGGCTGCGGTAACAATCCATGTGCTCGCGGTCGAGATTGGTGACCACGGCGAGGATCGGCGAAAGCATGAGGAACGAGCGATCGCTCTCATCGGCCTCGGCCACCAGGTACTGCGAGGTGCCCAGGCGCGCGTTCGATCCCATCGCATCCACGCGTCCGCCGACCACCACGGTGGGATCGAGCCCGCCCGCGGCCAGCACGGCGGCAATCATGGAGGTGGTGGTGGTCTTGCCGTGCATGCCGGCTACCGCAATGCCGTACTTCAGGCGCATCAATTCCGCCAGCATCTCGGCGCGCCGAATTACCGGCACCAACTGCTGGTGGGCTTCTTCGACCTCGGGATTGTCCGGAGGAATGGCCGTGCTGGTGACCACCACCTCGGCGCCGGCAATGTTCGAGGCCGCATGCCCCTGGAAAATAGTCGCGCCCAGGCCCGCCAAGCGCTCCGTGACGGGGGTCAGCTTCAGGTCCGAGCCTGAAACCTTGTAGCCCAGCGTGACCAGCACCTCGGCAATGCCGCTCATGCCGATGCCGCCAATGCCCACGAAATGGATGCGCTGAATCTTGGCGAACATGGTGAATGTCCATTGCAGGTGCCACCACGAGAGTGCCCGCGGAAGGCCGCGAGTCAGGCCCGGGTTGCCGCCAGCCGCGCCGCCATGGCGGCGATTTCTTCCGCCGCATCTGCATGCGCCAGCCGGCGAGCGCCCTCGGCCATGGCGACCAGCCGGGCACGATCGCCCAGCAGGGTGGCGACGGTATCGACCAGCCGTTCGCTGGTCAGTTGCGATTCCGGCAAGAACAGGGCGGCGCCCGCCTGCACCAGCACTTCCGCGTTACGGCGCTGGTGATCGTCGGTTGCCTTGGGAAAGGGCACAAAGATTGCCGGACGCCCGGCC
>JAMXLI010000003.1 GCA_024281115.1 Terriglobales bacterium | reverse complement strand
CGGGCGAATCCCTTCACCATGCCGGCGGCCACGCGTGGAACTCCGGAGCCCGCTAGCTCTTGGACCGGGAGGAGCGCGATCGCAAAGCGCGCATGCTCTCCTGCTATGCCACCCAACAGGCTGTGCTGCGCGAGTTTCCGCTCGAACCGGAGCGGCTTCGCCCTGCCCCTTCGCACGACTTCAGCCGCCCGCCGCACGACGGGCTCTTGTGGTACGAGCGCCTGGGATGGCCCATCTCCGGCCAGCAGTGGCGCGAGCAGGCGACACTGCTGCTCGCACAGCTTTAGCTATGGCCTACAACATTCTTAACGTCGGATTTCCCTTTGCGCGCATGGCCCCCGACACGGCGGGCGGAGCGGAGCAGGTGCTGCTCGCGCTCGACCGAGCCCTGGTGGCCGGCGGACACAACTCGTTGGTTCTCGCACCCGCCGGGTCCCGCGTCTGCGGGCGTTTGCTGGAAGGACTGCCAGTCCCAAACGCGATTACAGAGCAAGCTCGGGCCACAGTGCATGCCTTTTACAAAAGGAAGCTCGAGGAAGCGGCCCGCGACCACATTGACCTGATCCACCTGCACGGAGTGGATTTCACCAACTACCTGCCGCTGCCGGGCGTGCCTGTCGTCATCACACTGCATCTTCCGCTGGATCTCTATCCTCAGCAGGCATTCCGCTCAAGCAGGCCGGACACGCACCTGGTGTGTGTTTCGGAATCGCAGGCGCGGACCCAACCGGCAGGTTGCCAGCTTCCCCTCATCATTCCTAACGGCGTGAGCCTCGATGAGTTTTATCCGGAGCCGAGAAAAGAGGATTACGTGGTGGCGCTGGGGCGCATCTGCCCCGAGAAAGCCTTTCACCTGGCGCTCGATGCGGCCTCCGCGGCAGGCATTCCGTTACAGCTGGCGGGTGAAACCTACGCCTATTCCTCTCACCGGCAATATTTCGAGCAAGCCATCCAGCCCCGTTTGCGCAGCCCGCATCGTTTTGTGGGCCGGGTGGGGGGCGAGGCCAAGCGCATCTTGCTTGCTCGAGCACGCGCCCTGCTCATCAGCAGCCAGATCGAGGAAACCAGCTCTCTGGTGGCTATGGAGGCGCTGGCGTGCGGCACTCCCGTGCTGGCGTTTCGCGCGGGGGCGCTGCGCGAGATTGTGGACCATGGCCGCACCGGGTTCCTCGTCAGCAACGTAGAGGAGATGGCTGACGCGATCCGGCGGGCATCCGATCTTGATCCGGCGGCTTGCCGGCGGGCGGCCGAAGAACGATTTTCGGCGCAGCGGATGACGGAATCCTACTTCGAACTCTACCGGCACGCGATCGGCGCCGCCGGAAACATTGATCGCGACGAGGTGAGGTTTGCAGCGTCTTCAGACCAGTGAGCTCGTGGACCTGGCGGCTTTAGAGAAGCTCGCGCCGGAGTGGGAAGAGTTGTGGCAGCGCTCCCCCAACGCCACCCCCTTCCAACGTCCGCAGTGGCTGGTTCCGTATGCCCGCGTCTTCGGACCGCCAGCGTTGTGGGGAATCGAAGTGCGCGATGGCGGGCGGCTGGTCGGGTTTGCCCCCTTGGTGGTGGAGATTCAGGGGGGAGAGCGAGTGGTTTCTCCCTTGGGGCTTGGCGTCTCCGATTACCAGGACCTGCTGCTGGACACCGAATGCTCTTCGGATGCATTACGCGCCATCCTTCGCCACCTGGAGGAGCAGTCCGCCCGCTGGGACGCGATTCGCTTTCCTGATCTACGGCAAACCTCGCTTCTGCTGCAAGCCGATCTTCCGGAGGGATGGCAACGCGCCCGCTCGCCGCGCGAAGCATGCCCGGTCCTGGAACTGGCAGGTGCCGCCGAAACGGTAGATCAGGCCGCCTCGACCCGTCTGTTAGCACGTTTGCGCAACGCGCGGCGCAGGCTGGAACGGGAAGGAACGCTCCACTTCGAAGTCGCAACCGCCGAATCGCTGCCTGCCGCGCTCGAAGTTTTTTTTACTCTGCACGGAGCGCGGTGGAAATCCCTGGGTGGCCGGGGAGTGCTGGCCGATGCCAGCGTGCGCAGCTTTCACCGGCTGGCGGCTCCTGGGCTGCTCGCCCGGGGCGTGCTTCGCCTCTACACCCTGCGATTGGACGAGCGCCCCCTTGCTGCCCTGTATGCCCTGTTCGAGCCCTCCGTCGCCTACTTGTACCTGCAGGGGTTCGACCCGGCGTTTGGCACCTACAGCCCGGGGGGACTCATCCTGGAGCAGGTTCTGCGGGACGCGGCAGGTGAGGGCAAGCGGGCTGCCGATTTCCTGCGCGGACGGGAGGCTTACAAGTACAAGTGGGGCGCGCGTGATCGCCCCACTTTCAGCCTGCAGATTCGCACCCGTGCCTCGGCGCAAAGGGAGCGGCAGCCCGGGTTCAGCCGCGGGCTTGCCGGCTAGGCAGCGTTCCGCCTTCCGCCCTGCTTTTTACCGCTGGAGCGGCCGCTGGTTCGCGCTGCACTGCGCGGCGGCTTGCGCGCTGCCGTGCGCGAAGTTCTGGATGACGAGCGCCCGTTCGTCTGGCTGGAGCGCCCTTGCGCTCCCCTGCCTCGGCTGCTCGACTGCGACCGGCTGCTCGACTGCGACCGACTGCTCGACTGCGACCGACCCTCCGACTGCGATCCCCGGCCCGATTGTGCCCGGCCCTGGGATTGTGACCGGCCCTCAGCTTGCGATCTCCGGCCCGATTGCGACCGGCCCTCGGATTGCGACGAGCGGGAGCGGCCGGTTGCGCGAACGCTGCTGCGTGCGCTCACACGCTGGCCGCGAGCGTTCTGCTCGCGACTTCCGCGTCCGGTGCTTCGGTTGCGCCCGGCATTGTCCCTGGAAACCAGCTTGTTGAAGTTGCTGCGTTCGCCGCCCGCGGTCCGTTCCTGCACCATCAGGGCGAGATTGCTCTCGTCAAATTTCTGGAACCACTCGTCCCAACCGATCTCCTCCAGCGAGTCCTCGCCACTGTACCCAGGAAAATCCAGCCGGATTATGCCAGCGTCGTCCCCGCCGCCCGTACCCCGCACGCAAGAAGGCTTGCCGCCCCGCTCCTCGGCCCATCGCCGGATTTCTTCATGATCCGTAAGGGGCCTAGCGGATGATGCACTACGCTTCGCCATCGTGGTCCTCCTTTTAATGGGCAGTAGGATGCGCTGCGACTACGGCGGGTTATCGTCCCCTGCCACAGAGGGAAGGTGTGTGCTGAAGACAGCCGTTCGTTCCAAACAACTAACGCGGCATCCCAACCGAAACGCGCTCGGCGTGCAGTTCTTGCAGGGTGGTGATGCTGATGCGGCCGCGCTGTAGGGCGGCGATGCCCTCAGCAGCCGCATACGCCGCGGCCAGGGTAGTGATGGTGGGAATGCGCCGGGTCACCGCTGCGCGCCGGATTGCCTGCTCGTCAAACCAGGGTTCCATGCCGTGCGGGGTGTTGACGATGAGGTGGATCTGGTTTCCCTTGATCAGGTCCACCACGTTGGGCCGGCCTTCCTTGACCTTGTACACCCGGGCGGTGGGCAGCCCGGCGGCTTCCAGCACGTCGGCGGTGCCATTGGTGGCAATCAGCCTGAAGCCGAGTTCCACGAAGCGCCGTGCAAGCTCGGCGACATTCGGCTTGTCGTGGTCCGTGACGCTCAGGAAGATGACGCCGGCGGTGGGCAGCGCCTGTCCGGCTGCAAGCTGCGCCTTGGCAAAGGCTTCGCCGAAATTGTCGGCAACGCCCATTACTTCCCCCGTGGACTTCATTTCGGGGCCAAGCACGGTATCGATGCCGGGGAACTTCTGCCAGGGAAAAACCGGGGATTTCACGTAAAAATGGCCGCCCGTAGCCAGGTCGGTTCCGCGTTCGATGTTCTCCGGCAAAAACTCCCGCAGCTTGCGCCCGGTCATGAGACGCGCGGCAATCTTGGCCAGTGGAACCCCGGTAGCCTTGGAGACGTAGGGAATGGTGCGGGAGGCCCGCGGGTTCACTTCGAGCACGTAGACGCGCTCCGCGTCGCCCGTGCCACCCAGGACGGCTGCCAGCGGATTGCGCGGGATGGCGAATTGAATATTCATCAGCCCCACTACCTTCAGCGCGCGTGCCAGCTTGAACGTGTACTCCCGCATGGTGGCCAGCAGGTATTCCGGGATGTTGACCGCCGGCAGCACGCAGGAAGAGTCGCCGGAGTGAATGCCGGCCTCCTCGATGTGCTGCATGATGCCGCCGATCACCACGTCTTCCCCGTCGGAGATGGCGTCCACGTCAATTTCCACCGCGTCCTCGAGAAAGTGGTCGATCAGAACCGGCCGTTCCTGCGAGTATTCCACCGCCTCCTTCATGTACCGCATGACGGCATCGTCGTCGTAGGCGATCACCATGGCCCGGCCGCCCAGGACGTAGGAGGGCCGCACCAGCACGGGATAGCCCACCGCCCGCGCGCCCGCCACGGCTTGTTCGGCGGAAGTGGCAATGGCCCCGGGCGGCTGGGGAATCTCCAGTTCCTGGAGCAGCTTACCGAAACGCTTGCGGTCCTCCGCGAGATCGATGGATTCGGGCGAAGTGCCGATCACGGGCACGCCCGCGGCCTTCAGCGGCAACGACAGGTTCAGCGGGGTCTGTCCTCCAAACTGCACGATCAGGCCCACCGAGGCTCCCCCTGCGGCCTCGTGCTCGTACACCGCGAAAACATCTTCCAGGGTTAGAGGTTCGAAATACAGCCGGTCGCTGGTGTCGTAGTCGGTGGAAACGGTCTCCGGATTGCAATTGACCATGATGGTTTCGAAACCATCCTCGCGCAGCGCGAAGGCCGCGTGGCAGCAACAATAATCGAATTCAATTCCCTGCCCGATGCGATTGGGCCCGCTTCCCAGGATGATGACCTTCTTCTGCCGGCTGGCGGGCGCCTCGTCCTCTTCCTCGTACGTGGAATACAGGTACGGGGTGAAGCTCTCGAACTCGGCGGCACAGGTGTCCACCCGTTTGTAGACCGGCCGCACCCGGTGCTGGGCGCGCTGTTGCCGAACTTTCTCGGCGCCGCCCCGGCCCTCGCCCGTGTTCCACATCAGGGCTAGACGCGCGTCCGAAAATCCCATGCGCTTGGCTTCCAGCAGGCGCTCGGCCGAGACCTCCTCGAACTTCTGCCGCTCCAGCTCCAGTTGAAGGTCCACAACCTCCTTCATCTGATAGAGAAACCAGGGATCAATGGAAGTCATGGTGGCCAGCTGCTTCACCGTGTATCCCTGCCGAAGGGCGTAGCGGAGGTAGTTCAAGCGCTCGGGATGCGGGGTCACCAGCCTCTGGGTAAGGATTTTGGGCTCGATCACTTCCGAGCCGGGCCGCTTGCCCGTGTCCAGCGCGCGCATGGCCTTCTGCAACGCTTCCTTGAACGTCCGGCCAATGGCCATCACTTCGCCCACCGATTTCATCTGCGGACCCAGGTTCTCGTCGGCGCCGGGAAATTTCTCGAACTGCCACTTGGGAATCTTCACCACCACGTAGTCGAGCGTGGGCTCGAAGCAGGCGGGAGTCTTGCGGGTGATATCGTTGCGAATCTCGTCCAGGGTGTAGCCCACGGCCAGCTTGGCCGCGATCTTGGCGATGGGAAACCCGGTGGCCTTCGACGCCAGCGCCGAAGAGCGCGACACGCGCGGGTTCATCTCGATCACTACCATCTGCCCGTTCTGCGGATTGACCGCGAACTGGATGTTGGAACCGCCCGTTTCTACCCCCACCTCCCGGATGACGGCGAGGGCGGCATCGCGCATGCGCTGATACTCGCGGTCGCTCAGGGTCTGCGCCGGGGCCACGGTAATGGAGTCGCCGGTATGCACCCCCATGGGATCGAAATTCTCAATCGAACAGATCACGATCACGTTGTCGGCCAGATCGCGCATCAGTTCCAGCTCGTACTCCTTCCACCCCAGCACCGATTCCTCGATCAGCACCTCGTGCACGGGCGATAAGTCGAGGCCGCGGGCCAGCAGCGAGGTGAGTTCCTCGCGGTTGTATGCGATGCCCCCGCCGGTGCCGCCCAGCGTGAACGAAGGCCGCAGAATCAGGGGGAAGCCAATCTTGGAGGTGAACTCCAGCCCGTCCTTGAGGTTGTTCACCAGCGCCGACTTGGGGACGTCCAGGCCGATCTTCTGCATGGCATCCTTGAAGAACAGCCGGTCTTCCGCCTTTTTAATTGCTTCGATCTTGGCCCCAATCAACTGCACGTTGTACTTGTCGAGCACGCCGCCATCGGCCAGTTCGACCGCCAGGTTCAAGGCCGTTTGTCCGCCCACCGTGGGCAGCAGGGCAAAACTGCCCCCTCCCGACATCTCCGATTCCACGCGGATGATCTCTTCCAGGTAAGCGCGGGACAAAGGCTCGATGTAGGTGCGGTCCGCCAACTCGGGATCCGTCATGATCGTCGCCGGGTTCGAGTTCGCCAGCACGACCTCGTAGCCTTCCGCTTTGAGCGCTTTGCAGGCCTGCGCCCCGGAATAATCGAACTCGGCCGACTGGCCGATCACGATCGGCCCCGAGCCGATGATCAAAACCTTGGAGATGTCGGTGCGTTTGGGCATGAACTCCGGTTCCTGTGCTTGTTACCGGCCCTGCTCCCGGGCTTCCCCCGCCGCGGGGAGCGCAAGCCGGGGAGCGCCGGCTACGACTTGCACTCCTCCATCATCTTCACGAAATCTTTGAACAGGTAATGCGAATCGTGGGGGCCGGGCGCGGCTTCCGGGTGGTACTGCACGCAGAACAGGGGCAGCTGACGGTGCCGCAACCCTTCCAGCGTGTTGTCGTTCAAGTCAATGTGGGTGAGCTCCACGTCGCCGGCCGGGAGCGAGTCGGGATCGACAGCGAAGTTGTGGTTGTGCGCCGTGATCTCCACCTTGCTCGACTGGAGCTGCTTCACCGGGTGATTGCCGCCGTGGTGACCGAACTTGAGCTTATAAGTTTTGCCGCCCAGGGCGAGTCCGATCAGCTGATGGCCGAGGCAAATGCCGAAAATGGGCTTCTTCCCCATCAGGCGGCGAATATTCTCCTGCGCGTACGTGCATGGCTCAGGATCGCCCGGCCCGTTGGAGAGAAAAATGCCGTCCGGCTTCAACGTGAGCACATCTTCCGCCGAGGTATCCGCCGGAACCACGGTCACTTTGCAGCCTTCGTCCCGCAGCATGCGCAAGATGTTGTGCTTGATACCGTAGTCATAGGCCACCACGTGTAGCCGCGGGGGCTCATCCTTGACGCCTACCACCTCGGTGGGTTCGTGGGAGCGCGTGCCCGTCTCCCAAACGTAGCGCTGCTTGGTGGTAACCACTTTCGCCAGGTCCGTGCCATCCATCTTCGGAATGGATTGCGCCTTGGCAACGAGTTTCTCAGGGTCGGATTCGAGGGAGGAGATGATGCCGCGCATCACCCCGTGGTCGCGCAGGTGGCGCACCAGGGCGCGCGTATCGATTTCCGCCAGCACCGGGATCTTGAACCTCTCAAGGTATTGCTCGGCAACCTCCTGAGAGCGCCAGTTGGAGCTGACCTTGGAGAATTCGCGCACCACCAGGCCCTCGATGTACGGGCGGGTGGCCTCGTTGTCATCGCCATTGGTGCCGTAATTTCCGATCTCAGGATTGGTGAGGACAACAATCTGTCCGGCGTAGGAGGGATCGGTAAAGATTTCCTGGTATCCGGTAATGGAAGTATTGAAAACGACTTCGCCGTAGCACTCGGCTCTGGCCCCAAACCCGCGGCCGCGAAATATGCGCCCGTCCTCGAGCGCGAGGATCGCCTGCATGCCCTCTCCCGGTGTGGCGTTGCCCGAATTTTATCAGAGTTCCTCGACGTGGAAATCTCAGAAGAGCGGACTGCCGCCTAGGGTGCTGGGTCGTCCGCCGCCTGAATTCCCCGTCAGCGCGCCGTTTTCACGGGCCCGAACCGCCCCTCCCACTCGCCAGCATTTTCCTCGCTCGGATAGAATCGGCGCATGGTCGTCCGGATCGCGCTGCCCGCGGTTCTAGTGTTGCTGGTCATCGGCGGCCGCGCTCAAACCGTGGTGGAGGGTTCGGTGCACGGACCCGCCCAGCGAGCCATTCCCGGCGCCATTGTCACCCTGGCGGGCATCTCCGGATCGGTAGGGAGTGCGACTTCAGACGCCAGCGGCAGATTCCATTTTGCCGGCGTGCCCCCCGGCCCGCATACCCTTACCACGCGGGCCGCGGGATACTACCCCGGGTCCTATACCTTCACCCTGCGCCCCCGCCAGGCAGTGCACGTCAGCTTGGAACTGCAGCCGCTGCGTCGGCCGCGGGAGGAAATCACGGTGCGCAGCAGTCTCCAGACCGTCGATCCGGAGAAGACGGGCACTTCCTACGCGTTCACGCGCCGCGACCTGGAGAACCTCCCCGATCCCATGACGGAGAACACCAACGCCCTGGTGGCCAACCTGATGCCGGGTGCCAGCCAATCGCACGACAACTTCATCAATGTCCGAGGCAACGAGTTTTCCCTGCACGAGTTCATCAATGGAGTTTCATTTCTTGACAACGCGCAGCCGCAGTTCAGTCCGGGCGTTTCGCCCCAGATCTTTGAGACCGTGAGCCTGATGACGGGCGGCTTCACGCCGGAATACGGCAACCGCTTCGGCGGTGTTCTCGACATCACCACCTTGAGCGGCGCCGAACTGGGCGGGCACGGCGACGTGAACTTCCGCGGAGCCACCAACGACAACTACGACCTGAATGCCGAGTACGGCGGCAGCCGCGGAGCACTGGGCTATTACCTTTTCGCCGACGGGTTTACTTCCGGACGGTACCTCGATCCGCCGGCCCCGATGGAGTTGTACGATTTTGGGGAAGGATTACGTGCCACTACTCAATTGGACTGGCGCGCCAGCGGCCGAGATCAGGTGAAATTGCTCCTGATGGGCGCGGGCGCCAACTTTGAGCAACCCAACCTGCTCGAAGACCAGGAGGCGGGACGTAATGCGCGTCGTCACCTGAGGCAGGAGACCGCCATTCTCAACTGGGTGCGCACGTTTTCCTCGGACCGGCTGCTTTCCACCTCGCTCTATGCCCGCACCGGCTCTGACCGGATCCTGCCCACCACCGATCCCATTACCCCGCTCTCCCGCGCCTCGCGCAGTCCCTTGACCCTCGGCCTGAAGAGCGACTTTTCCCAAGCCTGGCGTGGACAGATCTTCAAGGCGGGCGTGGACCTGACGCGACTGCGCGAGCTGGAGAGCTTTTTTTTCGATGGCCGCGGCGATCCCGACATGTTTCCTTCCTTCCGCGGGGGCGTCAAGGGCGGCCAGGCGGGCCTCTATGTTCAGGACCACGTCTCCCCCTTCCGCAATTTTACGGTGGATGCCGGGGTGCGCTACGACTACTTCGATCTGGTGGACACCCAGGTGCAGACCAGCCCGCGCGTGGGCATCGCTTACCACATTGCGCGCACGCGCTCGGTCGTTCACGCCGCCTACAATCGCTTCTTCTCGCCTCCCCCGATCGAATATTCGCTGCTGGCCAGCTTTATCGGCGTCCATGCCCTTGATCCGGCGCAACGCGTAGGCGACGTGCGCGCTTATTCGCAGAATTATTTCGAGGCGGGCTGGGCGCAGGAGTTGCGCCCGCGCATGAGCCTGGAGCTGAACGCCTACCTCCACACCGGGCACAATAGCTTCGAAAACCACGAGATCAGCATCTCGCGCCTGTTCCTGCCCATTAATTTCCATAGCGCCCGCTCGCAGGGGGCCGAATTCGTGCTGAACCTGCAGCAACTGGAAAAACTGGGGATCAGCGGGCGTTTTCAGTATGCCGTGGGGAGGACGTTTTTCTACGGTCCTATCACCGGAGGATTTGCCGGCGACGAGCCGCTGGCCCCGGGAGAAAGAATCATGCCGGCTTTTGACCAGACCCATACCGGCTCGGCCAACATTTTTTATCGCAATCGCTGGCGCGGCGCGTGGACGGGAAGCGCCCTGCGCTACGGCAGCGGCACCGTGGTCGAGCACGGACCGCGCCTGCCCCAGCACCTCACCGCCGACCTGGCCGCCGGTTGCAACCTGTGGATGAGAGAGCCCCTTCGCCTGGACCTGGAGTTCGACGTCACCAACGTTTCCGACAATCGCTATCAGATCGCCAAGGAAAGCGAGGAGATTCCCATCCAGTACGCTCCTTCGCGCACGGCGGGCGCCAGCCTGAAGTTTCATTTTTAGCGGCGGAAGCTGCACGTCTCAGCGCGACCGCCTCGCAATCAAAAAGGGCGGCCGTCTCGGCCGCCCTGATCATGCCCAAACTTCGTTTCAGTGGTGCGGAGGACCGCTGCTGCTGGAGTGGGAAGACCCGGAGGAGCTATGCGCCGCGCCTGCCGAGCTAAACCCGCCGGCGCGACCCATGCCGGCGCTGGGCGCAACCTGTCGAATACCCCCGACGGCGCGACCAGAAGCCGCATGCGGCATACCCGCTTCGAATCCGCGCTCCACCGCTCCTGTGCGCGGGTTCACCGTGAGCACCTGCCCGTGAACGGGGACCCTCGAGCCCGACCGGACCACCGCCGCGTCAGATCCAGTCCCGGCTTGAATTCCGGCTCGCGTTGAAGTTGAAAGACCCGGGTTGGCCTGCGCCACGGCCGGCGCTCGTGCCACGATCGTGGGATGGCCGCTGCCTCCGGTTGGGCGCCGCGGCGGAACAAATCCCATGGGCGCGTTCCACACCGCCGGAACTACATTCCAGCTGGAGAAGCCGCCGGGCATCCATCCCCAGCCCCAGCCTGGCACAAACGCCCAAGTGCCATAACGGTAGGGCATCCATCCCCACGGATATCCGGAAACGAATGAATAGCCGAACCCCGGATACCATACCCACGACCCATCCATGAATGGATCCCAGTCGAGTCCGACGGAGTAAGGCTGCCACATGGTGCCGTACCCCGGAACGTTGTACCAGCCACCGTAGTAATTCAGGTCGCTGGTTCCGTAAGCCATCCCAGAGTGACCAAGGCTCCCGCCGTATTGCGATTGAAAGCTGCTCTCCTGCCGATTCCAGGCGTCGTAGGGTTGCGGCTCGACTCCCCTGGCCAGCGTAAACTGCCCACCTTGGCTCAGATCGAAGGTAGCGGTGTGGTCCTTATCCAACTTGGCCTCGCCCGACGGACCTTCGAAACGAACCTCGCCCTTGGTGACCGCGACCTTCACCCGGTCTTCATCCCGGTCCAGGCGCAGCCGTGCCGAATCCGTCAAAGTCGCTTTTTCGGGACCCGCCACAATCTCAAAACTGTCGTGCTTATGGTTGACAAGGTTGAAGTACGCCGTTCCCTGCTTCAGTTCCACGGTGGTCTGCTTCCCCCCGGAAGCCGCTAATGACAGTTCGGGGAAAGCGACCTGCGTATTGGGAGCCAGGCGGACGGTGCTGCCGTTCTCGAGTTCTACTTCGGCGAGGCCTCCATTGCGCGTTTCAATGCGCATGCCCTGCATCACGGGCATATTGCGAATTGCTTTCTCATAGCCCGAGCCGTGGTCTACCTGCACATCGCCCTCGAGGTCGCTCAGGCGCACAATCCTGGCCTGTGAGTCGGCAAACGCACCCACCGCGCCCAGCCCGCAAACCAGGAATCCCACCAAAATCGACGTTTTGCGGAGACCTTCAACTCGCATAATCATCACCCCTGCTACATCATTAGACGTGTTCGCCCTGGGGCAAGATGCAGCGCCCAAACAGGCGCGTTTAACCCCCAGCTTACGCCTAAACCCGGGCGGCGGCGGGATTACTTGCTGCCGGAAGCCGGAGCCGACGCCTGGTCGAGGAGCTTCTGGGCGTGCTGGCGGGCCACGTGCATGACGCCGGGATCGCTGGCAATTCGTCGCAGAACCGGGGCAAGCACTTCAATTTCAGCAAGTTGACGGCCATTGCGCAGTTCGCTGGCCCGCTTCAGCTCCTCATCCAGGCCTAGGCGCGCATGCTCGTAGAGATATTGCAGACG
Organism: Terriglobales bacterium; assembly: GCA_024281115.1. Lineage (GTDB taxonomy): Bacteria > Acidobacteriota > Terriglobia > Terriglobales > Acidobacteriaceae > JAMXLI01. Next base: position 104 of record JAMXLI010000003.1, on the reverse strand, counting down.
ACGGCCGGTTTCGAGTGTTGTCGAGAGCTGCTGAAAGATGCTCGTCAGCTGCGCGATCGCGTCATTGGTCGAATAGTTGTAACTGGTCTGGTGGTGGATGTCGC
>JAMXLI010000002.1 GCA_024281115.1 Terriglobales bacterium | reverse complement strand
AGCGGCAGACCTCCGCCGATTGACTTGGCCAGGCAGATCATATCGGGAGTGACGCCGAAGTATTCGGAGGCTCCGCCCCAGCCGAGTTTCGCGCCGGTTTTGACCTCGTCGAAGATCAGCAGCGCGCCATTCTTGGTCGCGATCTCGCGCAGGCCTTTGAGGAAGCCAGGTTGTGGCAGGCACAGGCCGACGTTCATCAGGATGGGTTCGAGAATGACCGCGGCCACCGCGCCGGGATTTTCGCGGAAGCGCAGCTCGACGCTATCCAGGTCGTTGAAGGTGGCCACCGGCACGTTGGCCAGGCTGGCCTTGGGCACGCCCAGCCCGCCGGGCACCGAGGTGGGCGCATGGAGATCGCCAAAGTCGGGCGCGTGCGGCTTCACGCTGACCAGAGCGGTGTCGTGCAGCCCATGGTAAGCGCCCTCGAACTTGATGATCTTGTCGCGGCCGGTGGCGGCGCGCGCCAGGCGCACGGCGTGCATGGTGGCCTCGGTGCCGCTGGAGCCGAAACGCACCATTTCCACGGGGAAGCGCTGGCAGATTTCCTCGGCCAGCTGCCACTCCATGTCGTGGGGCATGCCGAACATGGTGCCCAGCTTGAGCCGCGACTCGACCGCGTGCATGACGGCGGGGTGGCAGTGCCCGGCCATGAGGGCGCCAAAACACAGGTTGTGGTCGATGTATTCGTTGCCGTCCAGGTCGCGGAAACGCGAACCCTGCGCCTCCTGCACGAAGATGGGATAGGGATCGTAGGCGCGGTAATTGCTGGCTACGCCCAGGGGAATGCGCTTCAGGTTCTTCTGGTAAGCGGCCGCCGAGCGGGGCGTGCGCTTCTCAAACTGCTGCAGTTCTTTCTTCAGGGTGTCGTGCATGGAGCAACCTCTCGCGATCGCGAAGCGTTGTGGAGCAGAAGCCTTGATGATAACGCGGGCCCCGGCCGGCCGCCGGGGCCCGGTCGAGCTAGAAGATGTACTTCAGGGCAAACTGCACCAGGCGAGGCGCGCGCGCCTGCGTAATCTGCCCAAACTGCGCTCCGTCGGACGTGTTGCCGTCGGGGTTCAGGAACTGGGTATGGTTGAACGCGTTGAAGAACTCGGCACGGAATTCGATCCGCGTGGCTTCGCTGACGAAGGTGTTCTTGTGCAGCGCGATATCGAAGTTGTTGATCCCGGGCCCGCAGCAGATGGTACGCGGCGCATTGCCGATGCGGCCGAACAGGCTGGGATCGAAGCCCGGCGAGGTGGGATCGAACGTGTTCTCGGTGAAAGTATTGGGATCGAACCAGTAATTGTTGTTCTTCTTCGGGTCCTGGGTATGGAACGGCTTCAACTGGTCGGGTTCGCCGGGCAATTCGAAGTCGAAGCTGTTCATCAGCTCGTTGTCGGCCGAGGAAGTGATGCGGATAGGAAAGCCGCTCTGGAAGGTGGTGATGCCGGAAATCGCCCATCCGTTTAGAGCCTTGCCGGCCACGCCGCTGTACTTGGGAACCGGCAGCTCCCAGTAATAGCTGACCACGAAGCGGTGGCGGGCGTCGAACAGCGACAGGGCGCGGCTGCGGCTGGGGTCCACCGGGTTGAGAATGCCTTCGAAACTGGAGGCCTCGTCGATGGACTTGCTCCAGGTATAGGCAGCCTGCAACTGCAGCCCGTGGGCAAAGCGCTTTTCCAGCGAAGTTTGCAGCGAGTTGTAGTTGGAATTGGCGATGGTGTCCTGGGCGAAGATGCTGCTGAAGACGGGGACGCCGTCGGGCGGGCAGCCCACTCCGGTGAAGTAATTGCACAGCGGCGAGGAGAAGGGACGCGTGCCCACAATGTTCAATGCCGGTGAATTCGGGCCTCCGGCCACGGTTTGCCCGTTGGGCAGGTGGAAGGTCATGCCGGCAGGGATGGCGCCCTGGGGAATGAGGAACTGCGAGTCTTCCAGGAACTGGCCGCAGGTCCCGCTGCCCAGAACGGCATTGATGTCGAGGCAGGTCTGGGGATTGCCGGGATTCAGGTCGTGGGTGGCCAGCAGGCGATGGCCCTGCGAGCCGACGTAGCCGATCTGGAACACCATGTCGGAACGCAGCTCTCGTTGAATGCCAAAGTTATATTGCGCCGAATACTGGGTGCGCATGTGGGGCTGGAATTGCCCAAAGAGCAGGATGGGGCGGAAGACGGACCAGTCCACGGGACTGCCGGGCTTGGGATTCAGTACGCCGTTAAAGGGATTGGGCACGACCGTGCCATCGGTGAGCTGGAAAGGCGTATTGAAGGTGGGATTGCTGATGAAGGTGCTGCCGCCGAAGGGCGGCTCGGCGCTCAACTGCTCGAGCACCAACTGCTCAATCGGGTTGTAGAACAGTCCCCAGCCGGTGCGAATGCTGGTCTTGCCGGGGCCGCCGGTCAACTTGCTGATAAAACCGCTATCCGCGTTGGGACTCCAGGCGAGACCGATGCGGGGGGCGAACGCCTTGTAGTAAGTCTGGGTCATGCCATCGGGAATGCCCTTGTCGCCGGGAATGACCAGGCCCAGCGGGAACACGGATTGGCCGACGCTGCCGGGACCGCAGGGAGTGCCGGGAGCGAAGCCGGTGCTGAAGGAGCCGGCTGGGGAAATCACGCAGGGATAAATCGTGTCGGCCTGACCGGGACGGAACGTCTGGACGTGGCGACTGACGTCGGCGATGGGGGTATCGAGCTCCCAGCGCAAGCCGTAGTTCAAGGTCACGTTGGGTCGGATCTTCCAGCTATCCTGCGCGAACAGCGAGAACAGGGTGCTGCGCACGTTCTCCACCTGCGCCGAGCCCTGGCCGTACTGGTCGGGTAATCCCAGCAGGTAGTCGGGATAGAGGCTGCCGGAGGGATCCTGCACGGCGTTGTTGGAGAATCCGAAAAAGAAGTATTCGCCGCTGACGTCGAAGTAGAGGGTCTGGTCGAAGCGGTTGCGCCGCAGGTCGCTGCCGAACTTAAAGGTGTGGTTGCCGGCGACCTTGGTGAAATTGTCGGACCACTGGAAGGTATTGCCCACCTGGGGCAACTCGCCTTCGGCGTTGTTGCCGATGTTGAAGCCGCCGGCAATCTGGATGAAGGGCAGACCTTCGCGGTTCGAGCCCAGGCCGGGCGTGATGCCAATGCGCGGATTGTTGGGATCGCTGAAGCACTGGCTGGCGGGCAGCGTGGGGCAGGAATTCTGCACCAGGCTGGTGCGCTGCGGGTGCTGGAAGGTCCCCTGCCCTTCGCGCATGTAGGTGAAGCGCAGTTCGTTGACCGAGCTGTTGGAGAGGCTCCAGGTGTGGCTCAGGTTCCATTGCTGGTTGCGCTCCGCCACCTGGCTGCCGAATCCGGGGACATTGGCGCCGGCCAACTGGAAGTTGGCAAAGGGTTGCAGATTGCGGTCGTCGTTGAAGTAGTAATACGCGGAAAAGTTCTGCTTGTCGTTGATGCGATGGTCAATCTTGACCGTGAACTGATCGCCGCGGGTGGGGGATACCGGGACCGACTGGAAGAGGTTGGTGCCGGCATTGGGCAGGGGCACGAAGGCCAGCAGGTCGCGGGCGGTCGGGTCCATGCAGGGAATGGGAATCTGGTTGTTGGGAAACAGCGTGGAGTACGCGGTTCCATCGGCGATGCCGCCCGGCTGCCCTACGGCCGCGTCGCAGCCCGGTCGATTGTTCAGCACGCTGGCATTGTTCAGCACGCCGGTAAAGGCAGGGTCGGCGGAAAAGTCGCCGGCGCGTTCGGCCGCGGTGGGCACGGTCACCACCGGCGAGGGTATGCCCTCGCGAACCCGGCGGCCTTCATACGAGGTGAAGAAGAAGGTGCGGTCTTTCTTGATAGGTCCGCCGAAGGTGCCGCCGAACTGGTTCTGCTTGAAGTCGGGCTTGGAAGTATCGAAGTAGCCGCGCGCATTCAGCACCTTGTTGCGGAAGAACTCGTACACGTCGCCATGAAAACTGTTGGTGCCGGACTTGGTGACCACGTTCACCACCGCGCCGGAGTTGCGCCCGTACTCGGCGTCGAAGGTATTGGTCAGGATGCGGAATTCCTGGATGCTGTCGGGGGTGGGCTGGACGGTGGGCAGGTTGACGAACTGGTCGTTGGCGTCGCCACCGTTCACGCTGAAATTGTTGGAGCGCCCGCGCCCGCCGTTGACCGAAACCGCGCCCGGACGGTCGCTGCCGTAGTAAAGGGTGGCGCTGGAGCCGATGACCGACTGCACCCCCGGCTGCAGTTGCAGGAACTGGTAGGTATCGCGGGAATTGAGGGGCAACTGGGTGACGGAACGGTCGTTCACCACGGCGCCCAGCTGGGTGCTGGTGGTGTCCACGATGGGAGCCTCGGAGGTGACCTCGACGACCTCTTCCTTCGCGCCCAGTTGCATGACCATGTTCATGGTCACGACCTGGTTCAGCTGCAGGGTGATGTCCTTCTTGACCGCTTTTTTGAAGCCGGGCTGGTCCACCTCCACCCGATAATTGCCCACCGGGACCTCGAGGAATTCGTAATCGCCGGTCTTGTTGCTCTGGGTGGTGCGTGGGACCCCGGTCTGTTCATTGACCAGGGTTACATTGGCGCCCGAGAGCACGGCGCCGCTGGGGTCAGTCACCCTTCCCAAAATGCGTCCGCCGGTGCTCTGGGCGGCCAGATACAGGCTGCTGCAGGCAAGAAGCGCCACCACCATCCAACTGCGCCCAACCATTGCTGTCTTTGAGGACCGCATGTACCCTCCGCTCAGTTTTCGCGCGTGCCAACCCGGAATGAAAATGTTGCGCAAGAGACAAACCTTGCTATAATCGCGCAAGGTTATTGATTTCGTTGGTTCCTGTCAAGGGAAAACGGCGGCGGCCGGGCAGGCCCGCCGGCCGTTCCCGACCCCCAGTCTCCATGAAGAACTCCGGCGCGGACAGCTATTTAAAAATCGGCGACGTGGCCCGGCTGGTGGGGGTATCGCCTTCGGTGATCCGGTCCTGGGAGAGCCTGGGGCTGACGCGGCCGCAACGCACGGCCAGCCGCTACCGTCTTTACACGCAGGCCGACGTAAAACTGTTGAAGCGGGCGCGCTTCCTGCGGCGGGTGCGGGGGTTGAACGCGCCCGCGATCGTGCAGGTGCTGCGAACCCAGGGGCGGTCGCTGCCCGCGCCCGACGCCAGCGCGGCCATCGGACTGCGGTTGCGCAACCTGCGCCTGCGCCGCGGGCTGTCGCTGGCCACGGTGGCCCAAGCCGTTGGAATTTCAGTAGGGTTTCTGAGCGCCATCGAGCGCTCGCACATGAGCGCCTCGGTGGCCACGCTGCGCCGGCTGGCGCGTTTTTACAAGATCAAGATCCTCGACTTTTTCGGCGCGGGCGACTCTAATTCCCGGCTGGTCCGGCCGCAGAGGCGCAAGGTGCTCAAGGCCGGGCCGGGGGTGCGCATGGAGCTGCTGGCCTGGGGCAACACGGTCATGGAACCACACCTGTTCCGGATCGCGCCACGCGCCGGCAGCGGCGACTCCTACAGCCACGAAGGCGAGGAATTTCTTTTCGTGCTGCGCGGGCAGTTGCGCATCTCGCTGGAAGGCGAAGACTACCGGCTACAATCCGGCGACAGCTTTTATTTCGAGAGCGCGACGCCGCATACCTGGTCCAACCCGGGCCGGACCGAAGCCTGGGTATTGTGGATCAATACTCCGCCAACTTTCTAATCCACGGGAGGCCCGGATTGAAATCGAGAACCGCTTCGCATCAGGCTTGGAGCACTCCGCAGCGCGGCTGGCATGAACTGGTTGCCGGGGCATGGCCCCGGCGTGCGGGATGGTGCACGCTGGCGTGCTGCTTCCTGCTGTGGGCGGCGGGCGCGAATGCGGCGGAAAAGCCGGCCGACCTGGTGCTCACCAACGCGCACATCTATACCGAAAACGCGCACCAGCCGTGGGCGGAAGCGCTCGCGGTGCGCGATGGGCAGATTGTCGCGGTGGGCAGCTCCCAGCAGGTGGCGGCGTACCGGGGAGAGCACACGCAGATGCTGGACGGCGGCGGAAGGCTGGTGCTGCCGGGCTTCACCGACTGCCACGTTCATTTCATGGGCGGCGCCCTCGCCCTGCAAGGCGTGAAGCTGGACGACGCCAAGACAGTGGCGGAGATCCAGAAGCGGGTGAAGGAATTCGCGGCGGCGCATCCGGAGCGGGCGTGGATCCTGGGCCGCGGCTGGTCGTATGACGCCTTCGGCGAGAAGGCGCTGCCCGACAAGAAGTTCCTGGACGAGGTAGTGCCCGATCGTCCGGTGCTGCTGAGAGGCTACGACGGGCATACCTCGTGGGTGAATTCGAAGGCGCTGGAGAAGGCCGGCATCACGCGCGACACACCCGACCCGCCGAACGGGATCATCGTCCGCGATCCTAAAACGGGGGAAGCCACCGGCGCCTTAAAAGAGCACGCCTCCGCGCTGGTGGACAAAGCGGTACCCCAGCCCACGCGCGCCGAACGCCTGCAGGCGCTGCGCGCGGCCATCCGCGAAGCCAACCAAGCCGGGCTGGTGCGCGTGCACAGCGCAGGCGGGGATTTCGAGTACCTGGACTTGTATGACGAGCTGCGGCAGAAAGGCGAGCTCACTCTGCGCTTCTACATCTCGTACTTCCTGGACCCGCCGGAACTGACCGCGGAGCAGATTGAGAAGGTGGAACAGGCGCGCAAGACCTACCACGACGACTGGATTGCAGGCGGGGCGGTGAAGACCATGCTCGACGGCGTGGTGGAATCGCACACCGCGGCCATGCTGGAGCCCTACAGCGACGATCCCTCGGTAAGCGGCAAACTGTTCTGGGACCCGGCAAAATACAAGAGCGCGGTGCTGCAACTGAACCAGCGCGGGTTCCAGGTGTTTACGCATTCGATTGGAACGCTGGCGGTGCGCACGGCGCTGGATGCCTTTGAGGCGGCGGAACGCGCGGGCGCGGGAAACGACCTGCGGGACCGAGTGGAGCACATCGAAACCATCGCCCCGCAAGACATTCCGCGCTTCGGCAAGCTGGGCGTGATCGCCAGCATGCAGCCCTTGCACAGCTACCCGGACGCGGACACGCTGCAAGTGTGGGCGCGGAACGCGGGCCCGGCGCGGGTCGAACATGCCTGGCCGTGGCGCGAGATTTTGAACGGCGGCGGCAAGCTGGCTTTCGGCAGCGACTGGCCGGTAGTGACGCTGAGTCCCTGGCCGGGCGTGCAGACGGCGCTCACCCGGCAAACGCGGCAGGGGAATCCTCCCGGCGGATGGGTGCCGCAAGAGCGAATCTCGCTGCCCGAAATCATCCGGGCCTATACTCTGGACGCCGCGTTCGCCGGCCACCGCGAGCAGAAGGAAGGGTCGCTGGAGCCCGGCAAGCTGGCCGACTTCATCGTGCTGGACAAGGACCTGTTCAAGATTCCCGCCAACCAGACATCGGACGAGAAAGTGCTGCTCACGGTGGTAGGCGGCAAGGCCGTGTACCAGGCTCCGGAATGGACCGGGGCCGTCAAGGAGAACAAGTAGATGAGCCGCCGCCTGCTGGGAGTGGCGCTGCTGGCGGCGCTGGCGCTGAGCTCATGCGCCAAGAAGCAGCCCACGCTCAGCCTGCTGGTCTGGGAAGGCTACGCCGACCCGTCCTTCGTCAAGGACTTCGAACAGCGATGCCAGTGCAAGGTCTCGGCTTCGTACATGGGGTCGAGCGACGAGCTGGTGGCCAAGCTCAAAGGCGGCAGCGCCAGCACCTATGACGTGATCTCGCCCTCGAGCGACGTGGCCACCATGCTCTCCACCGGAGGCTTGGCCGCGCCGCTGGACCTCGCGAAGCTGCCTACGTACTCGCAGATGTCGCCGCGGCTGACTTCCATGCAGCTGGTGAAGGCGAAGGGCAACACCTACGGCATTCCCTTCATGTGGGGGCCCAACCCGCTGCTCTACGACACGCAGGCGTTCGCGCAGCCGCCGGACAGCTGGACCGTGCTGTGGGACCCCAAGATGCGCAACAAAATCTCCGCCTGGGACGATCTCTCGACGCTCTACATGGCGGCGCAGGTGCTCGGCTACGACAATCCTCCCGGGCACATGTACAACCTGAGCGACCCGGAACTGGAAGCGGTCAAAAACAAGCTGCTGGCGCTGAAGCCGAATATCCGCAAGCTGTGGTCTACCGGCGGCGAGTTGACCAACTTGTTTCAGAACCACGAGGTGGTGGCCGCGATGGGCTGGCCGCTGATGGCGAACCAGCTGCGCAAGCTCAACTTCCCCATTGGCGAAACCATTCCCAAGGAGAACACCACCGGCTGGATTGACCATCTCATGATCACGGCGGCAAGCGATAACAAGGAGCTCGCCTACCAGTTCCTCGATTACATGACGCAGGCGCAGACGCAGAAGAAGGTGGTGGACGTGACCGGGTACATCCCCGCGAACCCGGGCGCGGCGCAATTCATGAGCGCCGAACAAAAGAAGAGCCTGCACCTGGACAACGTGGACGAGTACACCCGGCGCATTTACTTCTGGGAGAACGTGCCGCGGCGCGCCAAGTACAACGAGATCTGGAACGAAGTGAAAGCGGCGCAATGACGCACACCGACGCTCCCGCCCTCTGACTTTGCCAGCCGCCGGCCAACCCGCAATTCCTGCTCCGGCCGCAGCCGGACTGCTTTCGCTCCGCTCGGTGGCCAAGAATTTCGGCAAGACCAGCGTGCTGCGCGGCATTTCACTGGAGGTAAGGGAGGGAGAGTTCCTCACCATCCTGGGGGAGAGCGGTTCGGGCAAGACCACGCTGCTGCGCCTGGTAGCGGGCTTCGAGACGCCGTCGGCGGGCGAGATCTGGATGGAAGGTGAGCGCCTGGATCCTCTGCCGCCCTACCACCGAAGGGTGAACACCGTCTTCCAGAGTTACGCGCTGTTTCCCCATCTGACGGTGCGGGAGAACGTGGCGTACGGGCTGCGGGTGCAAGGCACCGCCGCAGCCGAAGTTGAGGAGCGCGTGGCGGAGGCGCTGGCCAAGGTGAAGATGTCGGCCCTGGCCGAGGCCAAGCCGGGGCGGATCAGCGGCGGGCAACAGCAGCGCGTAGCCCTGGCGCGAGCGCTGGTGAAGCGGCCGCGGCTGCTGCTGCTCGACGAGCCGCTCTCCGCGCTGGACGCCAACCTGCGGCGTCACATGCAGATGGAACTGAAGTCGCTGCAGCGCGAGCTGGGCATCGCCTTCGTTTTTGTCACTCACGACCAGGAAGAAGCGATGGTGATGTCGGACCGCATTGCGCTGCTGCGCAACGGCAACCTGGAGCAGGTGGCTTCGCCGCGGGAGATCTACAACCGGCCGGCCACCGCCTACACGGCGCAGTTCATCGGACACACCAACCTGCTGCGCTGCCAGGTAGCGAACGGGGTGGCGCACTGGGGGCCGATTTCGTTTCCGACGAGAGAGCCCGAGGGTCCCGCCAGCTTTTCGCTGCGGCCGGAGTGCGTGCGCTTGTCCCCGGCGGGCGGGGTTGCGGGCGGCGCCACGGTCCGGTTCCGCGGACGAATTGTGACGCAGGCGTTCCATGGAGCCACCGCGCTGGTGCAGGTGGAGTGCGGCGGCCCTTCGCTACTGCTGGCGCGCGTGGCCGGCGGCGCGAAGCTGGAAGGTGAACGCGAGTTCGAGTTCGATGCGGCGGAAGCGGTCGCGGTGGTCGAGGCCGCAACTCCGGTAGCGGATGCCGGCGCCGACGGCGCAAACTCCGCGCCGGGGCAGCGGGACTGATGTTCTCGCGCGCGTACAAGTCGGCCGTGACCCTGCCGCCGCTGCTGTGGGTCGCGCTCTTCCTGCTGGCCCCTTACGCGCTGCTGTTCTGCTACAGCTTCTGGTCGGTGACGCCGGCGCAGACCATCGTTCACCAATGGGGGCTGCAGAATTACCGGCAACTGCTGCACACGCCGGTGTACCTGGCGACGCTGGTGCGCTCGATCGGAATTGCCGCGCGGGTGACGCTATTGGCGGTGCTGCTCGGCTACCCCCTGGCCTACTTCTTGTCGTTTCACGCTGGGCCGCGCAAAGATCTGCTGTACCAACTGGTGATCATTCCGCTGTGGGTGAGTTACCTGGTGCGCGCCTACGCCTGGAAGACGATCCTGGGCAGCGACGGCGTACTCAATACGCTGCTGCAATACGCGCACGTCCTGCATCATCCAGCGCAGTTCCTGCTGTACTCGCCCTTCGCGGTGGTGCTCACGCTCACGCACATCTACACGCCTTTCGCGTTTCTGCCCATCTACGCTTCCCTGGAGCACATCCCGCGGAACCTGGTGGAAGCGTCCCAGGACCTGGGCGCATCGCCGGCGCAAACCTTCTGGCGCGTGGTGCTGCCGTTATCTATTCCCGGCGTGCTGGCAGGGGCGACTTTCGCTTTCGTGCTCAGCCTGGGAGATTTCCTGGCGCCGCTGCTGCTGGGCGGGCCGAGCGGCATCATGATGTCGAACATCGTGGTCAGCCTGTTCGGGGCGGCCTACGACTGGCCGCTGGGCGCGGCCATTTCGCTGTGCATGCTGGCGCTGGTGATGGCCCTGCTGTTTTTCTCCGAGCGCCTGGAGAAGAAGTGGAGCTTCACGTGAGCGCGCGGGCGGAAGGAGGACGCGGGCTGGCGCTGTATGCCGCGCTGGTATTCGCCTTCCTGTACCTGCCCATCGTGGTGCTGATCGTCTATTCCTTCAATGGCCCGGGAGTGGGCGGGTTTCCGCCGCGCGATCTGACGCTGAACTGGTACCGCATGCTGCTGGGCGATGGCGCGATCTGGGACGCGGTGCGCAACAGCCTGATGGTGGCGGGAGCAGCCATGGCCATCGCCTTGCTATTCGGCATTCCGGCGGCGCTGGCGCTGGACCGCGCCAGCTTTCCCGGGAAAGCCATCTTCCGGCGACTGGTGCTGCTGCCGCTGATCCTGCCCGGCATCATCACCGGGTTATCGCTGCTCATGCTGTTCGTGGCGGCGGGGATGAAGCTCAGCCTGCTTACCATTACGCTGGGACACGGCACGGCGCTGATCTCGGTGGCCGCGACCGACATCTTTGCCGGGCTGCAGAAGCTGGACCGCGCGCAGGAGGAAGCTTCGCTCGACCTGGGCGCGAACTATTGGCAGACATTCTGGCGCATCACGCTGCCCAACCTGCGCTTGCCCATCATCGGCGCGGCCCTGCTCATCTTCACCCTCTCCATGGACGAGATCGCGGTCAGCTTCTTCCTGATCGGGCGCGACAATACGCTGCCGCTGGAAATCTGGTCGCGGCTGCGGCGCGGCATCACGCCCGAGATCAACGCCATTTCCACCATCATTTTTGTGTTCTCGCTGGCCGCCATCGTGATCTGGTACCGGCTGCGGGCGCGCGGCGAAGGCGCGCCGGAGGTGGGCGCGGAACTGGTGGATGCCGCAACCGAAAGTTAACCCGTGCGGAACTGCGTTCGGGGATGCATTGTGGGCGCGCGGCCTGGCTACTGGGCGGGCAGGCGTGGACTAGTAAAAAAGGTATTTGCGCCACTTGGCGTCAGAGTGGCCCATGAGGCGCATGATGTGACGGCTGGTGTGGAGATTGAAGGAGCGCGGCTCGCGCATCAGCTTCATGCGCGCCTCGTGGGGCATCTGGTTGCCTTTGCGGCGATTGCAGGGATGGCAGCAGGTCACCAGGTTTTCCCAGCTGGAACTGCCGCCGCGCGAGCGCGGCACCACGTGGTCCAGGGTCAACTCGCTGGAGCCCAGCACCGTGCCGCAGTATTGGCAGGTGTTGCGGTCGCGCAACAGGATGTTCTTGCGGGAAAGGGCGCGGCTCTGGTGCGGAATACGGCGATATTCCAGCAAACGGATGACCGAGGGCACGCGGATGGCCCAGCGCGCGGCGTGCAGATAATGGCCATTCTCTTCCTCGGTCATGGCCACGCCCTTGAGGACGAGCACAATGGCGCGGCGAGCGGCGCACACGTTGATGGGCTCGTACGAGGCATTGAGCACCAGCACGGGCGCGTGCATGGACTGGCCGTCGCCGGCGGTGTGCCCGGCAACGCGCAGCGGCCGCATGAACTCGACGCTGCCCACGGTGCCCAGCGTGCTGTTGAACTCCAGCGCCATGCCACTCACACTCCCGCGGCAACCGCTTTCAGCGGCTGCGGCCTGGATTCCTGCTCTACTTCGCGCGCCGGCATCTGAAACGCGGGCTCAACCCTGAGCACGCGCGCGACCGTGGCCACCCAGACGCGGGCGGCTCCGGCCTTGCGCAGCACGCGGGCGCACTCGCCGGCGGTGGTTCCGGTGGTGAATACGTCGTCCACCAGCAGGACTTCCCTGCCGGCCACGTCGCCGCGGACGGCGAAGGCGCCGCGCACATTCTCGACACGCTGCGGCCGGGTGAGTCCGGTCTGCGACTCGGTGGGGCGCACGCGCTCGAGCACGGCGGTGTCGAGGCGCCACTCCTGGCCGGCGGGCCGGATTTTGAGGGCGGCGCGCGCGATCAGTTCCGACTGATTGAAGCCGCGCTGGCGGAGCTTCTCACGGTGCAGCGGCACGGGGACAACCACCGGCTCGACCGCGCCGAAGGCGGGCGCCAGGCACGCAATGGCATCGGCCAGCATGCGTCCCAGGACATTGGCGGCGGGACGTACCTGCTCGTACTTGAGCAGGTGGATCAGCTCGCGCAGGCCGAGATCGTAACTGCCGTAAGCGACCGCCCTGGCGAAAAGGGGCTCCATCTGCCGGCATTCGGAGCAGCGCGGCAGGCCATCGGGCGCGACGAAATAGCGTTCCGTCAGCCGCTCGCCACAGATGCCGCACAGCAGGGCAACGATGGGCTGCATCTCCGAAAGACAGGGATCGCATACGGGCAGACGGGAAATTTTTACGAGTGGAGTTCCGCAAATGCGGCAGTCGGAGGGGAATAAAACCGCAAACAGGCCCTCGGCGGCGGTCCCTAAAATGGAAACAAAAGAGGACTGACCCCTGGAAGATTTGGCCGGAGTAGCCCGCGTTAGGTCACCGGTACTGCTGAAGACGATCCTCCCGACCGCGCAGCGGCCCTAAGTCACGCCTGAGTAACAGTTACAAGGAGTATAGCGGCAACAAATGGGTGAATCAATGGCGGGCGGGCGGCCCCCTCCAAGTGAACGTTCCGAAAAGACTTGCCCGCAGCCGCTTCTCCGCAAAGAACAAAGCGGGGGAGCACGCTCCCCCGCAAAGCCATGGACGGCGACTGGAGTTAGCGCGCCGCCGAAATCCGGCTCGCCACCATGTAGAACCCGCCCGGGGTCCAGAACAGCGTTCCACGAACGCGAACAGAAGCAGAGTCGGTTATAGCGTTCAGCTCGCGCAGTTCTGTGCCGGGCTGCTGGACGACGGTCACCGACGTGGTGGCTCCGCCGCTGAGCAGGGTCAGGTAGGAATCTGCCGGAAGGTTCAGCGTGAACGTGAACTGGTTGGAACCGCTGGACTGATAATTCGACACGGTCCCGCGCAGGGCCTGGCGTTGCAGGCGCACGCTTTCCGCCGTGAGACTGGCGGCGCTGATGGGGAGGTCGGTATCGGCTTCGACCCGCTGCCCCGGGCGGAGGGTAGTGGCATCGAAGGCCGGCGTGAAGGGCAGGTTGCTGAGATCCACTTCTCCCGGCACGCGGAATGCTGTGCCGGAAGTGACGCCCACATTCATGCGGGCACCCAGCGAGGAGGCATGGAGGTTCGCGCCCGCGCCGTCCTGCAGCACCACGCTGAACTGCTGCGCGGGATTGCCGGTGACGCTGGTGACGATGCCTTCGGCTTCCGAGCCGTCCTGCATCTCGGCGAGCTCAACCTTCCGGGCCAATAGCGCGCCATCCTGATGGGTGACGGCGTCCACCCGCAGCAACATGCCCGGCTTGACCTGCCCGATGCCGCTCACACCCTCAAATTCGGTCTGGTTGGACACATTGATGGTGAGCACCTGGTCGGAGAGCTGCGCCGACATCTGGAACGAAGTAGAGCCAACCGACTGCACGATGCCCCACATGTCGCCCATTTCACCGTGGTCCTCGTCCTCGCCGTTTTCCTCGCTATCCGGAGGCACGGCGGAGGTGGTTACGACGAAGATGGGATTCAGGCTGACCTGTCCGCTGGCGACGTCGAGCGCCAGGGAGCGGGCAAGGTTCAGGTCCAGGTTGACCACGGTGCCGCCGGCGCCAATCACGACGGGAGGATTGAGCGCCAGGGTGACGGTTTGCGTGAACGTGAACTCCTTCTCCACGGCCGTGCCGGAATTGTTGAGATAAACGACTTCAGGATTCGACACGCTGATGGCGAGCTGCGTGTACGTGTCCTGAGGCACGTTCAGCAGCGACAAAGGCTCATTGGTGTCGGCGAGGTGGCTCAATTCCAACTCGGTGGGCGCGCTCAGGGCATTGAAAGCCTTGCCGCCCTGATCGGTGAGGACCACCGAGTTCACTGTCAACTCGAAAGCCACAATGCGATCGGCGGGCGCATCTCCCATCTTCACCTGCACCGCGCTGGCGGGCTGAACATTGGCGCCGGCGCCGGCGCTTCCGCCACCGCAACCGATGGTGGCGCCGGCCAGCGCCAACAGAACCAGACCCAGAAATCCCAACCGCAACCGCCAAACGAGCTTGCTCTGTGCCGTAGCACTCATGCAATCCCCCCGATGAGTTTCAGGAATTCACCAGACCTGGGCAATACAACGGGAATTGTGCGAGGAAGTCGTGCGGGGGGACACTTACCAAAGGGCAAGCCGGACACGACGGAAGGCCAAGCGTGGATTGGGAAGGTCTTTGCCGGCAAGCGCTTAGCGGCTTAAGTTTGGCGGGGAAAGCAGCCTGTTCTGTGCGCGCACGTGGCCCAGGCTGGGTGAAGCCATGGCCTGCTTCGCGCTACACTCAGCGGGAAGGCGCCCACCCTTCCCTCGAGGTGCCCTATGCCGCGTTCCTATGTTGCGGTGCTGTGCGTTCTAATTTGCCTGCCGGCTTTCGCCAAGAAAGCTCCGTTGCCTTCGCTGGTGGTCAATGCGCGCTACGTCTATGTAACCGGATACAACGGTTCGGAGTTTTCGGCGCGCTCGTTTCCGGATGACCGCCTGGCGATTACCGACGTCCAGAACGGCATCAAGCGGTGGAAGAAGTACATCGTGGTGTACAAGCCGGAGGATGCCGACCTGATCCTGCTGGTGCGCAAAGGCAGGGTGGCGGCGCTGCGTCCACGGATCACCATCGGCGGACGCGTTCCCGAGCCGGAGCGCCCCGGCCTGGGGACTGATGCGGACGTGGGTTCAGGCGGGGACATGCTGGCGGTCTATGACGCGCGCGCGGGCGGGCTTGATTCCGCGCCCTTGTGGAGACAGATGTCCAACGGGGGATTGAACCAGCCCGGGCTGCCGCTGCTGGAGCGCTTCCGGAAAGACGTGGAAGAGTCGGCCAAGAAGAAGCCGTAGCGCGCCGGGAGTTGGGCCAAATCCACTCTCCCGCTGAGAATGATTCGCCGCATTGTTTCCGCACACTGACCTCGGTGGCAGAGCCGGATTCCAAGCAGCCACCCTGGGCAGCTGCGGCTCTCGATTTTGCACGTTTTCCAAACAACCTAGTTTGCGTGGAGTAAGTTCAGACCCCAACAGAAGCAGCCGTTGTGCCAGCCGCGGGCCCTCCTCGTCGTGTCGTGCGGCGCTTCCTGCCCGAAAACATCCAGGAGGAAAAAATGAACTACAAATCCCCCTTTCTCCTCGCTGCGGTTCTGGCGCTGCTCAGCATTGCACCGGCTGCAAACGCGCAGCAGAGTTTCAACACACAACTCAATCTTGGGCTGCTAAGCGTCTTGCCCCAGCCGACGACCACAGATCCGCCGGGAAACTTCAATAACGTGCATCCGGGGGAATTCGACCCGGGGAATACGCAACTGGTGCAGTCTATGTGGATCAATGGAATCGGATGCCCAGACAATGCGTTTATCGCAATGCCGAACTCTACTTTCACCGGAGTTCAAGGCACGCAGCCCTATGCGGACCCGGCCTGTCCCATAGGCGACTCGACGGACCAGCACATCGAAGGACTGCTCATGGCGAAGACCGGCCCTACTGCCAACTTTGCCGCCGCCACCGCCGAGCTTATCAATGTAAAAAGCATTGTTCTGACCGAACTGGGGTACGACATCAGGAAGTCAGGAAGCACGCTCACCGATCGCGGTTCGCACTGCGGCGCGGGCGCGCCTCGCTTCGACATCGTGACGCAAGACGGCGCTCTTCACTTCATCGGCTGCAATTCGCCGCCGCCCACTGTGATGAGCATGAGCAACGATTATCTCCGGCTGCGCTGGGCGCCCATTGGCTTTAACGCTCAAACCGGAGTGCTGGAGCAGATTACGCAACCGGTTCAAAGGATCGTTATCGTGTTCGACGAAGGCTCGGATACGGCCCCTGACAATTTCGGGGCTGCGATCCTCGACAATATTGACGTCAATGGCACGCTGGTAGGAGCAGGCGCCTCGACGTCCAACAGCACTAAATGAACTGTTCTGGCGGGGGCGGATGCGGAAGACTCAACGAATTCGCCCCTTGCTTTGTCTTCAGATTTCTCCGCGTTCCTTCTTGCCAGTTTCTATCCCCACATCCCGCAATGGTTAGTTCCGGGCGAAAGCGTAATGCCCGGAGTTGGATCCTAAATCCTGCGCCAGGCGTTCCAGAACGTGGTACTGGCCGTGGACGTCCCAGAACATTCCGGTAAATTTCAGGGCGTAGGGCATGGCGAGGTTGGCGGCCAAGCCAAGGATCTCCGACGCGAGAGTTGAGCCGCTGGTCGTGCCCACGGAGTTCATCTTGCGCTCCAGCACGGAGCGGCAAAACGCGCCGCGTTCGCCGGGCGGATCGTCGCCATCCCACTTACCGGCGGCACAGGAGAGCGCCATCTCGGTGAGAATGCCGGCCTGCAGTTCCTTGGCAAGGTGCGGGTCGCTGGTTTTGAGGTTCCAGCCCCTGGCCGACTCAATGGCGCGGCGCGCGTCCGAATTCTCCTCGACATTGCTGATCCACTCCACGCTGGCGGCCATGGCGGTATTGACGGCGAGCTGCTGGTGGGCGAGGTCGGAGGCATCATCGCCGCGCGCGGGCACGGCGCCGGCATTGTGATACTGCGCCTGCGAGCGCAAGGGAGCGCCCGGGGTTTCATACTCGGTGTACATGAGCCGCGAGTTGTCGTGGTTCATGCGGGTGTGCGTGTTGGGAGCGCCGGCGACCGGAGGGTAGATGCCGGCAGCGACGCGGAAGGGCCACTTGTCGGGGTTCTTGTGGCGGGCGCGGAACTCGAACCAGGTGGGCGCGCGCCAGTTGCCGCCGTCGAGTTTCACCATCTTGACGTCTGTCTTGTTGAAGTCCGTGTGCACCCAGTCGGAATGGCTGTAAAAATCCTGCACGGCGTGCAGCGAAGCGCCCAGGGTAATGAGGGTGAGAACTTTGCGGGTACGCTCGTCGTGGCCTGCGTTCTTGTAGCCGGCCAGCAGCTTCTGGGTCGCGTTGAGCAGGCGTCCGAAGAGATAGTCGAAATCGGAGTTGCGCCGGAAATCGCCGTTCAGGTTATCGAAGTGCAGGAAGAGGGCGGCGCCGCGAATGCGCGGATCGTTGGCCTGGGAGCGGTTGAGCACGTCGAGTTCCTTGCCGCTCAAGCCACGGGAGGCATACTGCGAGACCGGGCCGAAGAAATCGGGCGAGAAGTTGCCCAGCTGCACGATCTTCCACGCATCCTCGGCAAAGCCAAGCTGCTCCCCGGCCTTCTGGGTACACTGCGAATGCCAGTAGGTGTCGAAGCCGGCGGCGGGAGAAGCCAGCAAGGCGGCGAGAGCGAGCAGGGCGGAAAGGCGGCGGAGCATGCCTGTAATTGTAGTTGCGCGCCGCGGGCCAATGCCACGGGAGGGCCCCTGTTGCGCCCTGCCCGGCGCTTCATTTCTTAACCGCGATGCCCATGACCTCGTAGCGCGCGCCGAACAGGAGCGAGCCGGCGCCCACAAAGGCGCGCGCGGGAAACTTTTCGTGAAAATAGGTGCGGTAGACGCCATTGAAAGTGTCGTAGGTGGAGAGATCGGAACAGAAAACCTGGATTTGGACGAGATCGTCCATGGTCATGCCGGCGGCGTCGAGGGTGCGCTTCACGGACTCCATGACCAGCCTGGCTTCCGCTTCGGGCGTCGCGCCCGGCTTCCTGGTAGCGGGATTGAGACCAATGTTGCCGCCGAGGTACAGGGTGTCGCCGACGCGCACGGCATCGCTGAAAGGCAGGGTATTGCCGGTGGGCCGGGGCAGCACGATGTGCTGACGTTGGGCGGCCGAAGCGGCCAGGGTGAGAGCGCAAGTGAAAACCAGGGTGAGAAGCAGCCTTGTCATGCGGAGACCTCGGCGGGGCGGACATAACTGCCGCCGCGCACAGCGCGTTATACCAGAGCCGCCGCCCAGCGGCTCAGGAGCACGACAAAAATTGACCCGACAGAATAGAGCGTCTATGATTCGCGACGCTCAGGGGGCGGCACCATCCCAGCTCACAAGGAGAAGCGAATGAAGAGAGTATGGCTGACCGCGGTTGCTGTCGCAGTCCTGGTGGCAGGGCCGGCGCTGGGGCAAAAATCCGCCAAGCACGGCGGCGGCTCCAGCGGCGTGGAGCAGCAGATCAATCACCTAGAGGAGCAGGGCAAGGAAGCGTCGCTCAAGAACGACGCCTCGTGGTTCGAGAAGAACCTGGCCGACGACTTTGTGGGCGTGAGCGGGACGGGAATGGTGACGGACAAGTCGTCGGCGATCGCCATGCGCAAGAGCGGCGACTTGAAATATGAGGCCATTGACTACAGCGATGCCAAGGTCCGGGTTTATGGAAACACAGCGCTGGTCTCCGGAACGGCGGCGGTGAAGGGCGCCCTGAAAGGCCAGGACTTCAGCGGCACCTACCACTATGTTCGCGTGTGGGTGAAGCAGGGCGGGCAGTGGAAGATCGCGCACTCCCAGGCCACCAAGGCTGCCGCTTCCTCATAAACGGCAGAATGGCAACGCACGCGGCCCGCGCAGGGCCGCGTTTGGTCTTTAGCGGCAGTTTGCGCCGGCAGCACCGGGCCCCGCTCTTGTACGAGCGCAGGCGCGCGTGCTAACGTGCGCGGCTCGCGTTGCTTGCTGAGTGGCGGCGAAGCGAGGAGGAGGCGGCGTGGCCCAGGTGCAGGAAAAGCCCGGCGAGGTCAGGTACCAACCTTACGTTTCGCCCACCGAACAGCGCCACGAGTTCACCCTGCGCGCCATTCTGTTCGGGGCAATTTTTGGCATCATCTTCGGCGCGGTCACGGTCTACGTTGGGCTGCGCGCCGGGCTGACGGTTTCTGCTTCCATCCCCATCGCAGTGCTCTCCATCAGCCTGCTGCGCGCCATTGGCCGCTTTCTGCCCCCGTTCGGCCAGCCCACGATCCTGGAAAACAACATTGTGCAGACCACCGGGTCGGCGGGCGAATCGGTGGCCGGGGGCGTGATCTTCACCCTGCCCGCGCTCATCTTCCTGGGCTTCCGGCTGGAGTCAGAATACTGGCGCGTGTTCCTGCTGGCGCTGATCGGAGGCTGGCTGGGCGTGCTGTTCATGATCCCGCTGCGGCGGCAACTGATTGTGAAGGAACACGGCAACCTGACGTATCCCGAGGGCACGGCGTGCGCCGACGTGCTGATCGCGGGCGATCGCGGCGGGTCCTTCGCCAGCCGGGTGTTCTGGGGCCTGGGGCTGGGCAGCCTGTACACGCTGTTTCAGAACGAAAACCTGTTTTCCGCCTGGCCCTCAACTCCCACCTACAACCCGGGATGGCTGCCGGGGAGTTCCATCCGCGCCAACACGACGGCCGAGTACATGGGGGTGGGCTACATCATCGGGCCGAAGATCGCGGGCGTGCTGCTGGCAGGAGGCGTTTTTTCCTGGCTGGTGATGATGCCGGCCATCCATTTCTTCGGCGCGGCGCTGACGCATCCGTTGTATCCCGGGACCAAGCTGATCGCGCAGATGAGCCCGGACGAGCTGTGGACCACCTATATCCGGCCGATTGGAGCAGGCGCGGTGGCGGCGGCGGGCTTGATCACGCTGCTGAAAACCATTCCCACCATCGTGGCGGCATTGAGGGCGGGTGCCAAAGATCTCGCCAAGGGCGCGGCGGGCACGGCCGGGCGGCTGCGCACGGAAAATGACCTGAGCATCGGCGTCACGCTGGCGGGCTCGGTCGCGATCGTGGCGGCGATGTGGGCCTTCTTGACCTTCAAGCCGATTCCGGGCGCGTACGTTTCGGGATGGGCCAACCTGGTGGCGGCCATCTTCGTAGTCGTCTTCGGATTTCTGTTCGTCACCGTGTCGTCGCGCATTACCGGCCTGATCGGGAGTTCGGCCAACCCGATTTCCGGCATGGCGATCGCCACGCTGATGGCCACGTCCGCGGTTTTCCTGGTGCTGGGCTGGACGGCGCCGGCCTTCGCCGCGCTGGCGCTGACCATCGGCGGCGTAACCTGCGTTTCCGCCGCCAACGCGGGCAACACCTCGCAGGACCTGAAGACCGGCTTCCTGGTGGGCGCGACCCCGAAATATCAGCAGATCGGACTCATGGTAGGCGTGCTGGTGTCGGTATTCTTCATCGGCCTGGTGCTGATCGGGATGAACAAGGGGCTGGAGCAGTTTCGCGCGCTGGACGAGGGCATCAACATCAACGCGCTGCCGCCGGGCGTGAGCGTGGAAGACCGCAGCTTCGAACGCAACGAGGTGCGCGTGATCAGCGAAGGCCGGGAGAGCACACGCGCGGTCCGCGGCTACTGGCTGCTCAATGCCCTGGGCTCGCCGGTCATCGGCGACGGCAAGTACCTGTACAACCCGCAGAGCGGGCGCATCGAGGTGCAGTGGATCCAGGGCATCGGGAGCGAGCGGGCGGCGGCGCCGCAGGCCCGGCTCATGTCCACCGTGATCAATGGGATCTTGACGAGAAAGCTGCCGTGGGGACTGGTGCTGCTGGGAGTATTCCTGGTGATCGCGGTGGAGCTGCTGGGCATCCGCTCGCTGCCGTTCGCGGTGGGCTCCTATTTGTCGATCGCGACCACGGCGGCAATCTTCTGCGGCGGGGTAGTGCGCTGGCTGGTGGAGCGCGGGCAGGAAAAGCACGAAGAAAGCGAAGTGAGCCCGGGCTCGCTGTACGCCAGCGGCCTGATCGCCGCGGGCGGCATCATGGGTTTGCTCGGCATCGCGATCAAGCTCATGGAAGACCGCGGCTGGATCCGCGAAGGCGCGCTCGCGTTCACGTTGTTCAAAAACCCGCTGGCGGCCAGCCTGGTGGCGGTAATCACGTTTGCGGCGCTGGCCGCCTCCCTGTACCGCTTCGCGCGCAAGCCGCTGGAAGGACCCAAGTAGGGATTCCGTGTCCATCGCGGAGAACATCGCGCGGGTGCGCGAGCGGGTGGAAGCCGCGGCGCGGCGCGCCGGGCGCGACCCTGCCTCGGTGACGCTGATGGCAGTGAGCAAAACCTTCCCTGCCCCGCTGGTACGCGAGGCCTATGCCGCCGGGCTGCGCGTCTTCGGGGAAAACCGGGTGCAGGAATTCTCCGGCAAGGCGGGAGAGCTGCGCGACCTGGTTCAGGCCGAATGGCACCTGATCGGACATTTGCAGAGCAACAAGGCGAGCAAGGCGGCCGAGCTGTTCTCCGCGGTCGATTCGGTGGACTCGCTGCGGCTGGCGGAAAAGTTGAATAGCGCGGCGGAGAAATTGGGGCGCAGGCTGCCGGTGCTGATCGAGGTGAACGTGGGCGGAGAAGCGGCAAAGAGCGGCGTCGCGCCCGATTCCGCCGAACTGGAAGAACTGCTGCGGAGCGCGGATCGCCTGCCCAGCCTGGCATTCCAGGGGCTGATGACGGTGCCGCCCTGGTCAGAGGAGGCGGAGCCGGCGCGGCCTTACTTTCGCCAGCTGCGGCAACTGCGCGACCGGATCGCCGCGCGCCAGTTGCCGGCGGTCGGAATGGACGCGCTCTCCATGGGCATGTCGCACGACTTCGAAGTCGCCATCGAGGAAGGATCCACGTGCGTGCGCGTGGGCACGGCCATTTTTGGAGCGCGGAAGAAGCCCACCCTCGAGCTTTAGCCGGGGTGACCTGCCATGTGGAGCGCAATGAACGATTGCGGCGCGCAGATGACGCGGGCCACTTCGAGAGCTGACTTGCCAACGATTCCACTGCGCGAAAGCGGCGAGGGTGTGAGCTTTACGGTGAAGGTGCAGCCGCGGGCGAAGCGCAATGCCATCACCGGGGTGGCAGGCGACGCGCTGAAGCTGGCGCTGACCGCGCCGCCGGTCGAGGGAAAGGCCAACGAGGCGTGCGTGGAATTCCTGGCGGCCCTTTTGAAGGTGCCCCGAGCCTCGGTTACGATAGTCGCCGGCCGGAGCGGCCGCAGCAAAAGGGTGCGCGTGGTGGGAGCGAGTGCCCGCGAGGTGGAAGCGCGGCTGCACGCGGCGATGCCGCCGGCGGACGACCCGAGGAGAAGCGATTGAGCCTGGCGCAGCGCTGGCGCGACATACGCACCGGCTTCGAGCGGCCCTTCTGGGTGGCGAACGTCAGCGAGCTGTTCGAGCGCCTCTCGTACTACGCCGCATTCGCATCCCTGGCGCGCTACCTGCACGAGACCCTGAAATTCCCGGCGCAGCAGGCGGGCAGTCTTGCCGGCCTGTTCGGCGGGCTGGTGTGGTTCCTGGCGGCATTTGGCGGGACGGCGGCGGACCGGATGGGCTTCCGGCGGTCGCTTTCGCTGGCGTACTTCATCCTGAGCTGCGCTTATTTCCTGCTGGGCTCGCTGGGAGCGCCGTGGTTCGCGCCGTTGCGCGCGGCGCTCCCGCTCATCGTAATCGTGGGCTTCGTGCTGGCGCTGCCCGCGCTGGGCATCGCGCTGGTCAAGCCCTGCGTGGTGGGCACCACGGCGCGCTCTTCGCGCGACGACGTGCGTTCCATCGGCTACTCCATCTACTACACCATCGTGAACATCGGCGGGGCGGCGGGACCCTACGTGGCTTCGCTGGTCCACCAGCACCTGAGCGTGGAGAATGTGTTCCGGGTAGCGGCGTTGAGCGTCTTCCTGATGTTTTTCGCCGTGCTGCTGCTGTTCAAGGAGCCGCGCCGCTCGGGCGAGACGCAGACCCCGAGCCTGGGCGCGGCGGCACGCAATTTCCTGACCGTGCTCGCGAACCCGCGTTTCATGCTGTTCCTGCTGATCTTTTCCGGGTACTGGGTGGTGTACTGGCAGGAATTCATCATCCTGCCGCTGTATGTGCACAACTACATCAACCCGCGCACCGATACGGAGCTGATGCTGGTGACCGGACCTCTGGTAGTGATCTCGTTGCAACTGGCGGTCAGCGTGGCCACGCAGAAGATGCCATCGTTGCAGGCGATCACGCTGGGAACGCTGATTTCGGCGCTGGCCTGGGTGCTGCTGATCGCGCACCCAACCGTGCCCATGGTGATCGCGACCCTGGTGGTAGTGTCGCTGGGGGAGATCACGCAGTCGCCGCGCTACTACGAGTACATTTCGCGCCTAGCCCCGCCCGGGCAGCAGGGCACGTACATGGGTTTCGCTTTTTTGCCCATCGGCATCGGGTCGCTGATCGGCGGCTGGTTTGGCGGAAAGCTGCTGCACCATTTCGGCGAAGTGACGCAGCAGCCGGCGCGCATCTGGTGGGCGGTGGCGGCGGTGGGCGTGGCGACGGCGGCGCTGCTGTGGATCTACGACCGGGTGCTGCAACCGGCAAGCCCGCCGGCAGCCGCGGACCGATGAATGCGTGCGATCGGCGGCAAAATTTCCGGGGACTTTGGAGTGGCCGGTCTGCACCTGGAAGTCGTCAGGAAGCGATCCCCGGCCAGCGTTGCCCAGCACATCCGCAAGCTGCTGCGGGAGCGGGGCTCGGCGGAGCACGCGGCCGGCGTGCAATGGTTCTTCAAGGAAGAAGTGCAGTCGCGCGGCTGGTACACCGGCGACTTGCGCAAGGCGGCCGCTCGTTTCCGCACCTGCATCCTGAGTCTTGCCGATCACGACTACCTGGTGGAGGTGGCGGACAAGCTGTTTCGCGGGCGGGTGCTGGACGAAAAAAATATGGGCGTGCTGTTGCTGGACAAGGAAGTAGGGGCCTGCACGCCGAAAGATTTCCGGCTTTTCGAATCGTGGCTGGACCGGGTGACGAATTGGTCCGACCACGACGCGCTGGCGCACTACCTGCTCGGCCCGATGATCGCGGAGGAGCCCCGGCGGGTGAACCGCGCGTTTGCCTGGGCCCAGTCGCCGAACGTATGGCGCCGCAGGGCGGCGGCGGTGGCGCTCATCCAGGGGGCGCGGCAGGAAATGTTTGCGCGCGAGATCGCGCGCGTTTCCGAGGCACTGCTGGACGACCGAGAAGACATGGTGCAGAAAGGGCTAGGCTGGCTGCTGCGGGAATGGGCCAAGAAAAGCCCGGGGAGAGCGCTTCCCTTCCTGATGAAAATCCGCGGGCGAGCGCCGCGACTGGTGCTGCGCACGGCGTGCGAGACACTGAGCGAGGTACAGCGGGCGCGGGTGCTCGCGAAAACCGGCAGCCGGCGCCGGCTGCTAGAATAGATCTCCGGCATGAACCTCCCCGACATCCAGGCGGCGTTGCGCGAGCAAGGCGTGGACGCGTGGCTGTTTTACGACCATCATCATCGCGATCCCATCGCCTATCGCGTGCTGGGGCTGCCCGCGAACGCGATGGTGACGCGGCGCTGGTTTTACCTGATCCCGGCCGAGGGCGAGCCCGCCCAGCTCATGCACCGCATTGAACCGCACCACCTGGAGCGGCTGCCGGGAAAAGCTGATTTCTACTCGGGCTGGGAAGAGCTGTTTGCCAAGTTGAAAGGCATGCTCGCGCCTTACAAAAATGTTGCCATGCAGTACTCGCCCAACAACCTGGTGTTTACGGTTTCGCTGGTGGACGCGGGCACGGTGGACCTGGTGCGCAGCTTCGGCAACAACGTGGTGAGTTCGGGCGATCTGGTGGCGCGCTTCGAAGCTACATGGACGGAAGACCAGATCCGCAGCCACTTCGAGGCGGGGGACGCGATTGACAGGATCACGCCGGCGGCCTTCCAGGAAATTGGCCGGCGGACGCGCAACGGCGGCGTCAGCGAGTACCAGATGGTGCAGTGGATCCTGGAGGCGTTCCGGCGCGAAGGTTTGGTGAGCGACGATCCTCCGGACGTGGCGGTGAACGCAAACAGCGGCGACCCGCATTACCAGCCGACCGCGGAGCGCTCGGCGCGGATCAAGGAAGGCGACTTCGTGCTGCTCGACATCTGGGGCAAGAAAGACCGCCCGGGCGCGGTGTACTACGACATTACGTGGACGGGGTTCATCGGCAAAGCGCCAAGCGAGCGGCAGCGGGAGGTATTCGCGGTGGTAAAAGGGGCGCGGCAGGCGGGCGTGGCGGCGGTGAAGAACGCCGTGGCGGCGGGACGCAAGCTCGCGGGCTGGGAAGTGGACGAGGCGGCGCGCGAGTTCATCCGCGCCCGCGGCTTCGGCCAGTATTTTATTCACCGCACCGGTCATTCGATTGGAACCGACGTGCATGCCAACGGCGCCAACATGGACAACCTGGAGGTACACGACGAACGCCGGGTGCTGCCCAACTCGTGCTTCTCGATCGAACCGGGCGTGTACCTGCCGGAGTTTGGCGTGCGCAGCGAGGTGAACGTGCTGGTGCGCGAGCGCTCTGCCGAGGTAACGGGCAAGGAGCAGGAAGAGCTGGTGCTGATCTAGATGGCGAAGACCACGTCCAAAACCGAGGCAGCCGCCGCGCCGGCGCAGCCCTTGACGACGATGTCAGTCGTGGCGCCCGCGCTGGGCTGGCTCATTCCCGGCGCCGGTCACCTGGTACAGAAGCGCTGGATCCGCGGCGGGCTGCTGCTGGTGTCGATCGTCACCATGTATGTGCTGGGCCTGCTGATGCAGGGCCACGTGTACCAGCCCAATAGCGGCGATGTGCTCGACATCCTGGGATTCATCGGGGACGTGGGCGCGGGCGGGCTGTACGTGGCCACGCGCGCGCTCGACCTCGGCCAGGGCGCCATCCAGCGGGCGACCGCGGATTACGGCACCAAGTTCATCATCGTTGCCGGCCTGTTGAACTTTATCAGCGCGGCGGATGCCTACCACATCGCCATCGGGAAAAAGCCATGAACAGCGGACTCACGCTCACGCACTTCAGCGCCGCCCTGCTGTTCTCGCTGTTCGCCTCCGTGGTGTTCGGGATCACCCAGCGCAACACCTCGCGGGAGCAGGTCCGCTATGGCGCCTACTGCTTCGCCATGTTCGTGGGCGGAGTGGTGGTGGCCTCATGGGTGATGTGGTTGATCCGGCACTAGCCCGAAAATCGTTGCGGATTCGTGGGCGGTGTTTTATGAGCAGATTGCCAGGCTGGCTGGTTGTGGCTGGTTTCGCGCTAGGCTGCGTGCCGCGCGGCATCGCTCAGGTCGCCCCCGCCACGGTGCAGATTCGCCACATCACCCTGGCCAGCGCCCTTCCCCTGCCTTCAATCCCGGCAGAGCGCGCAGAGCGCTACTTCACGCATCGCGATTTCCTGGCGGCCTCGCTGAAGGACGAGAGCGCCCGGATGGTGCGCCGCTTCTTCATCCGCGCGGGGTATCTCGAAGCGACCGTCCGAGCCACACGCCTCGAACGAGCGCACGATGGGACGCTGGACCTGCAGTTTGGGGTGAACGCCGGCCCGCTTTACCACTACTCCCAGGTGG
>JAMXLI010000001.1 GCA_024281115.1 Terriglobales bacterium | reverse complement strand
AGCTTATTACTTCGCGGGTGAAATGGTCCGGGCCGTAGTTCTGCACCAGCCATACCCGCCGGTATCGGACCGGGAGTGAGACGAGGAAGCTCGTATCCGGCGGCGTGCCCTTCAGCAGGCGGGCGTCGGCGCGGCGCGGAAAAACAACATCCGCAACCGTATGGGCGGCGAAACGCCGCCGGTAATACTCGTACGGCAGGCGCGCGAGTGGATGATAAAAGATCATGGCGTCGCCGACCTCTGCCCGGGCAACGGCATCCTGCACCAGCCCTCGCCAATTCTGCTCCGGAGGATCAAAGCCGGTGCGGTAATACTCCGCTGTCGCGCGCAAGGAAAGCCCAGTCAGGGCAAACAGCGCCAGCGCGAACAGCCATTGCGGCCGCATGACCCGCGCGCCGGCTGCTACAAGCAGCAGGAATGGCGGTAGGCAGAGGAGCAGGAATCGCGGCACAAAAAGCGGTTTCCAGAGAGATGCCAAGGCGGTCAGGGCAATGGGCAGGAGCAGCCACGACCACAACAAGATGTGGGGCCAGCGATTCGCACGCGCGGCATTCGCGCAGCGCACAGCCCCCACCGCCGCGCACAATAAGAAGGCGCCGGACAGCGCGAGCAGCGGCCATCCACCATGCCCGCTCATCAGTTCGAACAAATCATAGAACTGTTGCGGTCGCGTTTTTGGTACCCAGTCCAGTTGGCCTTTGTCTTTCAGCAGCACGAATAAAAGAAGCGGCAGAGCTGCGGTCCCCGTGGCGAGGCTGGCCGCGAGCAGCGGTTTCCAGACCTGGTAGCGGCGCGGGTGGTATGCGGCACCCGCCCACAACACGGGCACAAACAGCGCGGCAAAGAAGTGACTGTAAATGGCTAGTGTCAGGACTAGCGCCAGCCCTGCCCAGTCTCGATGCCGCCCCGATTCGGCGGCCCGCAGAAACATCCAGCACGCCACCAGCACCAGCAGCAGATATTGGCTGTAGCTGCGCGCTTCCTGCGCATAGCGAACGGCAAATGCGTTCACGGCGAGCAGCAGGGCTGCCGTAACGCCCGTGCCCGGCCCGAATAGGCGCGCCCCCACTTTGTAGAACACCAGCACCGCGAGAATTGCCGGAATCGCGGACAGCAGCCGTATGGCGAACTCGCGCTCCGCCCCGGCGCCCATCCAGACGCGCAGCAGCGCGTAATACAGCGACATGTTTGCTTCCCAGCTGAAGACGATGTTGCGGAAACCCGGAGCATCCAGGCGCGCGATGCAGACGCTGATGATTTCGTCCAGCCAGAAGCTCTTGCGTCCCAGCCAGGCCAGGCGCAGAACAGCGCCCAGGACCAGCACCAGGACAAGCCCCCCTTGCTGGAACGACGTTGCGGCCACAGAAACCCAGCTGCCCGGACGTGCTTCACCTCGTATTTCGGCCCTGCTCAAAGGTGAATTTACCTCCCTGGAATTGGTCCTGGCGCGGGCGTGCAGCCAAAACCGCGGCTCCGTCTTGCATCAGAGTACCTGAGGGAGTGCATTCGTTCATGTTCAAAACACTGTCGCACTGTTTGCGCGCGCAGCGGGGACGGCTGGCGGGGATTCTGGCCTGCCTGGCTTTCTTCCTTGTGAGCGCACCGCGCTCCATCAGCTATTCGGTGCTCACCCACGAGGAGGTCATCGATCTACTCTGGGAGAAGTCCATGCGGCCGGTGCTCCTGGAGCGCTTCCCGCAGGCCACGCCCGAGCAGTTGCGCCAGGCCCACGCCTACGCCTACGGCGGCAGCCTCATCCAGGACATGGGCTACTATCCGTTCGGCAACAAGAAATTCAGCGACCTGGCGCACTATGTGCGCAGCGGCGATTTCGTCGAGGCGCTCATCAACGATTCCTCCGACCTGAACGAATACGCCTTCGCCCTGGGCGCCCTGGCGCACTACGCTTCCGACGTGAGCGGGCACCCGGCGGTGAACGAGGCCGTGGCGCTGCACTACCCCAAGCTGCGACGCAAGTATGGCAACGCGGTCACCTACGCCGACGACGCCAAGGCGCACATTCGCACCGAGTTCGGATTCGATGTTACGCAGGTAGCCAAGAACCGCTTCGCCTCCGATACCTACCACGATTTCATCGGCTTTGAAGTTTCTAAGCCGCTCCTGGAGCGCGCCTTCAAGGAAACTTACGGCATCGAGCTTGCCGACCTGTTCAAGAGCCTGGATCTGGCGATCGGCACCTACCGCCGTTCGGTCAGCAGAATTCTCCCGGAGATGACGCGGGTGGCGCTGGCCACCAAGCGCGCGGACATCGTGCGGGAGACCCCGAATTTTAATCGCAGAAAATTTCTCTACCGGCTATCGCGCGCGCAATATGAGAAGAACTGGGGCAAGACTTACACCCGGCCCGGGCTCGGCGCCCGCATTCTGGCTTTTCTGTTCCGTCTGGTGCCCAAGGTTGGCCCCTTCAAGGCGATTGACTTCACTTTGCCCAGCCCACGCACCGAAGACATGTATCTCAGAAGCGTGAACCAGACCCTGGACCGCTACGCCCAGTTGCTGGCGCAGGTGCGCGAACGCCGGGTTGCGCTCGATAACCGCGACTTCGATACCGGACGTGTAACCCAGGCCGGCGAGTACCCGCTGACCGACGAAACTTACGCGTCTCTTGTGGATAGGCTGGCCGAGCACAAGTTCCAATCGGTAACGCCGGAATTGCGAGAGAACATCCTGGCGTTCTACGCCAACCTCAACGCCCCCATTGCCACCAAGAAACACGATAAGGACTGGCAGAGAACGTTGCGCGAACTCGCCCAATTGCGGGCAACGCAGATACCTGAACGGCCCGCCTCGCAGGCTACGCCATAGATCCACGAAAAAGCGCGCGCGCCTGCGCTCGTTGGGAAAGGCTGAATGGAAGCGGGGTTCAGCGCGCTCGCGCCGGCGAAGTGAAGGGCTGGCGACGCGCTTCGTACTGCGCAATGGCATCGCCGTATTGCAGCGTGATTCCAATATCGTCGAGGCCTTCCAGCAAGAAACGCCGGCGATACTCGTCGATGGCGAAGCTGGCGGCGTAACCAGCCCGGTCCCGCACTTCGCATTGCTCCAGGTCCACGGTGAGCTCGTAGCCGGGCTGAGCCGCCGCGCGCGTAATCAACGCATCGACCTGCGCCTGTTCCAGCACGGCCGTGAGGATGCCGTTTTTCGAGCAGTTCATGGCGAAAATATCGGCAAACGAGGGCGCGATGATGGCGCGAAATCCGTAGTCCAGAAGCGCCCAGGGCGCATGCTCGCGGGAGGAGCCGCAGCCGAAGTTGCGGCCGGCCAGCAGAATACTGGCCCCGCGATAGCGCGGCTCATTCAGCACAAACGCGGGATCCGGCGTGCCATCGGGAAGGTAACGCCAGCCATAAAAGAGGAATTGGCCGTACCCGGTCCGCTCGATACGCTTCAGGAATTGCTTGGGAATGATCTGGTCGGTATCTATGTTGGCGCGCTCCAGCGGCGCGACCGTGCCGGTATGTTTTCGGAAGGGCTGCATCAAGCCTTGTACTCCCAGTGGCGAATGTCCACGAAATGACCGGCCACTGCGGCGGCGGCGGCCATTGCCGGGCTCACCAGGTGGGTACGCCCACCCGCTCCCTGCCGGCCTTCAAAGTTACGATTGCTGGTGGAAGCGCAGCGCTCCTGCGGTTGTAGGATATCGGGATTCATGCCCAGGCACATGGAGCAGCCCGATTCCCGCCACTCAAATCCGGCCTGGCGGAAAATTTCGTCCAGCTTTTCCGCTTCCGCCAGCCGCTTGACTGCCTGCGAGCCCGGAACCACCATGGCTTTCACCCGGGGATGCACCTTGTAGCCGCGCGCCACCTCGGCGGCGGCGCGCAAATCCTCCAGGCGGGAGTTGGTGCACGAGCCGATGAAGACCCGGTCCACGGCCACGTCCTGCACCGCGGTTCCGGCAGTTAATCCCATGTAGCGCAGCGCCCGCTCGGCGGCCTGGCGTTCCCCCTCCGAGGCCATAAGCGAGGGATCGGGAACACGCTCGCTGACCGGCACAACCATCCCCGGGCTCGTGCCCCAGGTGACCGCCGGGGCCAGCAATCCGGCATCGATTTCGATCACCCGATCGAAGACGGCGTGAGAGTCGGAGGCCAGGGTCTGCCAATAGGCCACGGCCTCGTCCCATCCGCGTCCTGAAGGCGCGAAGCGCCGTCCCCGCAGGTAGGCGAACGTGGTTTCGTCGGGCGCCACCATGCCCGCGCGCGCGCCTGCCTCGATGCTCATGTTGCACAGCGTCATGCGGCCTTCCATGGAGAGATCGCGCACGGTCTCGCCGGCATACTCGACCACGTACCCGGTGGCGCCGTCGGTCCCGATCCGGCCAATGATTCCGAGAGCGAGGTCCTTGGCGGTTACGCCCGCGGGCAGCGTGCCGCTCACTCGCACCTGCATGGTGCGCGGCTGCTGCTGGCGCAGGCATTGCGTAGCCAGCACATGCTCGACTTCCGAGGTGCCGATCCCGAAGGCCAGCGCGCCGAACGCGCCGTGCGTGCTGGTATGGCTGTCGCCGCAGACAATGGTCGCGCCCGGCCGAGTGAGCCCCAGCTCCGGCCCGATCACGTGAACGATGCCCTGCTCGGGGGAGCCGATGCCAAACAGCGGCACCTCGAACTCCCCGCAATTCCGCTGCAAGGCTTGCACCTGCTGAGCGGCAATGGCATCGCGAATGACAAAGCGGTCGGCCGCCGTGGTGGGTACGTTGTGGTCCACCGTGGCGAACGTCAGGTCGGGACGGCGGACCTTGCGGCCGGCCTGCCTCAACCCCTCAAAGGCCTGCGGAGATGTCACCTCGTGTACCAGGTGCAGGTCAATGTAGAGCAGGGCCGGCTCGCCTGCTGGCGCGCACACCAGGTGCTCGTCCCAGATTTTTTGGAAAAGCGTGCGCGGCCGGCTCATCGGGCTCCGTGATGCAGGATCAGACGGCATGATAGGCGTAGCGGCTATCGAGAATGCTGGCCAGCTCTCGCTCCACCAGGGCGCCGAGTTCGGTGGTTTGCACAAGCTGATGGTTTTTGCCATGTCCCAGGTCCGGGGTGCGATAACCGGCTTCGAGCACCTGCCCGATGGCCGCTTCCACTTCGCTGGCTTCCTGCTCCATTTGCGCCGAATACCGCAACAGCAGCGCCGCCGAAGCAATCGCGCCCAGCGGGTTGGCGA